>JAFGQS010000111.1 GCA_016935565.1 Deltaproteobacteria bacterium
ACGAATAAGTAACAGCCCGTCCCTGATACAAAACATCAATGACGTTTCATCAAGTTTTTCCGGCATAACAGAACTTTTGATAAACACGACACACGTCCTCTCCAAAATAATTCTTAAATGATTTCAATCATCGCATTGCTATGTACGCTAATCCGGGAATCATGTCAAAGTGATATGCTCTTAAGGATGGGATTGCCGCGTCGAAATTTCGATTAGAAATGAGTACCCGCCCCCGATGAGTAAAAATGCAACCCTCTTAGGTACCTACAAGGCAAAAAGCAGCATCCGGTCTCCGACATCATTTCAATTTTCTTCCATCTGTGACCTATCTGTGACCCCGGATTGTGTATGCTATTTTTGAACAGAAACCGGCGAATATAATCCGCACCGAATATAGAGATGAACGGACAGGATAATTTGCACGCATCGAGGAAATCGTTTTTAATGGACAGCTATCTTCCCAGTGCTTTTTGTGGTAGTTCTTTTATGAATCCATATCGGCATCAACAACATAGGTGCAAAGAGCAAAACCTAAACGAGTGCCATTTCTGAGGAGGAACAGAGCATGAAAAAACTGGGTAAAGGATGTCTGCTGCTTTTCTTAATACCCTTTCTTTTAGTGGGAATTTCAATGACCCTCTGGGGATGGAATAATTACAAAAACGCAAAAGCGAGTGAGAGCTGGCCTTCTACCCCCGGCGTCATCGTCACGTCACGCATGGATGTTGATTATGGCAACTCGGACGATGCGGAGTCTAAATATATAGCGGTGATCTCCTATAATTACAAAGTCAACACTATGGATTACACCGCTGATCGGGTTTTTTTTGATAGTCATTCATACCTTAAGAAAATACAGGCTGATAAAATAATATCGCGCTATCCAGTCGGAAAAAAAGTAAACGTCTACTACAATTCGTCAAAACCGCACATGGCGGTCCTCGAACCGGGAAGTGCAGCGGGAGCGGGATATGCCCTTATTTTCGGAATTGTCATGCTGTTAATGAGCAGCATCGTTATGTTCATGATTTTCGGCAAAAAGAAAAAAGCGGCTGACAGAGAAGAGGTTTCTAAGGAGAGTATCTCTGCGAAGGAAGAAACACCGGTAGAATACAGGTCCCTTGAACCGGGGCCGCAGGCAGCATCCACGTCTTCTTCACAGAAGGTTCCGTTTATTCTTACCATCGGCATGTTTGTGGCTGCTGCTCTTTTCCTCGTTTGGGGAACCAGTGAGTTTATTTCGGCAAAGTCGAGCAGCGACTGGCCTTCGGTCAAGGGAAAAATAACCTCGTCAACTATCAGGAAAGAATATCGGCGGTCCGGCAGCTCAAGTACCAGCAGGGCATACTTTTACCCTGCAGTCCGGTATGCGTATCCTGTTAACGGGAAGACCTATTCATCAACAAGGATCAGCTTCGGCGGAGAGACGGGATATCAGCGCCGGAGTAAGGCTAAGAAGATCGTGGATCAGCACCCCGTGGGGAATACAGTAACAGTCCATTACGATCCAAAAGATCCCGGCAAGGTGGTGCTGGAAGTGGGATTGAGCTGGCGCGACTTTATGCCCCTCATAGGCGGACTGTGTTTCCTGGTTGTCGGTATCCTGTGTTTACGGTCGTACAGTCCAAGCAGAAAATCAACTACCATCGGCTAAAGCCGATGGCTTGAGGGATCAAGGATTCAAGGGGTCAAGTGATCAGGGGAAAACCTTTTCTTTATTACCCTCGAATCCTGGAATCATTGAACCCTTCGGCACAAGAGGTCGAACTGAAGTCTTCGCCTGAAGGCAAGGATTTTTTTATCCCAATCCCCGAGTGGGACAATAATATAGGCATGCCATACCGGATTTGTAGAGAAGTATTGAGACATGGCGTTTCGTGATCCGTGCTGTCAACGTGACACTTAATGAAAATAGAAACGTAGATATCCCGTCTTGTAAACGAAGACGAAACGTTTACCTGCCGGAGGCAAGTATAAAATATTGATAAACATTCCTCACAATGTTCCGCCTTGTCGGCAGGGTTATTCACTGCGACAGATAAATCTCAATCCGCTCCTTTCCCTTGCCGATATTGTTCCTCTTCAGGGTGATGGGGCCGATCTCGCCGGTTCTCCTGATGTGGGTACCGCCGCAGGAAACGGTGCCAAAACCATCGATTTCCCAGTATCGCCGCTCATCGTCTACGTCGCAGAACTCGCTTTTTACGGGAATATCGGCAGCGATGAGTTCATTTGCCTTATGTTCCAGCAATGGAAATATCCGGGAGATGCTTCCCTCCCATGCAAAATCAAGACGTGCCTTATCTTCGGCGATGTGGGCTCCCAGTTTCTCGGGCCGGTTGAAGTACTGATAGACCAGTTCCAGGATGATCTCTGCGGCGAAATGGAGGCGCATCAGGCGGTATCTCCTGCTCCAGTCGATTTCGATGATTACCTCATCGCCTGGTTTTAAATCATGACCATCTTCAAGGGTGTAGTAGATTTCCTTATCATATTTTTTCTCGGCCTTGAGGACTTTGAATCCGTGGATGACGCCCCGGTCCGATTCCTGGCCACCGGCAAAGGCATAAAAAATCGTTTTATCCAAAGTGAGTACATTGCCATTGACGGAGGTCACTGTCGCGATCAGTTCTGTCTGGTACGGATCGGTCCAGAAAATCTTTTCCATTGTCATCGGACTCCTTCCGGTATGATGTCCTGTTTAACGGTATATTTATAAACCTGCGTTTCGGATTTCAAGACAATTCCGGTATACTTTTCATATTATTCGGATTTATTCGCTCGGATTTCCTGAGATTCAACGATTCGGGGAAAGACGAATCAAACGGGGTAATAACAAACATTCTCCCCGACCTTTCAATCTTTCCGTCATCGTAGTATAGGGTATTAAGTCATACATGACTCTGAAGCTAATGCCTCTGGGTGGCTATTCATTGTCACTTTCCATGTGTTTGGCAGGCTTTCTGTTCTGAACTCCCAGCCATGTTCTCGCTGTCTGTAAATTTCCGAACACGATAACGATTTCAGGCAGGTGCAGTATGACCATTTTTTCATAGAACTTTGCCAGATTCCACGTATGTTCATCCGATAACGACACGACAATGGCACAGCGATGCGGTTTGGGTTCTCTGTTCATCTGTTTCCGTCGCTCAATTACTTTCGATACGTCATCCATCGTGATGTTTTTGAGGGCTCCGGATTCGACCTCGAGTAGTTCAGAAACAGGCCGTTTGATTCTCTCGTCGAGTGCATGTGTTATTTCGTACTCAATGAATTCATCCGGCGATACCGTGCCATGAGCACGAGCATGAATAAAGTGACCGCCATCATGAACGGTGTATGTAATCGGCATTGCGTTCTCCTTTGTGGTCTAACGACGATTGAGGGCCAAATCTTGCAATAACGTATCTATTAAGATCACCAACATTATCCCAACATAAAAAAACCCGCTCTTTTTCGGGAATCGGGGTCTTATCGTCAATCACTCCATGGCTCCCTCCTTTATCAGCTATGGGTGAAATGTTTTTTAAAGAGTCGCGATACCTCCTTGAATTCATTGAAAGAATACACTTTATGACCAAAATGTCAAGGGAAATCAACACAACGTGTTGATTGGTTTCAAGTTTTAGGTTTCGAGAAAGCAACAGAAGTCGGAATAACCCAGGCGTAAGGTGAAATGGCGTGTTTCTTCTCTCGCATATCATGATCCGGGGATCGGGAATCACAGTTAGCTAATCGTACGAAAACGCAGTATAAACGAAAAGAAATATGTGAAAAAGTCAAGAAACAGCTGTTGTTACCGTATCGGTCCCACCAATCATTGCTTGTGTCGCCTCCGGTGACAGTCTATCCATCAATGCCGATCATTCCTGCTTCCGGGTAACGGGCTCCTCCGACCATGTCCGGCGGTATGACGGATTCAATCTGTGTTATTTCCTCTTCGCTCAGAGATACTTGCACGGCCCCGATGTTTTCCATGAGATACGTCTTTCGCCGCGTGCCTGGAATCGGCACGATATCGTCTCCCCGTGAAAGCAGCCAGGCAAGTGCTAATTGGGCAGGCGTGATGCCCTTGCGTTTGGCAATATCCTCCAGTTCTCTGACCATGTTTCTGTTCCGGTCAAAATTATCCTTCTGAAAACGGGGGGTGTACTTCCGGAAATCACCATCTTCGAGCTTGTCCATATCGTTAATTGTTCCCGTAAGAAATCCCCGTCCCAGAGGACTATAGGGAACGAATCCGATTCCCAGTTCCCTGGCTGTCGGCAGAATCTCCTTCTCCACGTGCCGCGTCCAAAGGGAATATTCTGTCTGCACTGCCGTAAAGGGATGGACAGAATGAGCTTTACGGATCGTCGCGGGAGACGCTTCAGAAATTCCGAGGTACCTGACTTTTCCCTGCCGAACCAGATCTGCCATGGCACCGACCGTATCTTCGATAGGAACGGAGGTATCCACACGATGAATGTAGTAGAGATCGATTACGTCGCGGTCCAGGCGCTTCAGACTGTCTTCTGCTGCCTGCCTGACGTAATCGGGACGTCCGTTGATCGTCCGTTCGTATGTTCCTTTTTTACGACATATTCCGAACTTTGTTGCAATAAACACATCTCCCGTCCACTGCTTCAAAGCGGCGGCGACGAGCTGCTCGTTGTGCCCATGTCCATAGGTATCGGAAGTATCGAGCATGGTGATCCCGTTTGTAAGTGCTTCCAGGATGATTTGTCTCGAGGTTTCGTCGTCCGATTTTCCGTAGAACTCGCTCATCCCCATACAGCCCAGCCCTATGGCTGACACTTCCGGCCCGTTTACACCAAGGCGTCTTTTTTTCATCGGTACTACCTCCCTGAAATGGTAAGGATAAAGATTTGCCCCCCATTCCTTCCGTGCTTTCGATATTCTTCTGTCCCTAATTATCTATTTTTATTATCTATTTTGTGTTAAATGTTGAGCCCTGACCCTCCATACCTGTATGTCTCTACCCAACCCTTCTGAACCGGGAAATCCTTCCCTGGCGTTTCACCGGTTGGAAAAGCTCACTTGGTGGCCGGAGCCGCCCTTCGACAGAGAGTATTCCTCCCGGTTTCAAGAGCCGGTGTAGTTCGCTCCATATCTTGCCCATATCTCCCATGGGACGAGCTAGACCGAAAAGGAAGGTCAGATCAAAGCTCTGGTCGGGTAAATCCGTTTGAGCAGCATTAGCCAGCAAAGTCTTTGCGTTGGATACACATTCCGTCTCGATTTTTTGTCGAACGTGTTCCACGGCCAGCGGGTTGACATCCACGGCCAGGACGCTTCCCTCCTCGCCGACAATCCTGACCGCGGGGATGGTGAAAAAACCGGGACCGCATCCGACCTCCAGTACTTCTTGACCGGGTCCGAGTCCCGCGGCGTTCAAAGCCTTATAGGGATCTCTGAACAGGCCATACAGCGTTTCGTGGATAAAGGACATCATTCTAAAGTTCATACTATTTCTGTTCCACATCCTTTTCCTCCCTTGTGTCTCGCTCGCAATTGGCCGACTAACAATATATTAGTCGGATCGGCATGAAACGCGGATTGTTGTTTTCTCGTATGGTGAAAGTAGAACCGTTAGACAATCAAATTGCTATTCATTACAACCTGTTACATGCAATATAAGCCATCAAGGATAAAGATTTGTTCCTCATTTCCCCTGTACAACTAAGGGTCAAAAGTCGACTTGATTCCTTCTATGACCCCTTTTACCTCTGTCACTCAATCTACACATTCTTTTTCTCGAAGAGGTAGAACAGCCCGACATATATGATACTCAGGACGACGATAACGACCCAGTGGTTCCACCCGAGAATGCTGGAAAGGGTTATCTTTCCGTAGTTTCCCCATGTCAGTATGGAAGATTTCATGGCAGGATATGCCTCGGCATAGAGCGCGGCACCGGCCATCATGCCGAGAATAACGATCAGGGCATCCCACCTTCCTTCTCCGAG
Source organism: Deltaproteobacteria bacterium (assembly GCA_016935565.1). Classification (GTDB taxonomy): domain Bacteria; phylum Desulfobacterota; class Syntrophia; order Syntrophales; family UBA6807; genus JAFGQS01. The sequence goes on from JAFGQS010000111.1 coordinate 5,970, forward strand.
AGCACCGGCAGCCGTACCCGGACAGTATCCCGCAAGGGCCCAGCCGATTCCAAACATAAGACCACCGATTATGTTCGCCCCGAGGGAAGTGGATTTGACATCTAACGAAACAATGCCAAAATCTTTAAGAAAATATATCCCGATCATGCCGACGATAATTGCAGAAAGCATGAATTTAAAGATAGTGAAATCTACCAGTCGCATCGCCCCGACCTGCTTGTCATAGCGGATAACTTGTGCCTTCTGCATGAGAAATCCGAAAAGAATGCCCGTAACAAGACCGTAAATGAGTTCCATGATCTCTACTCCTTTCTGTACAGCAACCGCGCCGTTATCACGCCCGCCGCAAAAAAGCATATGAGTGACACGAACCCACTGATCGCGAGCTGAGCCAGACCGCTCAGGCCGTGTCCGCTCGGTCACCCCCCCGCCATGCGGGCTCCGAACAGGGCGATAACACCACCCAGAAAGGCAACGAGAAACCGCTTTGCCTTGTTCGTACCGAACCGCCTCTTCCACATGGATGGTATCGCCACGGCAGTAAAGTCACGGGACATTTGCGCCGAAGCAAAAGACCCGAGGATGACACCGACGACAAAAAGCATCTGCCAGTCCACTTTTAATTTTGTTCGCATGAAGTATGACGATTTCGCCACGTGCTTCGATGCAACCACTTTTTCCAGAAGGCCGGCTGAACGGACATAGGTTGTCGATGCCCCGAAGTACTTGCCGGCTATAAGCACGGAAAGACAGAGGACAAGTCCCGCCACGGCGCCTGCAAGGTACGGAGACCAGGTTTTTCTAATTAATACGTTCATATCTTCAACCATTCCTCCTTTCCCTTTGATAATACATCAATCACCACAGTTAATTTGATTCATCAACGCTTCGCCATGCATTACACTGCTTTGATTCCATTCCGGTATTCAGAGTATTGTTTGTAGGAAGCTACGTACAATTTTACCTTCATTGCATCAAAAATCAAGATCTTATTCCAATCGGTTCAAGCTGTGTTTTCTGGAAATTTTAGCGGAACAATATAAATAGAGAAAGGATATTAGAGACGTAATATCTTTAAAGGCCGTTGAAAAGTGCCAACATGAACTGTCAAGGATAAAGATTCGAACTCCATCCCCCTGGATCAGAATCGATACGTCGCCCCTGCCTTGAGCACCTCGGTCTCGGCCTTGAGTTCTTTCTTCATGCGATCGAGAGCATGGTCACAGGTATCGTGTCCCGAAAGACAAACTCTCTCGGGACTGGCACTATTGATGGCGGTAATGGTTCGGCTCAAATCCTCGTCAGTAATCCTTTGCCAGGAGGGCTTACCCGTGCCTATAATCGTCTGAAACTGGATGCCGGCTCGGTTGCCCCTTCCTTCAGTGACGGGGAAGTGGAATCCGCCACCAACGACATAGAGGGGTTCGTTGGATAGACGCCTCACCATCTCTAGAATGACCTCAATGGTCGGGTGGCCGCAGCCGGTGAAAACCACCAGGCCCTTGTTTTTGACTCGGGCCAGCAGTGCCTGTTCCTCTGTAAGGCCGAACATAAACAGGCTCCGGGCCAAAGGACCGGTGGAAGCAACACCGGCAGTCAGTAACTGGGGCCTTTCGACGAGTTCGGCCCTGAATCCTTTGGCCTCTGCTCTATAAGGCAGGAAACAGGGCTTGAGTTCCGACGACATGAGTTCATCGGGTACTGTCACTTCCCGGGATCGCTGAGCAGGGATCCCTCCCATGTGGTCGCAGTGAAGGTGTGAGATAGCCAGAGCTTCCACCTGATCCAGATTGAAGCCAAGCTTCCCAGCGTTGCGAGTGAGAGCCGGTCGAGTTGGGCCAAAACCGACATCGTACAGCATCGAGCCTAATTCGGTTTTGAATACATATGATACGCCAGCATCGCCGACGAATCCTTCTTCGGTTTTCCATTCTACCAGCACCGTCAGCTCCAGGTAATCAAGTTCGGGCATCTCAAGGGGTTCGGCATGGCTTATGCGTTCCTGGTTAAGTTCAGCAGCCCGGGTGCGGTTTTCTTGAAAGCGGCGGTTTTTTATAAGCAACCAGGGGCCGATAAACGGGGATGCCACGGCCAAAACCGGCCACCATAGGGGAGATATACGAAATGACATGGTCAAACCTCCTTTGATTTGTGTGGTCTTCCACGACACAGTCAACCGAGTTGGAGACTAACAATACTAATCGGCCTCTATTTATCTATTTTCATGATCTATTTTATGTTGAACGTTGAGACCGCCTCCAGAGTTTACGTTACATTCTCATGCCCCTCTTTTTTCTTCCGAAGTTGCGTGCATCCACTTTATACGCTGCATAGGCCATTTCGACCCACTGGCAGAGCAGGAAGCGGGTATCCCGCGGATCGATGATATCTTCAATGCCGAAGGCTTCAGCGGTTCGGAAGGGCGATCGAATCGCTCGATACGTATCTTCAAGATCCTTCAGGTAGGCTTCCGGATCGTCGGCAGATTCAATCTCTCCCCGATGTGCCGCATACACACCCCCTTCGATCGGGATATTGCCCCAGACGGCCGATGGCCAGGCAAAGCGCCAGCTTAATTTTTCGTCGGTACTCTGGGCCCCGCCGGCAACACCGAAGCATCGCCTGAGAAACATAACGGCAACGGGAACGGTTGCCTGAAGCAGCGACATGCTCGCCCGTACTCCCTTTCGAATCGTTCCCTGTTCCTCGCTTCTCTTGCCGATAGTGAATCCCGGCTGATCGGAAAGATTCACGATGGGCAGATGAAAGGTGTCGCACATGTCAATAAAACGGGCGAATTTTTCCGCAACGTCCCAATCGAACGAGCCTGCCGCGTGCATAGGGTCGTTTGCCAATACGCCGACGGGATAGCCATTCAGACGGGCAAGGGCGGTAATCTGCGAGCGGCCCTGATACCGCCCGATCTCGAAAATTGAATCCCGGTCTAATACGAGATCCAGCAGGTTTCGTATGTTATACGGCTTCCTGATATCCCGGGGAATAAGAGAGAGAAGTTCTTCTTCCCGGCGCATAGGATCATCGCCGCTCTCCTTTCTCTCTGGCATTTCCCAGGCATTCGACGGAAGATACGATAGAAACGTTCTGGCTTGATCTAATGCATCGTGTTCGTCTTCAGCTACGTTATCGACCACACCGGTAAGATGGGCGTGGAGTTTATATCCCCCGAGGTCCTCTTTGGTGATATCCTGCCCGAAGGCAGCTTTAACCAGAGGCGGCCCTCCGACAAACACCTGGGCCTTTTCCTTTACCATGACGGAAAAATGGCTCTCTACCATGTACATGGCATTGAGACCCACCAGCGCCCCGAAGCCCAGAGCGACCACGGGCACTTCAGACAGGATGTCCGCCTGTCCCTGCATTCCCCCGGGATCGAGTTGCGGGAGTTCCGTATAGCCGATTTCAAGTATTTCTTTGATACTTCCCCCGGCGCCTTCGACCAGTCTGATCATGGGAAGCTTGAATGCCCGGGCCATTTTGATGAAGTAGGTCCCCTTGGCTTTGTACATTCTTCCCACTGATGCGCCTTTTATCGTAAAATCGTCTCCATGAATAGCGACAGCGCGGCCGTTCACCCTGCCGACTCCCATGACAAACGGGCACGGGGTGATACTGAGAAGTTTATCTTTCTCTTTCTTGTCATAGACCGGCACCCCCGTTAAGATGCCCCGTTCGAGAAAGGTATCTTTGTCGACCAGGGCTTCTATCCGCTCGCGCACGGTCATTCGTCCGCTCTTGTGCTGCTTGGCAACATTCTTTTCGCCGCCCATCCGGTTTGCAAGTTCCTTTCTCCGCTTCAAATCGTCAATCTCCGGCTTCCACATAAGGCAGAGTTCTCCTTTCTGTCGATTGCAATTGTGGCAAGTACATCTGATGGACAGGTGTCGTGCCTATGATATTCACTCTTTGGCGATAGTGTTGTAACCGTTTATACCAGAAAAATCCACTGAAATAAAAGGACTTTAGAGGGGGCCAAAAGAGATTAGAGGCTCAAATCCTTATTCTTTTAACCCTGTTACATGCAATATGAACTATCCAGCATCACCAAGTGGCAAAAGCAGACTTGACATTTTTTTCTTTCCCAGATGTTGATTGGTGAGACCTGACAGCCCCAGAGTTTTGCGTTTGTCAGCCAGTCTAATCTTTCCCTTGCTTTCTAAGTAAATCCTCAAGCCGAACAAAAAACTCATTTCGTATCTTCTCTATATGCAATGCTTCCCTGTAGTTAAGTATAGTTTTGTCTTTATGCTTAAACCTGTCTGGTTGAACCTGTAACGCATAAGAATTGACCTGTCTTTTCCAGAACCATTCTGCACAACAGAACTGGACATTTTTCGGATCGATAACTGTGATTTCATTCAGAGCCTCAAACAGCCCTCTTCCCGAAGCACTGTTCTCAATGCAGAAGCAAATGTAGGCAATTCTGTACTCCACTTTGGCAATGGCATCTGTGACCGGCAAGGACTCGAGGTTATGGGGATCTTGCTGGCCGTTGTAGACAAAATGTCCATAGCAGCTTTGCAGAGTGAAACAATAATGTAATTTGTTAAAATCGTTGATTAACTCGATTATGGGTGCATCAATCATCTCATCGGTAAGACCGCACAGACTTTTCCGCCTTTGCTCTTGATAATGCGGATTTTCCACCAATTCCTTCGTTTTTGTGAAGGTTTCCAACTGTGCGACTCCTGCTCATACGATGATTGATTCTGTTTGTACGGCTAACCATTTACTATCATGTCAATTTGCTCTGATAATCTGATAGTTGACGAATTTTCAGGCAGATTTACCCTGTCCCTATTATCAACAAAAAAGAGGGGATTCGTTTCAGTTCCCGTGGAGCGTTAAAGGGTCAAAAAGAGGACCTGAACCCCCTCCGGAGCTTGCTATACAACGGAAAGATCTTCAAGAGCTTCCCGGTCCACAATGGTAATAGTCCTGTTCTGCATGGTGATCATACCGTCTGCAGTCATCTTCTTCAGCACCCGCGAGATTGTTTCCGGTGTTGTGCCGAGGAGCTTTGCCAATTCCCTCTGGGTGACTGGAAGTTCGACAACATCGGCCCACGGGTCAGTCTCGCCGGGAAAGATGAGGATTTTACTCTCTTCAAGGGCCATGGCATTGGTCGGAAAGACAGTGTCCGAAAACGCCGCGCACAGACCGAACAGTTCCCCGGGGCCGAGCAGATAGAGTGTCTGTTCACGTACTTTTCGACATCTTTACCCGCCCCTCGGCGACGACGTAGAACGTCCGTGTCGTATCTTCCTCGCCAATGATGAGCTGTCCGGCCCTGACTGTTTTTTCGTGGGCGGATTTTGCAAGTGTTTCAAGTTGCGCCTCCGACAGTCCCTTGAACAGCGGAAGCGACCGGATAAATTCCCATGTATCCATTGTCTCACCTCAATTACCCTGAATTGATCCGGATCAATAATGGTCGTCAATGACGGGCGTCAATGTAATAAAAATGAAAAATGTTGTAAAAATATACGATTTGCATTGTAGCAGAGAAAACTGATGTTTCAATAAAAAAATCAGGAGATATAGACCATGAATAAGAAGAGAAAAATCATTATTATCGGAGGTTCGGCAGCGGGGCCTAAAGCGGCTGCCAAAGCACGAAGGATAGATAACGACGCAGAGGTTATCATTTTTCAGAAAGATCCCGACCTTTCGATGGCGTCATGCGGCTACCCGTACTATGTGGGTGGCTACTTTGACGACAGGAACATGTTGCTCTGTACCCCTACCGGGGTGACGAGAGATCCGCAGTTCTATCTCAATGCAAAGGATATTGATGCGCAGGTGAATACGTAAGTAACGGGTATTGACAGAGAAAATCACACCGTCTCACACCGGAATCTGGTAACGGGTGAGATGGGAACGGAACCGTACGATAAGCTGATCATCGCCACCGGGGCCGTGCCGAAAATGTCCCCGGTGCCCGGCACCGATCCGGAGGGGATTACCACCCTGCAGTCCATGCGGGATGCCGATTTTCTCAGGAAAGTACGTGATGAGAAGACAATAAAGAAAGCCGTTGTGATCGGCGGCGGGCTCATAGGAATCGAAACGTGCGAGGCCCTTCAATTGGCAGGAATTGAAATTGCCGTCATCGAACTGTTACCCCAGCTTCTGACATTTCTCGATTGGGAACTTGCGAAGCTGGTCGAAAATCACATGCGGGACAAGGGTGCAACTGTCATCACGGAAAACGGCATCGCCGAGTTTATGGGGGAAGATGGAAAATTGACAGCCGTGAAGCTGCAAAACGGAACGGAACTGCCCTGCGAGTTGGCGGTCGTTGCCATCGGTGTGGCGCCGAACGTCACGCTGGCCCGTGAAGCGGGACTGGAGATCGGTAGTGCGGGAGGAATCGCAGTCAATGAGTACATGCAAACATCCGACCCTGATATCTATGCCGTTGGCGACTGCGTGGAGACCGTCAATCTCATAACGGGAAAAAAGGTGCTTGCCCCTTACGGAGATCTAGCCAATCTACAGGGTCGAGCCGCTGGAGAGAATGCCGCGTCTGAAAACTGTGTGACCTTCCTCGGAACGATTCAGACGGGAATATGCAAGGTATTCGATTACTCGGCAGGTTCAACGGGTCTGTCCGAGTCGGCGGCAAAGCGACTGAGATACGACGACATTGTTACCGTTGTCAACGCGAGTCCCGACAAACCGAGATTCATGGACGGGCAGCTCATCGTGACGAAACTGGTGGCCGACAGGAACACCGGTAAGGTCCTCGGGGCCCAATGTGTCGGGCCGGGCAACGTAAGCAAACAGATTGCTCAGTGGGCAATGGCCATTCAGGGAAACATGACCGTTGAAGATGTCATTAATGCCGACCTGCCGTATGCGCCGCCATTTTCTCTTGCCATCGATCACTGTATCGCCACGGCTCATATCCTGCAGAACAAGATGAAGGGCAGGATGAAAGGGCTTACCCCCATGGAGGTAAAGTGGAAGGTGACGAACAACGGAAAACCGTTCATCCTGGATGTAAGAGGACCTGAAGAATTCGAAGAGGTACGCCTTGGCATCGGTGAGACGCTTATTCCTCTCGGTGCGCTCCGAAAAAGGTTCAATGAGCTTCCGGAAGAGAAGGAAAAAGAGATTATCTGTTTCTGCAAGATTTCTCTCCGGGGATACGAGGCAGCCCTTGCCCTCGAGGGCAACGGGTGGAAAAATGTGAAGGTTATGGAAGGCGGCATCATGGCCTGGCCGTACGGAAGGGAAAAGTAAGGAACATCTGCCGGATAATTATGCTTACTCATTATCTTTCTCAATAATTGGGGGACAGCGACCTGTCCCCCCTTTTTGTTTAGGGTGATTTTTGCACAACCGGTTTTACCGCAAACACATAAGCCCGTCGGCTTTGGTGCTCCACCCCGGGGTACGGTTCCCGCTCGATCGTCTCCATCTTTTCAAATCCGCTATCCGTCAGGCAGCGGGTAATGAAATCTGTCGTAAAGAACTTGACATTGATATCGACCTTTTTACCGAGAAAATCATTGACGTGGAGCCTCCCCTCACCGACGTGGTATGTCAAAAGGAATATTCCCCCCGGCTGTGTAATACGCGGAAAACTTCGCGGAAGGCTATCCCTGCCTGTTCTTCCGTGAAGTGAATGATAGCGTAGAATGCGACGGCACCGGCTATCGAGTCGCTTTCAAAGTCGAGATCGAGCATATTTCCTTTTCGGAAGTGTATCTCCGGGTGACGTGCTCGTGCCTGTTCCAGCAATTTTTCCGACAGATCCAGCCCGGATATTTCAATACCAAGGTTGTTCAGGTATTGTGCAGTCTGACCGGGACCACAGCCGAAATCCCACACCGGCCTTCTGTCCCCGATCTCTTCGGAGAA
>JAFGQS010000112.1 GCA_016935565.1 Deltaproteobacteria bacterium
TCAGATTTATTGAGTATAATGTTATGAACAGCAAGAGCACGCTGGTTCCAAATCCTTATGTAACCATGCATTCCCACATGGTACAGAACTATCAACGCGGTTTGCTCTAATATAGAGGAGACAAGATAGTAAATATAATTGTATAAGCAAACGATATTTTCAATTTCTATATTTCTAGAAATATAATTGATAAATATCATGGAGCAATTTATATAAGACCAATGACGCTAGACAATAATACAGCCGCTACACTGCTCAGTCAATTAGGGAACATGACCCGGCTGAAGATAGTCCGCCTGCTGGTACGTGCAGGCGAAAAGGGGCTTTCCGTAGGTGATATTCAGCGTTATCTGGAAATTCCCGGGTCAACTCTTTCCCATCACCTTACCTATCTGCGGAATGCAGGCCTTATACGCCAGGAAAGAGAGGGTACTGTGCTCCGTTGCTTTGCTGAGTATGGAACGCTGGGAGCACTCATTGCATTTCTCATGAATGACTGTTGTGCCGGGGTAGATATATGCAAGAACAGATAGGAATCAAGGGAATGTAAAAAAAATTTACCACCATATTTCTAATTATCTAGGAATATAGAAATAACTAGTGCGTATGTCAACAGTCAGGAAGCTCAATATGATAAGGAAGGGATGCGATGAAGGAAAAAAAGATTGAAGAAATCAGGGAAAGAGCACGGAAAAATTTTTCACTCGGGTACAATTGTGCTGAATGCGTGGTTGAATCGGTTTTAAGCCTCGTCGATACAGGATTACCGCCTGAAGTGAAGAAAGTAGCTACAGGATTCGGTGGAGGCGTTGGTCTGTACGGTGACACCTTGTGGGGCACTCACCGGAGCCGTCATGGCAGTGGGGGCAGTACATGGGAGAACCACTCTTCCTGAGGGCGAGGGGAAGGAAGCGATTAAAAAAGCAGTGGATCAACTCTACGGAAGACAAGGTCTTTACCGGCTTTTTAACCAGATACCCAATAAGTTCAAAGACCGGTACGGCAATACCCTGTGTCGGGATTTAACATCATTATGGCATGACGATTGGCTCTGTCGTGAACATGCTGTCTACTGTCACGACATAATTACCGATGCCGCTGAGTTTGCAGCTAACCTTATCATGACAAATTGCGAGGAAGCGTCTTCGAAACCATTTGGAAAAAATGTTGAGAACCTCCAAGATGAATGACACCGGTTCATTTAATCGGTTAAAATCGCCTTTTAGCCGGTGGGCCGGGTAGCACGGAAAAAGTGACATTTGGGATCGGACCTTGACTATTGACTGAAGCTTGCCATATGCTATTAATGGCGAGATTCTATCCGGAATTTCCAGTTCATAGTCAACGACCGACTACCACCTTTCCTTTGTGCAATGGTGAAATGTATTTTTACGTAATCTTACCTGGCATGGGTGACGATTTTTCGTGTTACCTCCTATACGACGACAACGGAGTTGGTGCTGTCTCCGAAAGGAGTCGGAATGAATCTATCGGCATTCCATGCATTTTCCCATTGCGTGTGGTCGACGAGATATCGAAACTGGTACTCCCCCCTGCCTTTTTCAAGGTCCATTGTTATGGTAAACGAGCCATTTTTTAATTTTTTCATGGGCGTTGCGGTAACATCCCAGTCGTTAAATTCACCGACCAGATATGCCGTCTGTGCATTAAACATCAACTCCGATGGAAGCCCGAAGGTGACCTTACAGACAGGTTTTGTCTTCAGATACTGTTTTTTTATAATCATTGTCGATGACCTCCGTAGTGGTATGCTGTTACTATCTCATATTCGTTCATCCCGATTTTCATAGCGTGTGATGCGAAGAACACCGTCTTCCTTTACCCCGATATTCCCCTGATGCTCCTGATGTCGATAGATCAATTCGCCGTTCCGATAGACGGCCTTGACACCGGGCAATGCAAACATTTTCGGCACCGTTTTTCCCATAAGTTACTTACCCCTTTCTTTTTCTTGCTTTTTCGGACTACGTTTCCGTAATATAGGAAGGCATCTCCGATTACTCTTTCTTTACCGCCCTCCGGCGCTTTCCGTTACACAACAACCACCGAGTTGTCGCAATCGCCATAGGGACTTTTCACGAATCGGTCAGCATCTCTTTCAATTTCCCAGATACATTTGTCGATTAAATACAGAAACTGGTACTGTCGACCCTTTTTGAGATCAAGGGTGACCAGGAATCCGCCGTTTTCTGATTTTTTCATGGTCGTGGCGTTCGCACTCCAATTGTTGAAATCGCCCACAATATTGACCTGGCGGGCATGTCCCGCAGCAACAGGAGGCAGTTCAAACGTCACCTTGCACACAGGCTTTTTCTTGAGATATTCTTTTTTTACACTCATGGTCCCTCCTTATAAAACAATGCTTTGTCTCGAGTCACCGCTCCTGGTGTGAGAAAACCTCCCGCTGGTGGTTCGGTGGATGTAACGTGGCTGTCATTCAATAATTTCGATAATGGTCCTCTTGTGTAGTTTGGACGCGGCAGCACTCACAATAGTCCTCATCGCCCGTGCGTTTTTCCCTTCCTTGCCGATGACCTTTCCGATATCTTCCCTGGCAACTCGCAGTTCGAGTATTGATGTCTGTCCGCCATTGACTTCGTTTACTTTTACCTTGTCAGGATAATCCACCATTGCCTGCGCCATATACATGACCAACTTCTTCATGGGAAAACCTCCTCAATCTTCTGCGTCTTATATGTTGCTGCCTCAATTTTTCAGCACATTACACCGTGGGTATTCCTCTCACTGAGATTTCTACCGCAGTCTGATATTCAGTGCCATTGCATCGCTGATTCCTTTTCGAACATCAAAGCATACCCGCTGCCCCTCGTATAAGTTTTTTGACTCAGACCGAACCTCGCTGTAATGAAGTAATACTTTTTTGCCTACGTCATCCTGGATGACGCCAAAGCCCGTTTCATTGTTAAAAAAGATAACGGTTCCCAGTTCCATGAAAAATTACCTCCTTCCGGGGTGTCTGTTGGTTGTGAATGAGCCCCCGGTAACATGATTTCAGATCGCTTCGTGGCCACATTTTCGTGTAGGAGCGCTTATCCGTGCCGCATTCACCGTAAATGCCGCCGAATCAGCCATTTGTTGATGTGCCGGACTTATGGCGTCTGTCTATCTGCGGTCCAGAAGTTCTCTTTGCCGTTATTGTAATCGAAAAATATGGGATTGCAACACCAAGTTATTACGAACATTATACGGTGAAATACCTGATACTACCTCAGAGATAACAGGAATGATTGAAGATTCGCCTTTTTCTTTTTTAATCCAAGTTTTTCACGAATGTTGTCCCGGTGGAATTCGACCGATCGAATGGACAGATGCAACAGGTCGGCTATTTCTTTATTTGTTTTTCCTTCCTTTACGAGATTGGCAACGTGGAGTTCTTTCGGTGTCAGCTTATAGTGGGTCAAGGTCATGTGGCGCAGAAACGGAGAGATAATGTGGTCCAGGTTTGTTTTGAGCACCTGCAGGCAGGTATCACGCTCATTGTCGGTCCGGCATGCCCGCAGCTTCTCAATGTAGGGGAAAATTAACTCTTTGACATTGTAAAGAACATTCCACTGGATCTCCTGCCTGTCTTTTTCTACCTGGTCGAAGAGGACCCTGAGGGCGGTATTAGCTTCCTCGAGGGAACGTGTCTTGATTTCCAGTTCCTGGTGTGCCCGGATACGATCCGTGATATCCTCCATAATTGCCACACCCCCGTCGATTGTCCCTTCATGGCTGTACAAGGGAGCCGTCCGGAGTGACACCCACAGTTCAGTCGGGATTGCTGTCGTCCTGTAACGTCCCTCGAAAACGCCTTCGTTTTCCTCAAAGGGGGCGGACAAGGCCGGAATCACGCTGCGATCCTCGAGGCTTTTCAGGTCGAAGCCAATAATATGTTCTCTGGTTGCCCCGAGAATTGAGGTGGCAGCTTCATTGCAGTCAATGACTCGGAGATCGGTATCATAATGAACAACCCCCATCGGTGAACGATCAAACAGAATATGATAGCGGTGCTCCGTCTCCCAGCGCTCGTCTTCAGCTTGCCTGCGTCGAGTGATGTCACGGGTTATGCCGAGGATCGCTTCAGGATACTTCTCAGAAGGGGGAAGGTATGTCATCTGCGTCTCCACAGAAATGACAGAACCGTCCTTGCGGACGAGTTCCAGTTCGACCGTTCGAGGTTCGTGTAATCGTGCCTGCTGGTCGCTGCGTCGAACTGCCTCTGTGAACTGTTTCCACACTTTCACAACAATCTCCCGGGAGTGAGTGGTCAGGATTTTTTCAATCAGGATATCGGGTATTTCATCGATGTTGTAACCGAACAGGTTCGCGGCAGAAGGACTCAGGTAGGTGATGCGCAGATTCATGTCCATCGTCCAGATAACATCCGATACGTTGTCGGCAAGAAGGCGATACAGTTTTTCTTGCTCAATGAGTTGCTTCTGGAGCTTTACCTGGTCCGAAACATCCAAAAAGCTTGCTACGCTCCTTTTTGTTCCCGGTATCATGGATACTGAAATGATAATATGCTTCTCAGCGCCCTGTCGGTCAATTAAGGCACACCTGTAGATTGAGGGTGCGGCATGGGGGTCCTCTCTCCGCTGACGATGATACGCTTTCATCATTTCACGATCTTTTTCCGCGATAAGTTCGGTCCAGCTTCTTCCCCGTATTTCCTCTTTAGAGTAGCCGGTGATCCTCGCGAATTCTTCATTCACCAGTGACATGGTCGTATCGTCTTCAACGATCACCGTGCCTGTTCCCGTCGTCTCAAAGACGGTCTCGTAGAGCTTTTCACTCAGGGCACGCTGTTCCTGAAGCTCCAGGTTTTCGGTAATGTCCTCGACCATTTCGATTGCGGCGGTGACAGTGCCATTGGTATCTTTAACGGGAGATGCCACAATCCGGTAGTTCCGGATCGTATCTCCCGCGGGGTTTTCGGTGAAGGCCTCATGAACCTCGCCGTCCCGAAGAGCGGCCTGCGTCGGGCAGAATGAACAGATCTCGTCCCGCGGTGGATCGGTGAAACTCCTGTAGCAGAGAGGGCGCTCGGTAATGTCGATAGCGGGGAACCATTCTCGCATCTGTTTGTTCAGGGCGAGAATTTCCATATCGGGGCTGATCAGGGATACGCCGATACCGATGTTCTCAACGATGCTTCGAAGCGTTTCCTCGCTCTCCTGGAGTTTTTTCTCCGCTTTTTTGCGGCCGGTAATATCCCGGATTGATTCGATTGCGCCCACCGTTTCGCCGTTTGTATCGCGTATAGGAGCAGCTTTCCCCCAGAGGATACGATGCTCTCCCCTCACACAAGGCGCATCAATTTCTGCCACGAGAAGGTCATTTTCTCTCTGTAAAAACGAGTATTTATTTTCAATGTTCCCGTCTGATTTAAGCGTCAGGTCGATGAGAATAGGTCTGCGTTCCCCATAGAATGGAATGGCATATTCGTAATTGTCCAAACCGACCATGTCTTCTGCTTTGACACCGGTGAGCTCTTCCATGGCACGGTTCCACGCCAGTACCTTGCCGTTCTGGTCAATGATCAGCGTGGCGTTGGGAAGGAAACTGATGATGTTACTCAGGAGCTGATGTGATTCCCTCACGTCTGCCTCGGCCTTCTTCATGTCTGTCACATCCATGGAATTACCGAGTATGGCGGGCGTTCCTTCATAGACAGTTGATGCAACGGTTTCAAGGATCCACCGTTCACGCCCATCCCGTGTTTGAATCCTGAATTCATACGGGGCATCTCTTTCACCCTTGAGCATCTGTCCCGCTTTGAGTCTTACCAATTTGCGATCCTCCGGATGAACAATGCAGTGTGCTTCTTTACCTACAAGTTCTTCAGGAGTATATCCGGCATAAGCAGCAGCATTGGCATTCAGATAGCGGAATATCCTGTCCTGAACGATATAAACACCGGCCATCGATTTCTCGGCAAGGGTCTGGTACAGTTTTTCTGCATACTCCCGCTCTTCTATTTCTTTCAAGAGCATTTTGTTTTGCTTCACAAAGGCATCGGTTCGCTCTCTTACCCTTTCTTCCAACGAGTCATGCGCCCTCTGCAATGCTACCTCCGTCTTTTTGCGTTCGATAGCATAACGAATTGATCTCCCGAGCAGAGTACCATTCACATCGCCTTTAATCAGGTAATCCTGAGCACCATTGCGAACTGCATATATCGCCAATTCTTCATCATCAAGACCAGTCAGAACAACTATCGGCACCTCTTTTGATTGCGGTAATGTTCTTTCCAGAGTTTCTAATCCATGGCTGTCAGGAAGCGACAGATCCAACAGGACAACGTCAATAACCTCTCTTTCCAATTGCTCAAGACCCGGTGCGAGTCTATCAACCCATTCCATTTCATACCGGGTGGTATTAATTTCCCGTAACGTTTCACGAATCAGACGAGCATCACCAGGATTGTCCTCAATGAGCAAAACTTTCAAAGACGAATTGTACATCTTACCTCCTGAAACTGTATAAACAGACCTTCATGTGGCAGGCGCTACTGCCGAAACTGCGACCCACTTTCCCGGAGTTGCTCTTTTACCAGCCTGATCATAACCAGTCCTTACAGTTATCGATCAAAAATGTTTATTCTTGAGGCAGTGAGTAAAAACGTATTCCAGTGGAAGAAAGAAGAAATTAACATTATTACTGACTATGAGAAAGCTTGCGACAAACTTCCTCCTTTTATGGCCAGCATTGCCATTATGAATGATTCAGATAGTACAGAAGAGACATGAACATCATAGGTTGATTGTATCAGCGTGTTCAAATAATCATTTTATGCTGCTTTTAAGAAAAAGAAAGCACATGAGTATTCATTGGTTACGTCCGAATCAGAGATCGCAGATGTTCCCGGATAATTTTTCCGTGAAGGAAACTATCTATGAGGCAACAATTCTTCGATCGAGCCGTTTCAATACGAAGGCAAGCTGGTGCAGCATACGATATTTTTGTCCAAGGTCCTGGTACGACTGATCCATTAATCGTTTGACCTGGCATACCCCAGCATCATCTACCAGGAAGATCATGCATTGCCTGAGTTGATCGTCGCCCTCTTCCATTTGATCAAAGTTGAAGAGAGACTGGACCGTATAAACCGGACATTGATAATTTCCCAAAGGACAGGTTAAACACTGCTTATCCAAAATTTCACTTTCATTCCCATTTTCAAAATAGGCCATATGCTATTTCTCCTTTACTGGGAAAGATGTTCCCTTTTTTAGATGTGCCTGTTTTACGTTTTGTCCCCCTTTTGAAATATGGTGCAGCGTTTCGGGACATGGACCATCGGTTACAATGTTTATTATCGGCAACCGATGGCATTCACCTTAATACGGTAATAGACACTTGGCAATACTGATTCAATACAAGATTTATATCAGGTATAAACTGATACTATTGGAGTGACAGGAGGATAGATCGCAGGTTGGTCTTGGTTTTTTTCAATCCCATTTTTTTTCTGATATTGTCACGATGAAATTCCACTGCCCGGGTTGATAAATTTAATATATCTCCGATATCCTTGGTGGTTTTTCCGTTTTTTACGAGATTGGCCACTTCGATTTCTCGTGGAGTCAGGTTGTAGTGATTCAGGGTCACATTGCGAAGGAATGGAGATATAATGTTATTGAGATTATTTTCTATGACATCGAGATAGGCCTGTTGCTGTGTTGTTGATCGGACCGTTCTCAATTTTCCAATGTATGGCATAACAAGCTCTTTAACGTTCGACACGACATTTCCCTGGAGTTCATCTTTATCGTCTTCCCGATGCTTCAGGAGGACTTTCAAGGCCGTGGTTGCATCTTCAAGATAGTGTGATTTGATGTCCAACTCCTGTTCACGTTTTTTCAGAACTGCTGCCGTACGTTCATGTTCCATTATTTCCTGCCGGAGCTTTTTATTGGACCGTGTGAGTTCGGCAGTTCGCTCCAGAACCAACTCCTCCAGTTGGTCACGATGCCGTCTTAATTCTTCTTCCGCCTGTTTAATGTCGGTGATATCGACCCAGTTCGCCAGATAATATTTAAATCTCCCATCCAGGGTTACCAGTCGTGACGTTATCTCAACCCAGAATTTCTCTCCGTTTTTTTTCCGGAAAAGCTCTTCCAATCGCTCTGCCCCATCCTGCATCGCCTTTCTAAAATCTTCTGCGACATTGCGCTGTTTTTCTGCACACCACCACGGGTACGGCGTTTTCTTCCCGATAAGTTCGGAAGAGGTAAATCCCGTTATCTTTTCGAGTGCCTGATTAATATAATATATAGATGTGTCGGGATTGATGACGATGATCGGATTTGGAGAATTATCCAGAAGACTTGCGTTGAATTCTTCGCTTTCTCGTAACGCCAGCTCGCTTTGATTTCGCTCAATGGCATACCGTATGGATCGCCGGAGCAGATTACTTTCCAGATCTCCCTTGGGGAGATAATCCTGCGCACCGTGACGAAGAGCTTCCACTGCCAGCTCTTCATCGTCGAGACCGGTCAGAATAATTGTTGGTATTCGGTGGGACTCGGTTTGCATAGCCAAAAAAGTATCTATGCCCTGACTGTCCGGCAGCATAAGGTCGAGGAGTATGATGTCTATGGGGTTTCCCCGCAGTGAATCGAGTCCGTCGGTAAGCCGCTCGGCCCACTGAATAGTAAATTTTACATCCGTGTTGTCTCGCAACATCTCACGGATTAAACGTGCATCTCCGGGATTATCTTCAACAAGCAATACATGTAAGGAATTATTTGGCATCGTTTTACTCCGACGGCAGCGTTACGACGGTCAACCAGAATTCTTCTATTGACTTCACCACATAAATAAATTGATCGAGATCGACCGGTTTTGTAACGTAACAATTGACACCGAGGTTGTAGGTTTGGATAACATCTTTCTCTGCCTGGGAAGTTGTCAGAACCACGATGGGTATCATCTTCAGGGATTCATCGGCCTTGATTTCGGCAAGAACTTCACGACCGTCTTTCTTCGGAAGATTTAAGTCAAGCAGTATAAGATCCGGTCGTGGTGCATCTCCATATTTACCTTCCCTGCGGAGGAACTCCATTGCTTCCTGACCGTCAGTGACCACATTCAAATTATTCAGAACCTTGCCTTCTTTCAGGGCTTCCCTGGTGAGGCGAACATCTCCGGGATTGTCTTCCACCAAAAGGATTTCAATAAGGCGACCCGTCCTCGGTCTTGACTGCTCCGACAGAGTTGTTTCGTTTCCCATTCGTCCCCCCTCTTTCATTCTTCTATTGATATATGCTGTATAACGGGCAGGGAAAAGTAGAATATCGCTCCCTCACCCTCTTCCGACTGCACCCTGATCCAGCCGCCATGACGCTCGACTATCTTTTTGCAGATGGCAAGCCCTATTCCTGTGCCGGAATAGTGTCCTCTTCCATGAAGGCGTTGAAAAACTTCAAAAATACGATCTCCGTACCGGGGATCGATCCCGATACCGTTATCCTTTACAGAAAAGATCCACGTATTTTCTTTGTTCTCCGCACTGACATGGACATGCGGCTGCTTATCACTTCTGAATTTAATGGCATTACTGATGAGGTTCTGGAAAAGCTGAACCAGTTGTGTTTTATCAGCCAATACGGTCGGCAATGTATCGTGCGTTACCACAGACCCGGTCTCCTCTATAACGGACATAAGGTTGGCCAGGGCGAGGTTCAGAAGCTCCTCACAGGGGACCGGTTCGAATTCACGCCCCCTCGTACCGATCCTTGAATAGGCCAGGAGATCATTGATCAAAATTTGCATTCGCTTTGCACCATCCACAGCAAAACTGATGAATTCATCTGCATCAGCATCAATTTTGCCCGTATATCGACGGGACAGTAATTGCATATAACTGGATACCATCCGTAACGGTTCCTGCAGATCATGCGATGCCACATAGGCGAACTTCTCTAGTTCCTGGTTGCTTCGCTCCAATGCCTCTGCATGCTCATGCAGAGAATCCTCGGCATTTTTTCGGTCGGTTATATCTTCAAGGGTTTCTATGGCACCAACGATTTGACCTGTCGAATTTCTCAGAATGGATGCGGTAGATCGCAGCCATTTGCCCGTATCACCCAGGTTGGGGAAGAAATCAATTGCTTCATATGCTTCTTTTATTAATGGTGACTCATGAAATTTGTCGGAATACCATTTCGGAAGTTCCGAAAAACGTTCGTCAACCAGCAGATCGGCCAGCGTGGGCCGTTCTTCATGGTACACGGCTTTCCAGGGTTCTTTCGTACCTATTGTTTTGTGTGCACTCGTACCACTCAATTCTTCCAGCGCCTTGTTCCAGTATTGCACCGTGTGATCCCTGTTTATAACGAAGGTGGGTATGGGAGACCCCTCAAGTACCGTATATAGCCATTGTTCGCTCTCCCGCAGCGCTTCCTCCATCTGTTTGCGCTCAGTTATGTCCCTGTATACCGCCACAATTTCTCCGGAGGGAAGTTTGTAGACGAAATTGTCCCTCCATACGGTTATTCGCTCGTCTTTATAGTGAGTCACCGGGTAATGCTGGGACACTCCAGATTTCCACACAGTTTGCAATACGTCGAAGAGACCGAATTTCTTAATATCGGGGAATATATCGACGACGCTCCTACCGATTACGTCATGTCTTTTAATTTTATCAATGGACTCACCTGCCTTATTAAAATCCAGAAAGGAAAAATCATTTCCGTCATTTTGAGCTTTGAAGATGGCAACACCGTCACCGATGTTTTCAAATAAAGTTCGAAATCTCTCTTCACTCTGCTTCATAGATTCTTCTTTAATGGCTATCCACTCGCTCAGGAACGTAATGACGGAACCCATGACAAGAAACATAAAGGCACGTATAACATTGTTGACAAGGTCAGCCTTGAGAAATAAGAGACTGCTGGCAATGAGAATTCCTCCGAGAGCCGCAACCAGCAGCAAGCCTTTTCTCCTCCACCAGAATGTGGCGAGAACGACAGGGATATAAAAGAAGTGGGTAAAGATGATACCTTTTTTGAGGTAAATATGGAAATATGAGAGGATACCGACAACACTAACCAGAAGTATCGTCATGATAACAATTTTATATTTTTCCCTCCCGCAATCACCCAGTTGCAGTCCATCAATAATACGTTGCACATGAGATTTACTGAACATAGTTTCCTTACAGTTTGATTTCCCATATATTTACGTCATTACTACCTGAGTTTATGTGATCAGTCAAGTAGCTTTGCCTTTCTTGAACAGTCCCCTGAGACCTTGCCCTTGATTTTTCCCTTCTGTAAAAAAAA
>JAFGQS010000113.1 GCA_016935565.1 Deltaproteobacteria bacterium
ACCGGCAACATCTGATATCCCGTGATATGCCACACCTCCTAACACTAAAAGTGCTGCAATTACCATGATGAAACCACCGCTTATTTTTTTACCTATCGACACCGATTCACCATTTATTGTTCGTTTCAAGCCTTTCGTCATATAATAAAGTTTCAATCCTGTTCCTTGATCGTTTCATGTCATCCTTATGTTTTTTATCAGGTAAAGGTGTTTTTTTATATAAGCAGATTATTACAACTTAATGGAGACTTCATGATGATTCGATGAAATTGTGCAAATGCACCACGCAGGTGAGGAAAAAACACCATATTTATCAGAACTGTAATGAAGGCGTAAAACATGCGTAACAATGCTTTGATAAAGAAACGGCTTACTCTTGCTAACGGCGACTAAACAATCACAAGCCCTTTCTCCTCATTGAAGCGAAAATGTTTTTAAGGAACCACTCTCATTCTGAAATCTGTTTGAAAATCTTGTTATTTTAAAGGTCTTCAAACGTGCCGTAGAGCTTAAACAGAACGGCTCCGATGCACATGCGTTTTTAGGTATGGAACTGTGCTTTGCAAACCGAGCAGAGGAGGCAATCCCGATCCTTGCAAAGACAATACGTCTGAACCCTCATGCACCGGGCTGATACTTGCACAATTCAGCCGGAGTGTATAGAAATGTTGAAAAGTTGGAGGAGGTCACACATTGGGCTGAAAGAGCAGTTCAGCAAAATCCCAAAAATGTCCTTTCTTATATCATACTTTGTAGTGTTTACAGTCAATCAAATTTAATTAAAATATAATAAGAAAAATCAAGAGAGATTATGATTCTGAATCCCAATTTTTATATTGAACAATTTGCAAGGACAGCCCCGCAAAAAAATCAAGTTTTAAAAGAACGATACCTCGAGGACCTGTGCATGGCAGGATTCAGGTGACCACAATCACTCCGTGTGAGAACTTCTCCTCTTATTTGCATGAGAAGTTTTCTTATCCTACAACTCTAGTATTTAGTTCAAGACAACGATATTGAGCCTGAAAATATGTATTTTTTGATTGATTAATTTTATTTTTCAATATCTTATTATGGCTCTACCCCGATCCGCCTGATTCGGCTGCTTTTATTCTGAAAATATCTATGGTATAAATTTCCTATGTCACTTGCATTAAGAATAGAATATCCACATGAATAGTATAATATAATGAACAAAGGCAGGAGATATTAGCCTATCTTTACAGGTAAAAATTATTACTCTATGTTTATGGCCATAACGAAGGAATCAATTGGAATCTTTATAAAGTAAATGATTTTCAAGAGCTAATAGAATTCTTGAACCTTTGGCTTGGATCGATAAAAAGAGTTCAATCAGCAGTGTAGTGAAAGGTTAAAATTGCCAATAAAAAGCAATAAGAATCTCAAAAAGCATATTGAAAGCTTGATGCCTAAATTAATCAAGAATCAAGAGTAAATTCCCCTTCAATGCACTTTTTTCGAACGATTTAAAAGGAGTTATTTATATGATCCAGAAAAGAATGGCAGTAGGTATCATCTGGCGGCTATCATCTGTCTGACAGCACTATGCCTGGCATTCCCAGTTAGCGCACAGTAACTCGGGAACTGGTCCGGTTCTTTTGAAAACGTCAGGGCCCGGATAGCTCTAATTCTGTCGTTGTATTTAAATTTCCTTTTTCAGTTTTTTACCGATCTCCCGTCCATATTCCTGGGCTATTTCCTTGTCCCCTTTCTTAAATATATTTTTGATCCTCAAAGGTTCTTTAACCATATCCATATTAAAAATATTTTTCATGGTATCAAAGATCCTGCCAGGAGCTTCGCCGCTCCATCCAAAGGCGCCGAATGAACCTCCTACCTTTCCTTCAAGATCCAAATTGTCAGCCATGAACAGCATTGTCTCCATGCCACGCATCATCTGTCCGCCGTAAGTAGCAGAACCAAACAGATAGGCATCATATCCCTCCAGGTCTTCAGCCTTTTTTATATTTATGACGTTAACCATTTTAGCTTCGACGCCCTCAAGGCGGATTCCTGCTGCAATTTCTTTGGCAATACCTTCCGTATAACCCTTTCTTGTCGAAAAAACGATAAGTGCTTTAAGCATTTTTATCCTCCATTATCAAAAAAAAAGCTCAATTAGATTTCATTTTTTTCAAATCAAGGGGCACACATAGTTATTAATCGGCGGTTCTGATTCTACCCCGCCCACAAAACCAAACTCCCCCGTTGCGGGATTGACGGGCCTTTTAAATATTGTTCGGGAGTGTTCTTATTTTTTTATCCAGTCCGTTATCTCTTCCTTCTGGTATTCGATCTGCTGTACTGCCAGGTCTAATTTCAGAGCGATACCGGAATGCTTACGAAATTCGTCATACTTCTGGAACGCACAGTAACGTTCAACTCCCGACTGAAGATCATCGACGGCCTTCTGTAAAGCATCACCTATCGAACGGCTAATGTCAATCGGGCCCGGCTTGAAATTCAGTTTCGCCCCGTCTTCGGCGAGACCTTCGGCAAAGATGGCAAGGTGCTTCATCTTTTCCATCGCCTGGTCCATAATCCTCCACCCCTCCTTTCCCTCGTTCTGGAAGACCCACGAACTGCGAATGTGCTGAAGCATTTCTGTATATTTATTCAGAAGCTCTTTCTCCAGCTTTTCCACAAATGATGGCGGCAGCTCGTGCCCCCCCTCAGGAAGACCGCTCGCATCTTCGGGAGAAAGCTTATCGATCAGCCGCTGGAACCTTCGTGCATGGATAGCCGACTCCCAGGCTTCACGCTTCAGGACTCGTCTGATATGGGGATCATCAACCTTCTCCGCCTCAGCGTTGTAGTGCGGTATCAATTTCTCCTCATATTGGATATAAGATTTCAGCATGGTCGCCCTGCTGCTTGGGTCAAATGGATAGGGTCCGATAGAAAAATCCGGCTCTCCCTCCAGTTTCCCGATAATCATTCCAAGCCAGTGCATGTGCCACATTTCTTCACGGCAGCGCGAAAGCAGGCTAGCGCCGACCACTGTATCCTCCCCTTCCTGGTAACTGTGGATCAGGTACCTCACCACAGCGGCGTGTTCATCGGTCAGGTCTCTGTTCAACATATCAATTAATGCTTTTCTCTCCATTATTTTCCTCCTTTTCTCACCTTCAGGAAATATAACCCCCTAAAAATCAGGATACGATTGTGATGCCGGTCCAAGACCGGATAATTGTACTGCAAACGGCAGACTCACGCAAGGCCGCAATAAACTACCCCGCCGTTTCTCCAAAATTTTAGGTTGTTAGCCCTATGGAGATCCGGAAGGCAATACGCCTGCGCCCTTCACAAAAAGAAAATAGATAACATAGCTTCTTTTTCGGCAGATTATGTGAGTGATGAAGGTGTTATCCGTATAATTAACCGGATTTCTTATGTCTCAGCCGATGTGGCAATCGCCGCCGGCAGATAAAACCTCTCCGTATAGTCTTTTACCATTCGATCGGCATTGAAGCGCCACCCCAGACTCTGCATGGCATGTTTCATCCTGCCAACCCATTTATGGGAAAAGCCTCCCGAGTTTTTTTCGTAGTACAGGGGAATCACAATCTTTTCAAGGGTCTCATACAGATATTCAGCATCCCGTCGATATTGTTCTTCAGGATCATTGTGCATGGCACCGTGACCAATGGCAAAACCGTTTTTTCCGTCATAGGCCTCGTTCCACCATCCATCAAGCACGGAAAGATTAAGCACCCCGTTCAAAACGACCTTCTGCCCGCTTGTGCCGCATGCTTCAAGTGGCCTCCGCGGTGTGTTCAGCCACACATCAACTCCCTGAACAAGATGGCGCGCAACATTGTAGTCATAATTCTCAACGAATATAATCCTTCTTAAATGACTGTTTTCATAACTGTATTTTGCAATTTTCTGAAGCAGACGCTTGCCCTCGTCATCCCGGGGGTGGGCCTTGCCCGCAAAGATGATCTGTATGGGCCTGTTTGGATCAGAAATCAGGCCTTCGAGCCTCTCTGGCTGGGACAGTATAAGGTCCGCCCTCTTATAGGCGGCAAGCCTGCGTGCACAGCCGATGGTTAGCACATCCGGAGCAAGAATGTGATCAATCTGCTTGATCGTATTGACATGGCCCAGGCGTTCAGACTGAAGCTGAAGACGCCGGCGGACAAACTGGATGAGGCGCATCTTCAGGCTCTGGTGGGTTTCCCACAATTCCTCATCATCAATCTCTTCTATCCTGCCCCACACATCAGGGTGTACCATACGTGTGGCCCAGTCATACCCGAGGTGAGTCTCATACAACTGGTTCATCTGGGGCGCCAGCCATGACAAAACATGCACGCCGTTTGTGATATGGCCTATGGGGACTTCCGACTCCGGCCGTCCCGGCCAGAGATCACGCCACATGTGACGGCTTACCGTTCCGTGTATGGCAGAAACACCGTTGGCCCTTTGCGAGCTTTTAAGCGCAAGGACCGTCATACAGAACGGCTCAAGGTTATCACTGGGATTGACGCGTCCTATTGCCATGAAATCCTCGTGAGACAGCCCAAGCTTTTCCCTGAAAATACCCAGATGCTCCTCCATCAGCTCAGGTAAAAAGCGGTCGTGACCTGCTGCCACAGGTGTATGTGTTGTGAATACCGAATATAATGACACGCGGCGCTTAGCCCTGTGAAATGGTATCTGGTCATACTCCATTATCCTTCGGATTTCTTCTAGTATGGCAAAGGCGCTGTGTCCCTCATTCAGATGCAGGACCCCGGGTATAATTTTCAATGCCTGAAGAATGCGGGCTCCGCCTATGCCAAGGAGCAGTTCCTGCCGTATTCTCAATCTGTTGTCCCCGCCATAAAGC
>JAFGQS010000114.1 GCA_016935565.1 Deltaproteobacteria bacterium
CCTGTTTAACGAGGCCGATAGGAACCTCGACACGCTTCTACAGCTTCAACTATCCCCGTCGAAACCGTTTCGCCCCCAAAGAGCAATAATTGTTTTTAATATAATACCTTCTCACCTTCAAGTCAATGTGAATTCGTAAACCGAAAATCGTAAATAGTAATGTAGAACATAAATTATTGATCAAAACTGCAACCATCTCTTTTTAAAATGTGGAAGGCAATTTCTTTCATCGAATTGTAAAAATCCCCCTAAAACACCCTTTAAAAAAGGGGGACTTTAAAGGTATGATTCTGTACGGTAACAACATTGAAGTCGGAATTTGAGAATGGAGAATCGGAAATCTTATTTATCTCATGGCTGTCAGTGAAAAACAGACGATAATGATATAGAGATTTGATTGAGCTGGATAAATTAAACAAACGAAATGAAACGGACATGCCCTGTACCTCGTGCATTTAGCCCATTCCTGCTGACAGCTGAATACTGAAAGCTGACTGCTCTATGGAAAACCTATCGATGCTTTTCCCGCAGGGCCCGTTCCACATCCAGTTTGTCGTCTCTGCGCTTCAGATCTTCCCGTTTATCGTAGAGCTTCTTACCCTTTCCGATGCCGATCTCAACCTTGGCCTTACCGTTTTTGAAATAAACTTTCAGCGGAATCAGTGTAAATCCTCTTTCCCTGGTCTTTCCGTATATCCTCCGGATCTCCCGTCTATGAAGGAGCAGTTTCCTCCTGCGTCGCGGTTCGTGGTTGTAACGGTTGCCGTGAGAGTATGGACTGATATGCATATCGTGGAGATAGACTTCATCATTTTTCACAGCGGCGTAACTATCGGTGAGATTTGCCCGTCCCTCTCGCAATGCTTTTACTTCCGTTCCAACGAGAACCATTCCTGCCTCGTAGGTGTCGTCTATAAAGAAGTTGCGCCGTGCCTGTTTGTTCTGGCAGACAATTTTGATCGCTTTCTCTTTTTTTACCACCGTTTTAACCCTTTTCTACGAAACGAAACGGTTCATCCTGTTCGTACTCATGAGCATTTGATTTCTTATACCCACTTGTCAGGAGATAGTCCAGCTTTACGTGACTCATGGATCTGAAGATATTCTCTCGGACATTCTTATTGTCCTTTTCAAGTTCATCGAGAATATCTTTGATATATTTTCGTTTGGATACTTTGGCCGTTGGGCACCTGTTTTCGATAACGGGGAAATTTTTTTCTTTCGCATATTTTTTTATCAGGTCCTCCCGAATATAGGCAAACGGTCGAATTATATGAAACTTACCGTTAAAGAGCGACTGGTTGGGCATCATGGTGCTGATTTCCCGGGCATAAAATATATTGAGGAGGAGCGTTTCGATAATATCATCCTTGTGATGTGCAAAAACTATTTTATTACAGCCATGTTTCTCGGCAATCTCGACGATTCTTTTCCGTCGCAACCTCGAGCATAGAAAACATGGGTTTTTTTTCGCCCAATCGCTGTGAGTACGTATGCCGATGTCGGTCTTCTCCATCACATAGTCATAGCCGTTACCTTCAAAGTAGTTTTTCAGCGTATCATAATCCCCATGTGTCTCATCAAAGCCGGGATCGATATTAACTGCCATAATCGAAAACGAAGGCAGGAAAATCATGGATGTATTGAGAAGATCAAGCAGCGCCAGGCTATCAAAACCGCCTGAAACACCCACAAGCACTTTGTCACCCTCCTGGATCATGTCATAATCGATGGCGGCCTTTTCAAGCCACTTTTTGAGGTGTAAATACAACTTTGTTCGTTTTCTATCTGTCAAGGCAAAGTTCTCCAATGTTGAATTGCTGATGTTCTGTGAAGCATTTTGTAGTAATATCAATTAATTCATCAAAAAGCGAGGGGAAGAAGATATCAAATTTACACAGAGAAGTAAAAGAGGAAGTAGTCTCAAATATAAAAATTTTCTTGACAATACCTACAATATTTATATATTGCTATATGGAAATATATAAGGGTGTATGCCATGAAAAACTTCGTAAAGGTTATGAAGGCACTTTCCGACCTCAACAGGGTGAAAATTTTAAAACTACTTCAGCACAGGCTCCTCTGTGTGTGTGAACTACAGGAATCGCTACAGATCGCTCAGCCGACGGTGTCAAAGCACCTCAAGATCTTGGAAGAAGCAGGGCTCGTGCGATTTGAAAAGGATGGGCTATGGGTCAATTATATGCTGGATACAAAAAGTAAGAATCCATACGTGGCATCGATCTTAAACACCCTGAATAAATGGCTGGAGGAAGACGAGGAAATTCAGAACCTTATTAATCACCTCCCCGATATTAACAGGGAAACTATTTGCAAGAGATAATTTACGTATTTCAAGTGCGCTGATGAAAGCGTGGGTTCTGCGGGCAATATTTGGTGTTCTCACCGGCACTGTCGTCGCGCTCGGATATACGTGAAAATAACAATCAACAGCAGACAGTGGCAACGAAGGTATGTCCGATATATTTTAGAAACCGTGAACGACTCAATGAATATTGTCTCGATGGAAACACAGTGATCCGAAACCGAGCATATTGCAAAAAAGCGATAGGAAAAACATGGAGAAGGAAGGAAAGCGTTTCGACAAGCAGGCCATAAATATGAGCACGCAATAATTTTTTTATTATGTATATTTCTATATGTAAATATATAAATGTAAATATCAATAGAGGTTTTTCATTATGATTGAAAGATTGTTTATAGCGGGACTTCTCGCACTGAAGGATTATATCGCAACCCACGTTCTGACCTGCCTCGTTCCGGCATTCCTTCTCGCAGGAGGGATTGTCACGTTTATCAGGCGTGAGGCCATTATCATTTACCTCGGAGAGAGCGCCAACAAGTTTAAATCGTTCTCCCTGGCAAGCGTATCGAGCTTTCTTCTGGCCGCATGCTCCTGTACGGTTATCCCCGTGGCAACGGGACTTTTTTACGGCGGTGCCGGAATCGGCGTTGCTTTCATCATTCTCTGGGTCGCCCCGGCGGCGAATATCCTTGCCCTTACCTATACGGGTACGATCCTGGGCAGCGAGATGGTTATATCAAGAATTGTTGCAGCGCTGCTCATGGCCTTCATTGTAGGTGGTGTAATGACCGTCGTTTTCGGACGGAAAGAAGAAGCGCCGGAAACGGCAGCCTTTGCGCACGGCCGGGAGGATACCGGCGGGATTATTTCCAGGCAGGATCTTGTTCTCCTGATTTTAATCGTCCTGTCTTTGCTTTTGCCGAATTACATTATACAGAAAGGCTCTTATTTAAATAAGGTTCTCCTCTGGGGCGCCTTAACGATCGTTACCGCCATCTATTCCGTGAAGGTTTTGCCGAAGGAAAAAATCAGTGCCTGGCTCCGTGAAACCTGGTGGTTTGTGAAGATAATTTTCCCCCTTCTTCTGGCCGGTGTTTTTATTGTCGGTGTGATTGGAGCACTGATCCCCGAAGAATGGATAAAGACCTGGCTCGGGGGAAACACCATGTCTGCTTCTTTCTTCGCCACCCTGATTGGAGCGATCAGTTATTTTGCCACTATGACGGAGGCACCCTTTGTCGATACCCTGATGAAGCTGGGAATGGGCAAGGGACCGGCGCTGACCCTGTTGCTGACCGGACCGGGGTTAAGCCTGCCCAACTGGATTGCTATTGCAAGGGTCTTTGGCATTAAAAAAGCAATTGTCTACGTAATCACCATCATCATACTGGGAACCATGATGGGCTGGTTCTTTGGAAACTTTATCCTCTAGGAGGTACCATATGAAAATACAGATTGCAGGACCGGGTTGCGCCCGGTGTCACGCGGTGGAACAAAATGTCATCGAAGCACTGACCGAACTGGGTATTGACGCCGATGTCTCTAAACTCTCCGACCCCCGGGAATTTGCCAAACTCGGCATTTTTCTCACACCGGCGGTAATCGTCGATGGTAAGGTTGTGGTCTCCGGCAAGGTACCGACAGTTAACGAGTTAAAAAAACTCATTTCCGAAGCCCGTTAGGACCATCGTGGTGACACTGTACCGAGCATCTGATGTGGAGCACATTACCGACCTCGGAGAAATTGCCAGGTACCCGGTCCGCGGCTATCCCGCACTTATTATCAACGGTAACACGGTATGTGTCGGTTCTGTTCCCACTAAAGAAAACATAAAAACATGGGTACGGCAGGCACAAAACGAGTAAGAGATTTACGATGAATATCGTGGTATAAAAATAAATAATCAGCATGGAAGATGTGCAGCAGTTGGCGGTGATCCATGTCACACAATCATCATAACCACAGAGAAGCGTCCTGGGGGAAACGACTTATTATCACGATGGTGATGAACCTTATCATCCCGATAGTCCAGATCATCGGAGGCGTTCTTGCGGGAAGCATGGCTCTGATCAGTGATGCGATCCATAACCTGAGTGATTTTACCTCCACGCTGATCAGCTATATCGCGCTTATCATAGGCAAGAAAGATCCCACGCCACAGCTTACGTTCGGATATAAAAGAATCGAAGTTTTTGCCGCCGTTCTCAATGTCGCCATACTCTACGTCGCCTGCGTTTACATAGCATTTGAGGGATGGAAAAGGTTTCATAATCCTCAACCGATTGAGGGTTATCTGGTAATCTGGTTCGCCCTCATCGGATTTGCTGCAAATATGATTGCTGTTTTACTACTGCGAAAGGGTGCCAGAGAAAACATCAATATACGAAGCGTCTTTCTGCACATGCTGACCGACGCACTCACCTCGATCGGTGTCGCCTTCGTTGGTCTTATCTTGATATTTTTACCACTATACTGGCTTGACCCGATCGTATCATGGATTATTGTTGCTCTGATCCTTTACAGTGGATGGGATATCTTGAAAAATGCATTTCATATCCTCATGGACGCAACACCGTCGGGCATTGATATTCAGTCCGTTCATAACGAAATTATCGCTATCGAGGGCATCGTGGATGTACACCATATCCATGCCTGGACGCTCTCACCCCATCGCATTGCCTTATCAGCCCATGTTATCGTACCGGACCAACCGTTAAGTGCCGTTGATGAACTGGCATCCAGAGTCCGTGAAATGCTGTATCGTCAGTTTAATATCGATCATCCTGTTCTTCAGTTTGAAACCCAAAATTATGAGGAAGCCGACAGTTTTTGCACAGTGAAAGATAAATGAAATGCGGGGAGGCATTAACCGCACCTGAACTGTTTGTGATCAGAAAGGCCCTCTGATTCAATACGACATGGGAACATCAGGCGGAGCATTGAAACTTTTTCTGGAAAAAGGATTTGAATTGGGATAATATAAAGTCAAAATTTGTGGATCCATAATTTCAATACTATTCGTTGGTTGCCGCGGAGAGGAATTCGCATTCCAAAAAAATCAACGTAACCTGCTGAAAAGCAGCTCTCTGTTAATTATTATATATTCCATACTCGCAGGGATATTGAGTGGTATAATGTGTTTTTCATGAGGATACAATTTTCAGATCCTTTAATCCATCCAGCTCTCCC
>JAFGQS010000115.1 GCA_016935565.1 Deltaproteobacteria bacterium
ACCGATGCTGAACGGAGATTTGGTTCCCCACACGCGCGTGCCCTGCGCCTTTTTCATCCCGGTGATACTCTTCATATCACAGGTTTTCCTTTTCCTGTGATAGCATTCTCCTATATGCAATTATCGAATTTGAAAGATAGTTTCCTTTGGTGGCAACTGTCAACAATTAAAAAACTCTACTAAAAAACTAAGATATGCGATTTATTTAATAAATACATTGGGAAGATCAGTAGTGTAAAAGATAGTTCACAATTTGCGGTATTGCATAATAATATGAAATGGAAAATCATACCATTTCGTAGAATATCTGCTGTTGAAACTCCATTACCACGAAAAAATCATATAAATTGCATAAAAGTGTTGACACTTTTTTTCAATTTCTTTACATTGGCGCTGTCAACATTGACTGTCGGTCACGAAGAGGGCATGCTATCATTGACTTGAAGTCCTCTCAGCCTCTTTTTTCCCCAAAAGAAGTATCGATTCAGGGCTAAGAGATCGGAGCAGACACCGGCTGCAATGGCTTGTTCTTGCACAGATGTATCCATCGATTTTCGAGTAGTGATTCCAGAGATCAATCAGCATGGGGGGACTATCGAATGAAACTGAGATCACGTTTTGTTATCGTATTCACTGCAACACTTTTCCTGTTTATTGCGTTCATTCATCCTGCTCTTGCAGCCCAACAGGAGACACCAATGGATCGGTCTGAGGTGACCGACGACATCACCACCGGCAAGGTCAACTCGGAGGCGATAAAAAAACTGCAGGAGATGACACCGGAAGAGATCGCCGAACTGGACCGGAAACTTTCGAAGGCGCTGACCTTATACTACGATAACCGATACGGCCAGGCGCTGCCGATTTTCCAGGAGATTGCCGGCACGGTGGAAACCATGAGCGTCATGTGGTGGCTCGGTACCAGCGCCATGAAAACGGGGGACACCAGGCTGGCAATCGAGAAATTCACCCGGATGCTTGCCATCGATCCGAACCTTCACCGTGTCCGGCTCGAACTCGCCCTCGCATATTTCACCACGAGAAACTACGAAGATGCACGGCGCGAACTTACCATCGTCAAGGAATCACACCCTCCGGAAGCGGTTCAGCAGAATATAAGCCGCCTCGAAGAAGCCATTAATCGGGAAACGAAACGATTTTCCTGGAACGCCCGATTCTCTCAGGGAATCATGTATGATACCAACGTGAGCGCCGGCCCGAACAATCAGGAACTTGAGGTATCAAGCGGGACCATCACCCTCGACAACGACTCCGGGAAAATTCGTGACGAGGCGCTGGTCACGACGATTCAGGGAGCGGCCCTCTACGATATCGGCGACAGGCAAGGGCTCATGTGGAATACCGATGTCCTTTTCTACAACAGCGCCTATCAGACCTATTCAAAATACAACTTCATGATGGCCGACGTGACTACCGGACCCTGGCTTGCGGGACCGAGAGACATTCTCAAGATGCCCATCGGCTATCGCGAGCAGTACTTCGGAAGCGAGCGGCTCTCCAACATTATTCACGTCGACCCGAGTTACGAACACTTCTTCGGCCCGCTGTTCAGCACCAAAGTATCATACTCGTACAACAAGGAATTCTTCTACAACGAAGATAACGCCAACCTGGAAAACAACACCAGGATTTACGAAATCAGCCCCAGCATCTACCTGGGGAACCGCCGCCATATCATCACCGGCGCACTGGGGTGGGAAGACCGCGACGCCGACGCTCGGAGGTTCTGTTACAGCGGCTGGTATTATTCCCTCTCCTACTTCACCCGGTTTCCCACCGACACCGAGGTATTCCTCAGCTACAAATGGATGGAGAAAGAGTACAAAGCCCCCCCGCTCCTCTATAATCAGGACCGGGAAGACAGGAGAAACACGATCACGGCGGTCGTAAGCCAGCAGTTTTTCGAACACTTTTTCACTTCTCTCGCCGTCAATTTCGCCGACAATAATTCCAATGCCGACCTCTATGAATTCGAAAAGACAACCTACACCCTCTCCATAGGGTTTACGTTCTAAGAAAGGAGACGCTGGTATGATGAGATCGTTCATTGCTGCAATCATAACGATTCTGTTCGTCGCTGCCGCGACATATGCCGCCCCGCCGCAGGATCGTGCCGTTCCACAGGACCTGCTGCCGGATGAGCTTCAATCGGCAGTCATCATGCCGTCGCCAACGGCAACACAACAAAAGGTTGCCGGGCACCTCGCAAGCGTCGCCGGGTACGTTATCGTCGCTCATGAAGGTCTGCAGGAAGCCTATACCGGAGCCCCGGGGGATGTAGTCTTTGAGAATGACACCATTTTTACGCTGAAAAACTCCCGATGCCGGCTCACCACCGTAGACGACAATGTCATTACTCTCGGCAGCGATGCCCGCATTTCTGTTGACAGAGTTGTCCTCGATGCAAAGAAAAGGACAAAAGATTCCCTATTCAATCTTATCCGCGGTAAGGCGATGTTCTACGCCCTGAAGCTTTTCAAGTATCGCCAAGCGGATATGACCGTCAAGACACTGACCGCCGTTACGGGGATCAGGGGGACTAAGTTCGGTGTTGAGGTCAAGCAGGAGAATGGCTCAACGGCATCGTTAAGGCCGCTCTACCTTGCCAATCTCTCTGAGACAGGATGGACCAGGACGGCTGCGATAGAACCGACCAAAACGGTAACCGTCGTGTACGGATTCGACGGCACCGTAAAAGTTACATCCACCGTCGACGGCACATCGAAGGTCATAGGACCGGGGATGATGGTGCAAACATCTCACAAGGGAATGGGTGATCTCCGTCCCACACCGCCCACGTTGGCACGGAAGTTCCAGCAGGATACAAAAGCTCCGCCGCCGAAGACGAAATCCCGGTCACAGAAGAAACAAGGGGAGGGAGGCGAACAATCCAAGGATACGGGCACCAATGGTGGCGGCGACGATGATGACGAAAACAGTGAAGACTCCGAGGGTAGCGATGACGGCACGGCCGGCGACGGCGATGATGACGAAAACGGCGACGACTCCGAGGATAGTGATGACAGCACGGTCGGTAACGCTGATGATGGTGAAAACGGCGACGACAGCGAGGGTGGCGACGACGGGAATTCGTCTTCCGATGACAGTAGCAATGACAACGATAACGGTACGGCCGATACCGGGAATGATGACAGCGGTGCGGCTGAAGGTGGAAGTTCCAACAACAGTAACGACATCGATGACGGAACTACTGACATGGGAGGCAATGACAGCGGAGCGGCTGACGACGGTATGTTTGGCACGGCGGGAGACACCACGGTAGTGGATGACACGACCGACACGACCTATATGGACGGCGGAATTCCGGAATCCACTACTGATGTCACCCAGGCCCAGAGCACCTCACAAACGGAGACGGAGCAGAGCCAGGAAAATACTACGGACAGTGAACCAACGCCATATGGCTACGGCTTCCTCAATGGGCTTCTCATTGAAAAAGAGTTCGACACAACCGCCGGCTATTACCGCAATGCATCGCTACAGAATCTAAACTCCACCGTAGCGGCGGACGGAATCTATAACAGTGCCATCGTTGGTGAAATGCGGATGGCTGATGACGGCGTTATCACCTATCTCAAACATAACGGATACGAGGTTGACTCCGGGCTTCCGATAGCAATAGAGGGTCTCGGAGTGCTCGGGCAAAATGAATACATGGAGTGGGGACGGTGGAGACAGCTCCAATTAATGTCGGTAACTTCAAAGGCATGGGAATTTCAATATAAAGACGGCTTCTACGTGGAGGGAAGCTACACGTCCGACAGCCAGATGGCGGCCCTGGCGAGCAGCAATCTCATCATCACCTATGCAGGGAGTGTGGCAGGACGACATTGGCAATCATCAGACGCATGGGAGAGTGGTCCCTTTAATGCCACCGTGAATTTCAATGCTGGAATAATTACCGATTTTGATCTTTTCCTTGGCGGCGCCAGCCACACTGCACAGGTTTCCAATGCCCAGGGTGTGTTTACCGGGGGGAGCAGCACCTTTGTAATCGATTACGGCACCGGCATCTGGAAGACCGATGGTGTCGGCGCTGTATACGGAGATATACGAGGCACGGTGTACGGCCCCAACGGTGAAGACATCGGGGGCGTTTGGGTTATAAAGGCAGACACTACGAATTTTGCACACGGCGTCTTCCAGGGAAAGGGGGGCGCCACTCAAGCGGAACTGGATGATCAGCCGACACCGTATTGCTACGGCTTCTTCAGTGGAGCTCTTATGGAAAAAGATGGCGACACATCATCCGGTTATTATTACACTGCATCAATGCAGAATTTGGAATCCATCGCAACAGCGGAAGGACAGTATAACGGCACCCCCGTCGGTGAGGTGCAGATCAATGACGGCGTCATCACCTATCTCAAACATAACGGATACGAAGTCGATTCGGGGCTCCCTGTGCAGTTGCAAAGTACATTGCTGGGGAAGAATGGGTTCATGGAGTGGGGGCGGTGGAACCAGACCCTACTGATGTCGGTCACGTCACAATCATGGGAATTCAAGTATGCAGACGGGTTCTTAGTAAAAGGAAGCTATACGTCGGACAGCCAGATGGCGGCCCTTGCAAGCAGCAATCTCGTCGCCACTTATACAGGAACAGCGGCAGGACGACATATGTTATCGAGTGACCTGATAACAGGACCCTTTAATGCCACGGTGAATTTCAATTCCGGATCGATCACCGATTTTGACCTTTCTGTCTCGGGGAGCGGCCATTCGGCACAGATTACCGATGCACAAGGCTCTTTCACCGGAAGCACTAGTTCCTTTACACTCAATCCCGCAGCAGGAACCTGGCAGGTGGATGGCGTAATCGCAGATTATAAAAGAGCAAACGGAGCGGTGTACGGCCCCGATGGTGAAGAAATCGGAGGTATCTGGGCTGTAAAAGACACGGCAGACAGTACAAATTTTGCGATGGGTATATTTCAAGGTAAACGGTGATTCGATGTCTATTATCGAAAATATCATGTATGGGGGCTCACTAAAGCCCCCTTTTTTTATTCTGCTCTCATTGAAGAGGATCATGACCTTCCCCCGAAGTATGGGCCATATCGAAATTGAGTCTTTGTTCCTGTGAGGGTTCCCTAGAAACTGGGCCACAATTATGGGCCTCTGATTGATGATATTCGTTTATAATCTCGAAACAAAAGGAGGTAAAGCGATGAAAATATCAGAGGCGGCAAAACTTTTTTTGGCGTATCACAAGTCTCACTCTAAAGAAAATTCAGTCAGGGCGTACCATCTGGTTCTGACGCAACTTCTTGAAGAATTCGGGAGTGATAACCTGGAAGAGATAACCACTGAGAGGATTCTTCCTTTCGTGAATCAAATCACCGATGGGAAAAAGCCGCAGACGAAACGAACACGTTACTCTCATTTATCGGCATTTTTCAACTTTATCAAAAACAATCTTAATCCGGACTTTCGGAATCCCTGCGACACTCCTATGTTGAAAAAACTTTTCAGATCCAGACCATCATATCATTGGAACATCATCGAAAAGGAAACTGTTGATGAGATTATCTTTAGAACATCCAGGCCGAGAAATCGAGTGATGCTTGAATTGATGGCCCGGGGCGGAATGAGGATCAGTGAGGTGCTGAAACTTACTCCTTCGGATATCAATGATCGGAAACTGACCCTCAGAGAACCAAAAAGCGGGAGGGAGCAGGAATTTATTTTCATCCCCCAGAGGCTAACGGACAGGCTCAAGGATTATATAAGAGAAAAGGGCATTCAACCTCATCAGCGTATTTTTCCAATATGCTATGAAGCTGCACGGGAAATGGTGGCAAAAGCGGGAAGTGTTGTAGACATTCATCTCAGACCACATGACCTCAGGCGCCATGCCGCGACCTATGCCAGCCGATCTGGTGTTCCTATAGAGATCATATCGAAAATCATATTACGCCATTCAAACTTGTCCACCACAGAACGATATCTGGGAAAAATCAGCGATGTAGAGGCTTTGAAATGGATCGATACTCTGTATGCCTAAGCGAAAAGCGTCAGGGTGAAGCTAAGAGGTCTTCACCCTGATGTCTTCTGAGATATACATTCGATTTCTCAAGATATCATCGGCTTCAAAAACCGATGATATGTCTGACATAGGCAAGAATGCATCCGAAATTATGGTTACAGATATTTCTATATTGGCAACATCTCAGGGACAAAAATTGTA
>JAFGQS010000116.1 GCA_016935565.1 Deltaproteobacteria bacterium
CCAGTATCCATCGATAAGAATCCGATTTTTCAAAAAAGAATACGGTAGATATTTCTTCCATGTCAAGTCAGTTTTCCACCGGTTTCACACGACGGAGTTCACTGGGAGTGCCATCGCCCCGGCGGAATAACAGATTGTTTGGTTCACTTTATCATCACCATTTACAAAACCCGTTTCACTCCGGGAATGAGCCTTAAAAGGATCGATACCAGGAATGCTCCGGGTATTGACAGAAACGATACAACGGCGAAAAGAGTAAAGGCTCCCGCCCGTACAGGATCAAAAGCGTACTGAAGCGCAACGACTACCGGTACATGTACGACGTATGTCCCAAATGTATTCTCCGAGAGCAGCTGCATAAGACGTCCGGTTCGGTTAAAAAAAGTTTTGAAAAGGGCAAGGAGTCCGATACAGACGCCGACACAGAGTAATGCCTCCCGGTAATCCCACATAAAGAATGCCTGTCCGTGACCGGTGGTATAGATTTGTACTACAGTGACAACGAAAATGCCGACACCGGGCAGAAACCAGAGCATATTACGGGGCGTGGTGATTGAATCTAAAAAAGACCACCGGTAGGCAAGAATACCCAAAACAAAAAGGGACAGATACTGCGGAAAGTGTGCCGGCTCCATCTGGATGAATCCGAGGAAGCTGATCCATCGATCAATGGGGAAACCCCACGATGTCCGCATGAGATGTGTGACAATCCCGAGGACCAGAATATAGGGAATAATGATGTATAATCTCGCTTGCCTGGTCGTGGTGACGGATAGGGAATGCGCGCGTTTTTGCAGCACGGTTCTGATAGCGGCATAGAGAATTGCGTAGACGAGCAGATGTTCGACAAACCACAGATGTAAAAAGTGGAAACCACCGGGATATACTATTTTTAAGCCGTATTTTTGCCACAGATGGATATAGAAATCCTTGAAACTGATGTGATGTTCGTAATGCACATACTTTGCATATTCCAAAAGCGGGGTGATGAGAAAACATACGAAGATCAGTGGAATGCCGAAACGGATAAGTTTGTCTATAATAAATTTACGAGCACCATGGCGATCGAATGATTGAGGATAGAAATATCCCGATATAAAGAAGAAAAGCCCCATGAAAAATGACGCATTGAAGCCAAAGAAGGCTCCCAACGATTTTACTCGATCACCCGGGTATGAATAAAACCAGCCCCCGCCCGTCGTCCCGTATGCCTGCCCGACATGATGCATGATGACCAGAATGATAAGGAATACCTTGAGATTGTCGAGATAGTAAAGTCGCTTTTTATCGGTCATTCGATTTCCCTGACGCGCCTTTTCAAATTCTTATCCTTTCGAAGCTTTTCCCCGGCCCGTCTGCCGGTTTGTGATACCCCTGATCTACCGCCGCAAAGGACGGACCATGATTCTTCCTCTGCCATGTGTTTTTTTATAATCTGCTCAATTAGTAGACTATTCAACTTCACAGATCAAGCCACCTTGTTTGTCAATAGTGAAGAACCGACCTCTTTATCTGCTGCAAGATGGATTGCATGTGAACAAGACAATGCCGAATGCCGCAAACCCCAAAAGTCCAAACATCCACTGTGGATCGGGGTAGATGTAGAACACCACCCGTAAGCCGCTTCCCCACAGAAAAAGAAGAAAGGCGGTCACCGAAAAAATCATCCATTCAGTCAGACGGTTCCCCTGTGCGAAGGCGGCATACATGCGGGGCAGGATTTTTCTGAAGAGAATGTATAGTCCAACCAGTATCCCAAGCGTTCCAGCGATAAAAAGAATCCATGGAGAAAGCCCCAGGCCCCGGTTGAAATGGCCGGTGTCGCCGCCCGAGGCAAAGGGGCGCATCACGATATAGGCAATCAGTTCCATGAAATTGGCTATGACGAACCAGTAAATGGTATGATAAAGCCATTTCTTCTCTTTCAACCATCGCCCTTTCAGAAAGATAATGCCCAGAGTAACAATGATCGTGTGGAGAACGAGCGGGCTCCCGCCGATGATCGCTTCCGCGGCGTGATGACCGGACGGAAAGAGTTTGGAGTAATGTACCCCTTCATCCCAGCCCGTCATCATTAAAGGATTGCCCCAGACAATTCCGAGGGGGCTCGGCATGCATCCGAGGAGCCAGGCTACGGTGCTGTGGGTAAACTCGTGCATGACAACGACAATGGACTGGAGAGCGGCAAAGGTCATGATCACGATAATCACGTATCCCAATGTTCCCCCGATACGTTCTGAAGCGGCCATATCTTTTCTCCTGTTCGGCTAATTTAAAGTTGGGCGGCTATGATCACGCGCCTGCACCTTGCCCTGTAGCCCGCGCATCAGGACGGTAAAGGAGCAGCCCTATTGCCGCGAGAGCCGCGACCGACGCTCCGGTAATAAATGTGGCCGAGGCACCGAATACGCTCCATAGTGACCCCGCAATAACACTTGCCGGCAAAAGCGCTCCGCCGGTCACCAGATTAAAAATCCCGACGGCAGTACCACTTAACCAAATAACCCGTTTGTTCATGGAAGTGCGAGTGTTTGGGCAATACACTATTTGCTTCCAGCCTGAATTCCGAAAAGAGGGTATTTTCTCCGTACACAAGGGTTTTAAATTTTATCCCGGGCAACACCTGCTTATATCCATTCTCACCGGCAATATTCGCCGGGCTGAAGCCTCCCCCCAGACATCATATACAAAAGCCACGAAAAGGAGCGTTACCAGGATACCCAGTAAAATATAAATGGGATGCCATATGAATGCATGAAGCGTTGCTGACATTGTGAATCCGTGAACAATTGTACCCAGAACAGCCGCCAGAGCCATCAAACCACAGGCCCAAACTCAAAGAGTGGTTTTCCACCGGGTTTTTTGTCCAATCCGGCGCAAATACACAGCAACTGCTATCGCCAGAACGGCCAGAACGGCATCGGTCACAGCCGTCGTCTGCTCGGCAGGAATACCAATAAACTCCATTTAACAGTTCCTCATTTGAAATCATAATTTTATCCTCAGCTTGCCCCACCCGACATCAAACATGCTTAAACCTGTAAAAGGGGTCATGGGTCGCATCTTATTCTTCTATTGATGATATTTCCAGAAATTGTATTTCTCAGCTACTTTTACTTTCTCCTCAGCCGAAAGAGAGTCGAAATATTTTCTCCACCCCGGGCAAAAGTTAATATGCCAGCGCCAGAATCGTCCGGCAAAGGAATTGTGGTTTTTGTCATACATCGCCCGTAACTTGCAGTTGCTGCACATGCTTGTTGCCATAATTACTCTCCCCCGCAAAACAGACTTTTCAGATCAATCTTTCTTTCAAGCCGCCTGACGGCCGGGCTGACAGGTGTGCCGGCGCTTTATCCCTCGTATCTCAAATCCGGCCCTTCGTTATCCTCAATGGAAAAGAGTCAATTTTGCGCTCTGTTTCCAGTTTTTCTCCAGACTTCCGCAATAATTGGGTTTATGGCAAAAAATTGACCTCGCACCTTTTTATCGACACAGTTAAGCGGACAGGCAAAATTTATACACTGTGAACACAGGAAATTCATCATGGTCAGAAAAAAGCCGATGGTCGTCATCGCGTAAATGAGCAACAGGAAAAGCTGTTTCCCAAGGATGAGAAACAGCAAAGGATAACCCCAGACAATTACAAAACCGCCCAGGAAAATCATTTTTTCGATAATTGTCATCGGCCCCGGCCTGTATTTCCATAATTTGGGCAGATCCGTAATTTGCCCAGCATTTTAATGATGTCGAAGATTCGGCATAATGAGGGCAGTGGGAACACATGACACGAATCTCAATAAATCCGAAATAAGCGACCACGAAGAGTATCCATGGTATCAGCAGCCACCCGTTCATATAATAGATTCCCGCTCCGCCAAGCAGAAAAGGAGGAACTGAAATGAAAAGGAAGTATATCCAATCCTTCAGAGTAAAATGACAGCGAAGATCGCTGTTGACGGCGCAATCTTCACAAGAATCCGATTCACAGGTTGCTATTGGTTTATGAGGATCTAAGAACAGCACAGGTACGACTCCTTTATATTTTGGAATAAAACAACAGTCGCGCTTCGGTGTAAGCTGTCACGCGCATTGAAATGTTCGCTTCAACGATAAACATCTTTTCGATGCCCTACCTTAACTACCCAGATTGTAAGCTCCTCGTCTTGAATAGAATAGATGATCCTGTACCGTCCCTGGCGGATGCGATATCTTTCTTGCCCCGTAAGTTTTTCGTGGCCTGGCGGTTTCGGATCCTCAGAGAGCGCCTCGATACGACGGATGATCTTCCTTAAATCTTTTTTGGGGATTGTATGGAAGTCTTTCTCAACGGACTTTTTGAAATAGATTTCATATTTTGCCATCTTTTTTCAGCCTTTTGATCATCGTTTCGTAGCTGATTAAAGGCTCTCTGACTCTTTCTTCAAAAGCTGCAATGTCTTCAGCGTCTTCCGCCAGAGATTCTTTGATGGCATCATTCACTAATTTCGATAAAGATTGTGATGTCTCAACTGCCTTCAAACGAAGAGCCTTATGCAATTCCGGATCCAGATATATAGTGGCACGTGTTAGTGTTGATCCCATAATATCACCTCCCTTGTCGTTACGTAGCTATAACATCATAACGTCATAACAGCAAGGATTTTCCTTTTTAAGCAAACTTTGAGCGGAAAATGGTGGGAAAATGGGGTCAGTGGGAAAATGTGCGGGGAAAATGGGGTCAGTCGTTGGAGGGGAAATGGGGTCAGTCGTTGACTATTGACTAGGCCTGTTCAAGCCGCTTCTTGACTGTTTCATATAATGGGAAAATGGGGTCGGGAAAATGGGGTCCGGGAAAATGGGGTCAGTCGTTGACTATTGACTAGGCCTGTTCAAGTCTCTTTCTGACCGTTTCATACAACTTCCGTATTGTTTTATCTTTGTCCATCCGGTTGTGGAGACGTCGTCTATTATGGCTCAGGGCGGCAACACTCACCTCTCCCAGTTCCCGGCCGATCTCAGTCATGCTCTTTCTGGCATTCAGATACTCACAGCACAGTTCCATAAAAAGGGATCGTGCGATTGCCGATGTACTTCGCTTACGGTAGAGCTTGTCTTTGTCAACATCGCAGACGGATACTACAAATCCTGCAATTTCGTCGATGGTCAGTGTTCGTCTGGAGGGCAATGGCATTCCCGATGGCGATGACGGCGCTTTACGGTCCATGTATGTTTCGTAAATCCATTCGACATACTCCTCCGTTCCTTTCAGCATTTGCCATTTGAGATCGTCCCAATAGCTCCCGGTTAAATCTTCGGTGATGCCGGACAGGACGAATCGCTTGTATTGTCGTCTCGATGTCGGTGTGTCCCCGTCTCCCACCATCGCAAGTATCATTTCATAGGTCATGAAGGATTGCCGCTCTCTCTGGCGAACGTACCCGTCGTAGCTGCTCCAGCGGTAGGATTCCAAGATGGTTTGCTTTTCGTCGATTGGTGCCCGTGAGTATTTCCTGATGCGGACCGGGTTAAGGTTTACATAGCGGCTCAGTTCCAGGAGGTATTCGTCGGCATCGATGAGTATGGCCTTGTAGCGTCCCTGGTAGAGGTGGCCGTTTCGGTTATGACGACGGTTGTAGTATACCGTATAGGCCGTATTGAA
>JAFGQS010000117.1 GCA_016935565.1 Deltaproteobacteria bacterium
ACAGATATACCGCGGACAGCTGAAATTATTCGAAGACTTCGCATAGCGATGATACCTCGCAGCTCTGCTGCGGGGTAGTTCATTTCAATACCTTTTTCAAGATAAACGGTTCCTTTGTCTATCGAATCGATTTTCTTCGTTTTATAGGATAAAAGCGGGGTGACCATCGTGTTGAACCTGCTGAGCAGGTCATCCGATTTGTTATTGATGAAATCTGTGAACCGGGACGTTTTCTTTCTGCCAAATAGAATAGACAGATCGATCCCGTCGCAGAGAGTATTAGTTTCTATGGTAGCAATATTTTGCATAATTTCCTTGTGCAAACGACTTTATTTTTGTTCGTATGGGTTATGTTGTTATATTATCAGTAATGATAATTAGATGTGAAACTACTATAACAAAAAGCGTCGTTTGTCAAGAATTTTGACCAAAATTCTTTCGTTACGTCATGATAGCCTTGGTGACTGTCATGAGTCAGAATCGGATGGTGATTGTTTTATAATGGTGTCTGAGATTCGTCTTGGGGCTGTTCGATTTCTAAATCTTGGACATCTAGCATATGTGTAAGTAATTGAAGATTATGAATAATCTCTTCTATTTTGCTCTTGGGAAGCCGCCTGACACCATCAACAATCTTTTGCTGAATGGGAGAGGGGGCGTTTTCGGCAAGTGTTTTACCTTTATCTGTCAGCTCAATATTAATTACCCGGCGATCGGGTGAATTCCTTGTCCTTCGCACCAAGCCTTTGTGCTCGAGCCGGTCTATTATTCCTGTTACCGTGCTTGATTTAACCATAATATACTTGGCAATATGTGAGGGGGGAAGGGGGCCGACCTCGTAAAGGGTGAGAAGGCAATGAAGCTGAGGAGCACTTACCTGATAGTTTCTATTTAATTCTTTTGTGTAGAGAGATCCTGCCTGCATAAGTCTGCGGATCTGATAAATCAGATCTTTGATCTCATCATGGGGAGGTTCGGAAAATGTCTTTTTCGATTGATTCAGGTTGTTACTCGTCATCATGTCCTTCGTTATAAAAATATTTGTACTGAAATATTCCATTTTTTACCGTATCATGAAGATC
Organism: Deltaproteobacteria bacterium; assembly: GCA_016935565.1. Classification (GTDB taxonomy): domain Bacteria; phylum Desulfobacterota; class Syntrophia; order Syntrophales; family UBA6807; genus JAFGQS01. Next base: position 1,083 of record JAFGQS010000117.1, read on the forward strand.
TTTAAAGGGCAATACTATTTTTTATTGATTTTATAATTTTCTTTTTTACGTTGAAGTGCACAGGTGGGGTATTCATATTTCTCATTTCACAAAGGGAAAAGTGTTTTCGACATTTTATTCAGATGTATGCTTTTCATGCAATCTTTGTAAGTTCCATGGTCCATGATGATACCTTTGTGCGCCGCCTCACTAAGATCCCCCTGTTCTTGTATGATGTATCGTTAATTTTAAAAAAAACCTCTGAGCCCTGAAAAGCGCTGTCTCTCGAAGTGCATAGTGAGAAAATCGAATCATGAACGATAACAAATTGGCCGAGAAGCGTACCGATATCGGCTGTTTTTGATTCCCATCTTGTGTAATCTATATCTGTATCGAAGGGGGCGATTTCAGAGATGTTTTGAATTACAACGACTTTATCTTCCAGTGACAGTTTCATTGTACTTTCATGTAGCCATTTTTCTGCCCGGTGAGTCGTCCTTATTTTACTTTCACACGGAATGCTATGACCATCATCGTCAATATAAAGACCTTTCCCGGTCCATAGTCCTTCCTGAAAGATAAATGTATGGCTCATGGTATTCGATGAGTAGCGTATATATTTATATCATGTGATTTTCATCCGGTGATCGGGTACCAAGAGAAAAAGGGGGGAGGGCAGGTTATTACCCTCCACCCTGAGTAGATCTTGTTGTATCGTAGGGTCCTGTTTATTGTTCGACAAGACGTTCATATGGTGAGCCTGTCATATTTCAACGTCACACCTCAGGCACCTTCGTGCTTCTTTGGCAGCATCATCTGATGAAAATCCTGTCTCCACTTCGTCAAAATTAGTCCGTCTCGTCATGCTATCCAGTTCGGGCATCCTGGTCTGCGGACATTCTTCCGATTCTTCGTCAATTTCGAATGGTATTTCGATTACTTCTTCCGGTGGCGCTTCATAGGGCGGTTCATTGTTCCTGGCTCTGATTGCACTGTCAATGTCTTCAGCAGCCTGATGACCTGCGGAAATAGCACCGACAACGGTCCATGGTCCCGTAACGGCATCTCCACCGGCGAAGAATTTCTTACTGGTCGTCTGGGATTTGCTGGTTCCTTCCAGATCGAAGCATTCCCATTTGTTTACTGAAACACCGCTGTCTTCGGGAACAAATGAAAGGTCAGGCGCCTGGCCGATTGCCGCAACAACGGCATCCACACTCAGTGTGAAATCGGAACCTTCCACCGGAACGGGTCTTTTCCTTCCGCTGCGGTCAAAATCGCCCGGCTCCATCCGCTGACAGGTGATACCGGTTACCTTTCCGTTTTCACTGATAATCTTGAGAGGTGCTACAAGATATTCGATTTTGATTCCTTCGTGTTCGGCTGCTTCAATTTCTTCTTCGGCAGCCGGCATATCCTGCCTGAAACGACGGTACAGGATGGTTACATCTGCACCCAGACGACGTGATACGCGGGCTGCGTCGATGGCTGAATTACCGCCACCGACAACGGCTACCTGGCTGCCTAACGTCTTTTGTCCTTTTAACCATGCTTCCTCGTTGATATTAAAATCTCTGAGGAATTCAACGCCGCCGTAAACACCTTCCAGATCCTCTCCTTCAACTCCCATTCTCTGGCTTTTATGTGCACCCGGAGCCAAGTAGACATAGTCAAATTCTTTGTTGACCTGTTCGAAGGAAATATCCCTTCCGACGCGGGTGTTACATTTAATTTCCACACCCAGAGCTGCTATGTTGTCAATTTCGCCTTTGAGGATATTCCTGGGCAGCCTGTAGGAAGGAATGCCGTATCGAGTCATCCCTCCCGGTTCGGGAAGCTCTTCGAACACCACTACTTGATACCCGCGGAGTGCAAGATCCTTCGCGGCGGTCAGTCCGGCAGGACCTGCACCGACAACGGCAATCTTTTCTTTTCTGGTAACCGGTATCGGTTCTACTTCGGGTCTTATCGCATTGTCCGTGATAAATCGCTTGAGAAATTTAATGGCAAGCGCCTCATCGAGCATACTCCTTCTGCATTTGGATTGACATTGATGGTCACAGACTCTTCCGCATACGGAGGGGAATGGATTGGTTCTCAGCATGACTTTATAGGCGTCTTCGAGTCGTCCGGCGCGAATCAGGGCGATGTATGAAGGTACATCCATTCCGATCGGACAGGCATGTTGACACGGTGACTTGAACAGGGCTGAACAGACAACAGCAGGACAGCGCTTATCTCTGATATGAGCTTCGTATTCGTCCCTGAAGTAACGGATAGTACTTAACACGGGATTGGGGGCTGTCTGCCCGAGGCCACAGAGGGCTGCGTCTTTAATAACACTGGCCATTTCTTCAAGAAGTTCGATATCACCTTCCTGTCCCCTGCCTTCACAGATGTTGGTGAGAATTTCAAGCATTCGTTTGGTCCCTTCACGGCAGGGAGTACATTTTCCGCATGACTCATCCTGACAGAAGTCCATGAAGAAACGGGCCATATCAACGGCACATTTGTCTTCATTCATAACGATCATACCACCCGAACCCATGATAGCTCCGAGTTGTGCCACCGTTTCATAGTCTATTGGTGCATTGAGATGTTGTATGGGAATCATTCCTCCGGAAGGACCACCGAGTTGTGCAGCCTTAAATTGTTTCCCATCGGGTATTCCCCCACCAATATCATAGACGATGGTTCCAAGAGACGTTCCCATGGGCACTTCGACAAGACCAACATTATTAACATCGCCGGTCAGGGCGAAGACCTTCGTTCCTTTACTTTTTTCATTCCCAACGGCTGAGTACCAGTCACTTCCTTTCAGGATGATTTGCCCGATATTGGCAAGCGTTTCCACATTGTTGAGGACACTGGGTTTCTGCCAAAGTCCTGCGATTGCCGGAAACGGGGGCCGTGGTCTCGGCATTCCTCGTTTACCTTCAATTGACGTCATGAGAGCGGTTTCTTCGCCACAGACAAACGCACCGGCACCCTGATAGATTTCAAGATCGAAATCGAATCCCGATCCAAGGATATCTTTTCCCAGGAGACCGTATTCTTTCGCCTGTTCTATAGCAATATTCAATCTTGTAAGTGCCAGTGGATATTCAGCTCGACAATAAATGTACCCGTGGTGTGCTCCGATGGCTTTTGCGGCAATAACCATTCCTTCGAGAACGGCATGCGGATCTGCCTCGAGAACACTTCTATCCATAAACGCACCCGGGTCTCCTTCGTCGGCATTACAGAGAACGTATTTAACATCACCTGGTGACCCGGCGGCAAATTTCCATTTCAGGCCGGTGGGAAATCCTGCACCTCCTCTGCCTCTCAGTCCTGAATTCAGAACTTCCTGGACAATGTCTTCCGGCGTCATCTCCGTCAGGGCCTTGGCAAGACCGGCATAACCATTTGTAGCAATATATTCATCAATTTTTTCAGGATCGATGAGGCCCCTGTTTCTCAATACACGTAATTCCTGCAATGCAAAGAAGGGAATTTCCTGCATGGTGGGGATGGCTTCCGAAGTGGC
>JAFGQS010000012.1 GCA_016935565.1 Deltaproteobacteria bacterium
ATTTCTTCATAACCAAGCCTCCTGGTGTGATTATGGAGAAACTATACCTCATTTATTGCGACATATCAAGGTTGACATGACACTAGGGTCCTTTATCTTGATACTTTTCGGAATAATCAGCGGGAAGTGATTTTTGAAAAAGAGAGGGATTGTGCCTCCCTATGAAAAAAAGCATAAAAAAACAAAAAAAGGTAAAAGTCGTTGAAGTGCGGCGGGTTTTAGCGGAGGATGAAAACGGCGGATCTTTTATTGAGAAAACGTTTGTCAGTGAAAAGATAGGACAAAAGAAAACCAAAATTGAAAAACTACGATTTGGATTCAGCTGGATTGCGATGGGCCTATTTTTTCTCGTCATCCTATTTTCTCGTAATCCATCAGGAGGATCGTTCTTCTGCGAATTTCTTGTACTTGCCGGTTATGCATTAATCATTGTGGCTACATTAGGAAGATTATGGTGTACCGTTTATATCGGCGGGCGGAAAGACTCGGAGTTATGCCGGGATGGTCCTTATTCAATCACGAGAAATCCATTATATGTCTTTTCTTTTATCGGCTTGCTCGGGATACTTTTCTGTGCTCAGCATTTACTCTTCGTGTTAATTATCACCCCGGTATTCCTGGCCTATTATTACGTTGTAATCAGGTCTGAAGAGAAACGATTGCTGGCGTTATTCGGGCAGGAATATTCCGATTACCACTCAAGCGTTACAATGGTTATTCCGAGATTCAGGAATTACCGGTCACAGGATATGATTATAGTCAACCCCAGAATGTTGTCCCGGTCGATTTTTGATGCCGGCAGTTTCCTGTGGATATTGCTACTATTTGAAATCATTAAGCAGATCACGGTGATCGAAATCAATGGAGAAAAGCTTCTTCCCGTATTGTGGAACATACCATTTTGATTGAACAGCCAGGTGACCGAGCTTGCGAGGTACTTTTTTCAGACATTGAGGTATCAGATGCAGACCCTGGTGATACTTGAGTTGTGTTCAACACGGCAAATACGCCGTCAGAAAGAGAACAGGAGGTATTCGGCGATCCCCTGCAGCTTCTCTGGAAGAATTGCATCTTCGACCTGTTCGGTATCCCGAATTTATACCATAAAATGTTCACTTTCATCGTCACCAGCACTCCCGAGCAACGACACCTCTGGTTAGCGGAAGTTCAAGACATCATAAACCGGAATTTTCCCGACGATGGGTATAACAAAAATACGTAGCAATGTACCCATCGCTTAATCGGCCGGACAAAACGACCCAAAGATACGCCCTGTCATAGATCACTTCTTTTTTGTCTAACACGTTTTTCCCTTGACAGATCATAGTGTAATGGGTGAGAAAATGGTGATTGGAGTCGGAGGTTTATAATGGAGTTTGAAAGTAAATTGATTCCTATTATGAGGGAAGGCGTTGCTATTATAAAGGTTATTTTTTACAAGAAATTAAAGAATTACCTTGTGCAAGAGTATCCCGATCAGGATAAAATATATATCAATAAGTTATCCGGAGCTATCATCAACGAGCTTTTTGGCACACCAAATACGGAGGAACGCTTTGCATTTTTTGCAGAAGAGAATAAGCGGTACATCGACCACGAATTGATGAATATATGTCATGAGTTCGATGACATGCTGATACCATTGACCGATGCACTTCGTGTTCAATTTCTCTGTGACCATCAGGAGGGCGTGAAGAGTGCATCCATACTGACCCGTGCCCAGGAACTCAACATTCTGCTTGTTGACCGGGAGGTTCCGTTACCGTCGAATTTCATGAAACTGGTACGAGAGCTTGGCTATGAATTCAATATCCTGGTGAGTCGGGAAGTTGTCGAGAATTGATACACAACACACCGGTATAAAAGGAAGATCATCTCACGAAGCACCCCGGACGTAGGTATTGTTGTCGTTCCGTTAATGAAGATAACGTGAAGATATTGAGAGATGTTCAATCACTTTGACCTTGTAGCATTCCTGTATGATCGGGTGATCGGTTTACCCGACGTGGAACGTTTGCGCCATGTAATGAGATTGCCCGCCGATGGATTGATGCTCGATGCCGGTGGTGGAACGGGAAGGGTGTCATCTCTCCTCAGACCCTTCGTGGGGAATGTGGTTGTCAGTGATCTGTCCTGTTCAATGTTGAAGCAGGCACAAAAGAAAGGTGCCGTGTTGCCGGTTCGAGCCCACGTAGAGCGGCTTCCCTTTCCTGATGGGATATTCGCGCGGGTTCTTGTCGTCGATTCTCTCCATCATTTCTGTGACCAGCGAGAAGCAGTGAGCGATCTTTTACGTGTTCTTCAGCCGGGAGGACGTCTGGTCATAGAAGAACCGAATATTGACCGCTCCGCCGTAAAGGTGGTTGCCTGCATGGAGAAACTGACGTTAATGGGCAGTCATTTTTATTCGCCACAAGACATCCGGGACATGATCGAAGTTCACGGAGTCACGGCACGCGTTGAAAGTGTTGATCGGTTTCGTGTGTGGATCGTCGTGGATAAATGACACTGCATATGATCAAACGATGAATGGGCAAGATCAACAAATCGGCACGCCGAGGGTTGTTTTCATTGATAATCAAACAAGGGAAAATTCTATCGATATAAAGGTTCATCACGATGAATAAGGATTCTGAACCGTTCTGGAAGGCAAAGACGCTCACAGAAATGACACATGAAGAGTGGGAATCGCTGTGCGACGGATGCGGGCGATGTTGTCTTCATAAATTTGAAGATGAAGAGACAGGCAGGATATATTATACCAGTGTGGCATGCCGTCTTCTCGACACTGAGACATGCCGCTGTCGTGATTATGAGAATCGGCAACGGTTGGTCCCTGATTGCCGAGTGTTAACCCCGGAAAAGATTGATGAACTTCAATGGTTACCGAGCACCTGCTCTTACCGTCGTGTCGCGGAAGGAAAGGAACTCGAGTGGTGGCACCCACTCGTATCGGGTAATCCCGAAACAGTACATCAATCCGATATCTCGGTCAGGGATAAGATTATCAGCGAGAAATACGTCGATGAAGATCAATTGGAAGCATATATTATCGTGTGGGATGTATGTTGAAGGCACCGTTCGGATAATGCGGTGAGATTGATGAACGGTTCATACGCAGGGATAATCGTATATGTCAGCATTTCTTCATCGGTGAAATCCTATGTATGCGGTTAAACAGGGAAATAGATTGCTATTTCATAAAGGAAATGGTATTTGAATCGGGCTACCTGATCAACGTGTTGTACCAGTAGAACGGGGTACGTTTCCTCTAAGAGAATTAAGCAGCAATAACGAGGGGCGATGCTATGATGAGTGCGCGAATAAATGTAGTCGGACTTGTAACAGCATGTTTGTTTTTCCATCTCATGGCTTTTCCGCAGTATGCTGATGCTAAAAGGCCGGTTGTTGTAAAAATCGGCAGCGGTCAAGCCAGGGTTACGTTTCTGAGCGGGACAGCAACGGTCACGTCATCGGAGGAGGCAAGGGTTCGTATATTAAAAGTCGGAAACTTCCTTAAAGAAGGAGATGATGTCACGACAGCAGCACGATCAAGATTGGAAATTATGCTGCCCGATGGTTCTGTTCTTCGTTTTGCCGACATGACCAACTTTAAAATTCATCAGATTGAAGTCAGTAAAAAAACAGGAAAAAGAAATATGCATGTGAGGGTTGCCTTTGGAAGGACATGGGCAAGTATAAAAAAATTCTTTTTCGGACTGAAGCCGAGAGTGGAAGTATCTGCGACAAATGCTGTCTGCGGGGTTCGCGGGACAGTTTTTCGAATGAACGTGAATGAGGATCAATCCATGTTAGTCAGGACCTATGAAGGTGAGGTAAATGTGTCAAAGGGGGGTGAAGATATAAAACCGCCAACACCGGTAGGACCGCCACACAAAATATCCGGACCGACTCCGGTCCCGGGGCCAAAGACAGTAACAATGGAAGAGTGGACATATATCATCAGGTCGATGCAGCAGATTCGAATCAGCAGTGACGGTATCGCTGAAGAGCCGAAGGCATTTACAGAGCAGGAAGATAAGAATGAATGGGTCGATTGGAATAAATCAAGAGATGAGGCAGTTCGTGACATTGACGTATCTCTTGAAGACGAATAACAATTCGTTATGAGGGGGCCCCTTCCGTAATAAACCAGGACCAAACTCCGTAATCCGGAACCACGATAAAAAACAGTTGATATATTCAGGTACCTGTAGTGGTACAGGTAATTGTATTAAGAAACAGAAATGAATACGTTGCTGTTATTATTTGAATTTCTTTAAGAATCCCCGTGTCAGCGGAAAAATAGTACTATGGTGGGTCAGGTGTTGACATGAAAAGAGGTAAAAAGTCACTCGTTTCGGATTTTATCATCGGTTTTATGCTTACACTTCTGGTGGTATTCGCCTTCTACTTTTCATGGAAACCCATGGAAGTTATGGAATACAGGATCTACGATCTGGAGTCGAAACTGCGTGTAACTTCGACAACATCTCCGATCCTGATTGTATCAATTGACGATGAAAGTATCACCAGAGTGGGCCGTTGGCCGTGGCCGAGGGGGCACATTGCAAAAATGATCGATACGCTCGACGGTTTCGGTGCCCGGATAATAGGGGCGGATATCCTCTATTCAGAAAAGGATTTCAATCAGGGTCTCCAGGGAGTGGAAAAGCTACGGCAGAAAATGGAGACCGAATACGATTTATTGGAGAACAAAGACTTACGTGAATTATACCTGTCGTTACTGGAAGCTGAAAAAGCACTGGACAATGATGCCATTCTTGCATCATCAATTACAGAGAGCAAGAAGGTAGTCTTACCCCTTTATTTTGTGCTTGGGACTCCTTTTCTCAGTGAAACATCCAAGATGCCCGATTATCTGCAACGAAATTCAGTTACCCTTTCAACGCTAGGGTATTCCTTTAAAGCCCGGGAAATAGTTCCTCCCATACCTGAGTTCGCACAACAATCCATGGCCCTGGGGCATATCAATGCGGTAGCTGATGTGGATGGGACTTTACGGAGCGAGCCGCTCCTGATCAGGTATCAAAACCGTCTTTTCCCCACGTTTGCACTGCAGCTGACATTAAAATACCTGAATCTCGACATTGGGGATCTCTCGGCTGATTATAATACGGTACGAGTCGGGAATCTGGAAATTCCTGTCAATGAATACGGCCAGATGCTTATCAGTTACCGCGAAAATTATTCCACCTATTCTTTTGTTGATGTTGCAAACGGCAAGGTCCCCGCGGGAGTGTTCAAGAACAAGATCGTTATAATCGGTCACAGCGCGAGCGGACTCGGCACGAGATACGTAACGCCGATCGATGTCAATGTTGCGACTGGTGTTATCGTAGCCAATGTCATCGACAATATCCTTACCAACAATCATATCGTGCGACCTGACTGGGCGTTCCTGCTTGAACTTGGGGTTATTCTCATTTTCGGTATATTCCTTTCTCTTGCGATACCCAGGCTTAAAGCGGGTACCAGTGCTGTTGTTTCACTTTTCATGCTACTTGCATGGAGCGGTACGGCGGTGTATCTCCTCGTGACACATGGATACTGGATCAAGGTACTCTATCCCGCACTTCTCCTCCTCGTTGGTTATGCGGTTATTGTATCCAAACGATATCTTTTGGTGGAGAAAACAAAGGAACACATCGAGGCCGACGGCGTCGAAACGAATAAGATGCTCGGGTTGTCCTTCCAGGGACAGGGCATGCTGGATATGGCTTTCGATAAATTCAGAAAGTGTCCCGTGGAGGATGAAGCGATACGGGAGCTTCTGTATAATCTTGGTCTCGATTTTGAGAGAAAAAGGATGTTTAACAAAGCGGTTGCCGTTTATGAACATATTATGCAGGCGGGCAAGTTCAAGGACATCGATGATAGAATCAAGAAGCTCACGGTTGCCGGTGAAACGATGATCTTCGGTACGGGTGGAACACGAAAAGATGAAACTGTGTTGGTGGACAATGCAGAGACGAAGCCGACGCTCGGTCGCTATGAAGTTATCAAAGAGCTGGGACGCGGAGCCATGGGAACGGTATATCTTGGTAAAGATCCGAAAATTAACCGAGACGTGGCAATCAAAACCCTCCGGTATGAAGACGTTGAGGAATCGCGGATTGGTGAGGTGAAACAACGATTCTTTCGGGAGGCCGAAGCCGCCGGAAAACTTGCCCACCCCAATATCGTTACCATTTATGATGTTGGTGAAGATTATGACATAGCATATATGGCCATGGAACTTCTGGACGGGACAGATCTGGAGCCGTATTGTACCGAGAAAAACCTCCTTCCCCTGAGTAAAGTCTTAAAGATTGTATCTTCAGTTGCTCAAGCTCTCGACTATGCCCATAAGAATGGTGTTGTCCATAGAGATATCAAACCGGCGAACATCATGATCTTGAATAACGGAAACGTTAAGGTGACCGATTTTGGAATTGCCCGGGTTATGGAAAGTTCCAAGACTAAGACGGGTATCATTCTGGGCACTCCCAGTTATATGTCGCCGGAACAGATTGCAGGGCAGAAAGTAGATGGGCGTTCTGACCTGTTTTCTCTCGGTGTTGTTCTTTATGAACTCCTCACCGGTGAGAAACCCTTTACGGGGGAAAGCATTGCGACTCTCATGTACAGTATTACGACATCTCCGCCGCCTCCGTTGCGTGAAATGGCACCGAATGTCCCGGAAAAATGTGCCACGGTCATTGAAAAGATACTTGCCAAGGACAGGGATATGCGGTACCAGAGTTGTGTGGTGATGGCAAAAGAATTTGCTGAGTGTTTTGTCGAATAGGAGATTGTCTTGAGACTCATTGTCAGTGCCATGACAGATCAAGGTCTCGTCAGACCTAACAACGAGGATAATTTTTATATTGCCGAAGAAAAGGGCATCCTTGTTGTAGCAGATGGTATGGGAGGACATGCCTCCGGAGAAGTTGCGAGCAAGATGGCAATAGATATTATCCGGGACAGTTTCGAAGGTGAAAGTGGGGAAAGTGAACCGATAATCGGAAAATACAATGATGATTATTCCGAAACAACGAACCGGATCGGTTCGGCAATACGTCTTGCAAACATGGCTATTTATGAGGCATCACAAAATGATCCCCGGTGGCAGGGAATGGGTACAACGCTGGCTGCCGTCATAGTGAATAACAAGAGGTTGAGTATAGCTCATGTAGGGGATAGCAGGGTTTATCTGATCCGTGCCGGTGATATTGCACAGCTGACAGATGATCATACACTGGTCTATGAACAGGTGAAACGGGAAATCATGACAAAAGAAGAGGCTGACGTGTCGGAAATGAAAAATCTTCTCACCCGGGCAGTGGGCATTCGGCCCGATGTGGAAGTGGATCTAGATGAGCTGACGCTTGCCGATGGTGATATTCTGGTTCTCTGCACCGATGGATTGAGTTCAATGGTGACCGATGATGACATTCTTTCCGTTGTTACATCAATTGGAGATCCGTCAGCCGCGTGTGAGAGACTGATTGACACGGCAAACGATAATGGCGGTCAGGACAATATTACGGTCATTGTAGCGTCCATGAAAAAAAGCAACTGGTTGTCATCGTTATTTAAATTATTTGAATGGTTCAGGAGGTAGGGTATGGCAAAGGTTCTTCTCAAATTTAAGGATGCCGTATTGAAAGAAATATCGCTTGAGAAGGAAATTACCACCATTGGCAGAAAAAGTGATAATGATATTGTTATCGATAATATTGGTGTTTCAGGATTTCATGCGAGAATCGTCAAGGAGGGTGAATATTTTGTCGTCGAAGACTTAAACAGTCTTAACGGCACGTTTGTCGATGGTAAGAAAATTTCCAAAGCAGTACTCAATAACGGAGATGTTATTCTGATCGGAAAACATACAGTGAATTTTATTACAGAAGCACAAGACAAACAGGCCGGACCTTCCGTCAGGGGAATTTCAATGGATGAAACAATGGTCATTGATCCTCGGGACCAGGAGAAGTTTTTGGCATCAACAGAAAAACTGGAAGCTTTGGGCGGGTTCATCATAATTGAAGGAACCACCGATATGGGCGAATATGAATTGAAGGAAAGAGTGACAACGATCGGGAAAGACGACAGTGCCGTTATACGGCTGAGAGGGTTTTTCGCACCCAAAGTCGCTGCTCTCGTAAACAGGCGGAAAGAGGGCTATTTTATCAGTCCGTCGGGAAAAAAACCGTTGAAAATCAATGGCGAAGAAGTCAATCAGCGATACGATTTGAAAGACGGTGATATTGTTGAAGTTGCGGGCGTTAAAATGCAGTTTTATCTCAAAGAATAATACCTTACCCTATGAACAAACAGCCTTACCCCATGCGGCGGGGAAAAACCTGAGCGGATAGAAGATCAAGGAAATTGTACGTGACGAGAGGTAGCAAAACTCTTGAAAATAAGTTCCTTACGTGCCATACGAGTGTTGGCGTTTGGATAGTGTTCCCTCTTCTGCACAATCCGGAATATCACAGACACATTTCAATGGAAAGGTCATGCCTGGCCGGTTGAACATATCAATGAGTTCGGGAGGTAGTGGTGTGGATAATTTTTTTCATTATTTATCAACTCATCCCGCAGCTGTCATAATTGTTGCGGTCATAATACTTTTCATGGTCTATTTTGTTATAAAGAAGTTATTAAAGGTGGCACTCATATTCGGGCTCATTTTAATTGCCGTCAGCGGTTATTTCTATTACAAGGCACCTGAAGAATTTCCTGATAATATGAAGAGCACCATCGGAGACCTTAAAGATCAGAAAGAGAAGCTTACCGATAAGGGAAAGGATGTGTTGCATGTCGGTAAGGATGTGATTGATAAGGGGAAGAAGCTTGCCGAAAGTGTTGAAAAGGCAATGAAGGACAAGAAGTAAATAACAGGAGATGCTCGGGTATTAAAAAAGGTCAATTTCCATAGCCCGGGCGGGACATGCGGTGACGCATAGTTCACATCCGTTGCACTTTTCAGCGTCAAAGAGGACCATCATTGTTTTTTTGTCAATATAGAGTGCTCCTGTTGAACAAAAGGCGATACAGGCACCGCAATGAACGCACCTGTCAGTGTTCTGGGTTACCCTGTCGGACAGCGGTTCTACTTTGACGCCCGATTTTTTCAGGTACCGTATGCCTCTATCAAAATTCTCTTTTGTTCCCACCAGGTCAAGGACAAGCAATCCTTCCCGCTTCGGCAGTATTCGTGCCTTGAGGATGTTAAAAGCGAGATCGTAATCTTTTACCAGACGGTGAACAATTGGTTGATCCACTATATCTGCCGTATAATGAATAATTACTTTTCTTGAATACATCGTTTTCGCTCAACTCACCATAATGTAACAAAGATATGTTAACAATCTTATCGTGTCAAGGAATTAGTTGCCTCCGGAATCAAGGAGAGTATCCCAGTCCAGGGATGGAAAATTACTATGGAGTGAGTGATCATCATCTATTACATGGTAACTGATGTTCGCGAAGACGGTTCGTGCAATGTCCTGAACGGGAGCAACCGGAACCACGTCATCATTTTTACCGTGATATACCACAACCGGGACGACAATTTTTTTATCCAGATACGGGCCGAACTCTTCCAGGTTGAGGGCCGGTGCCAGCAGTATCAGTTTTGTAACCCGTTCTTCGTTGGTACACGTAAAAACCGAGGCCATTAATCCGCCATAGCTTGATCCGACCAGAATCAGGTCTTTTTCCCCGGACAGTAATCTGTTGAGTTTAATCATTCTTTCGTCAAAAGAACCGGGATAATCTTCTACGATCATGTCCGGGTATCTATGTTGAAAATAGACACCCTTCGTTCCCTGACTGCTGCTTTCCAGGCCATGAATAAATACTCTGGTGACATTCATGATAAGTCCATCCTCAATAGTTCTTGGTCATAGATATCGGTTACATACTACTCAATCGGTTTTTTTGCAAGGATGTCGCCGTAGATTGCCGTTATGTTACAAAGATTATTGATTTTCACGCATCACCTGTGTTAGAAAACGACATTTCAGAAAGGAATCCATATGTGTACTATTGTTCCCTTTAAGGCTGTACGTCCTCCTAAGGAATTCGTGCGGGATGTCGCATCGTATCCCTATGATATTATTGATTCAGAAGAAGCTCGCAGATTAACTGAAAACAATCCGAGAAGTTTTTTGCATGTCGTCAAGTCGGAAATCGATTTGCCTCCCCATATCGATATTCACGACGAACGTGTCTATCGTAAAGCCAGAGAAAATTTCTATAACTTCCTGCATGACGGTACATTATTTCAGGAACACAAACCGTGTTTGTATGTTTACCGCCAGCAAATGGGAGATCACAGACAGTATGGAATTGTTGGTTGTGTCAGTGTCGACGAATACGAATCGGGTAAGATTAAAAAGCATGAATTGACAAGACCTGACAAACAGGCGGATCGAACAAAACATATCGCAACAGTGAATGCTCAAACGGGGCCTGTTTTTCTTGCACACAGGAGGAGAAAGTCGCTCGATCGGGTCATTCATGAGATTACGGACGATGTCCCTGAATATGATTTCACCGCTGACGACGGTATATCTCATACCGCATGGGTCATCAGTGATGAGCATACAATAGAAATAATTCAAAAACAATTTCTGGCGATTGATACGTTATATATCGCGGATGGTCATCACCGGGCCGCATCGGCCGCCGCCGTCGCTCAAATGCGGAGAGCAGAAAATCCTGATTATTCAGGACATGAAGAATTCAACTATATAATGGCTGTTATATTCCCGGGCAACCAGCTCAATGTTCTGGCTTACAACAGGCTCGTTAAAGATCTGAACAATCTGAGTGACACGGAATTTATTGATAAAGTTAAAGAAAAATTTGTCGTTACTGAAAACTTCATGAAGAGGGTACCGGAACAGATACACGAGTTCGGGATGTATATCAATGGCTCATGGCATCAATTGAGGGCCAGAGAGGATACGTACAAAGACAGAGATGTAATCGGAACTCTTGATGTGTCGGTCATACAGAATCATCTGCTGGGACCCATACTGGGGATAGGAGATGTTCGTACGGACGAGAGAATCATGTTTGTGGGCGGTATCAGAGGGGTGGAAGAACTGGAACGGCTGGTCGATTCCGGTGAGTGTGCCGTGGCTTTTTCCCTCTATCCGACGACATTACTTCAGCTGGCGGATGTCGCAGATGCGGGTGAGCTGATGCCCCCGAAGTCTACATGGTTCGAGCCGAAGTTGCGAAGCGGAATCTTTGTACATCTGCTGGATTGATAAGAGGGGACAGGGTTTTGGGTTTCGTGAATCGTCAGCAATATAATCCTTGATCTAACATATAACGTTCTTGACAATGCAAAGCCGCAAAGTCAAAAGGAATCAGATACCAGGTTCCCGATTTCCCAAATCCGATATTCGATGTCGCCTTGAGCCTTTTACCGTTATCATTTACCCGGCACCAACATCAGTACAAAATCAGATCAATCTCAGTCGGAGAGGAATGTTTTGCTTTTTGCCGTCTGTACGGCTTTTTTAACCAGAAGACCGGCGGAACGAAGAGCCTGTTTGTCTTCCATTGCCTTTAATTTGTTTTCCTTCTCAATCTTCGGGCCTGAGATAGCGCCGGTCCCGAAAAATGAAGCGGCGTGATGAACAGATGGTGTCCACATTTCATGAACCTTGAATCCCCACTCGATGCTTTGCAGTGTCGTTTCGATCCCGCCGTTTCTCGACCATCCCACGGCCAGAGCAACTCCTATCTTGCCCCGCAGCGCCATCGGTTTTTCTTTTCCGAATATAAAACATCGGCTCCGGTCTATAAGGCAGGCCATGTCTCCCGATAGCCTCAGAAAATATACGGGAGAAGCAAGAATAAGGACATCACAGTCTCTTATTTTTTTCAAGATCGGCAATGCATCATCATTGATAGCACAGGGCTTGTCTGCGGTCTGCTTTGTCATGCACCAGTTGCATTGTATGCAGTCGCTGATTTTGAGGCCTCTGAGACTGATTGCCTCGGTAATGACGCCACCTTCCTTTTCCGCTTCCCGGAGCGCATGATTAAGAAAATGCTCAACATTTCCGCCCTTTATGGGACTTGCATTTATTCCGAGAACCTTACATCTTGTGTTTTCCACGATGGACCCCCTTGTTGTGAGATATTCCGGACCACTGTCTGCAAGCTAAAAGGACACATACGTGATGCTGGTGACGGCACCATAATATAGTATTGATGGGAGAGTCAAATGTTTATTCATTAAGAAGTCGCAGTTCCCGTTTTGCCCAGAACACCACGATAAAGAATGAAGGAACATTTGAGAGCGGCTGGGCCATCCATACGCCGTTTAAATAGAAAAAACGGGGAAGGATGTATATGAATAGAATGATTAAGAAGCATTGTCTGGTGATGAGTAGTAGCATGACTGTACCCCTTTCCCCAAACCGTCGAACATATATATCCACTGGACATTGTCCCTTTTCTGCATATCTCTTTCAGATTAATAATTAAAACGAAGACTTTTGTCCCGCGGAATCATGCTGTGCGAGTTGAATGAACAATCCATTCGTGATATTGTCTGCTATCGAAAAATCAGGATGTGCCATGATATGACAGGAAAAAGGTATAATCTGATCGTCATTCTGGGGCCGACTGCAACGGGCAAGACACGGCTTGCTGCACGACTTGCCAGGGAGATTGGATCTGAAGTTATATCTGCCGATTCACGCCAGGTTTACCGGGGTATGGATCTGGGGTCGGGAAAAGATCTCGATGATTTCGTCGTCGATGGCACACAGGTCACGTACCATTTGATCGATATCGTTGATCCTGACCATGAATTCAGCGTTTTCGAATACCAGAGACGTTTTTTCCGGTGTTTTGAAGAAATCTCGAAAAAAGGCATTGTACCGATTATGGTCGGCGGAACCGGTCTCTATATCGAGGCGGTCATCAAGGGATACAGGATGCTGAAAGTACCCGAAAACAAGTCACTGCGGCGAACGTTGCATGATACCGAAACGGAAACCTTGCAAGACCAGTTACGTGTCCTCAATCCTGCCATTCATAATACAACCGATTTGCTGGACAGGGATCGCCTCATTCGGGCGATCGAAATAGCAGACTACATGAAGAAACATCTGTCATCGCAGGAAGTGATACTGCCCGAAATAGAACCGTTTATTATTGGCGTCCGGTGGAGCCGGGACGTCCTCCGTCAGAGGATCACGGACCGTTTGAAAAAGAGGATCGACATGGGAATGATCGATGAAGTGAAGACACTTCGTGAATCGGGCACCAGTTGGGAAAAACTGAGTTTTTTCGGACTTGAATACCGCTATATAAGCCTGTATCTCAGAGGTGAAACGACATTTGATGCCATGTTCACAACACTGAATACGAAGATACATCAATTTGCAAAAAGACAGGAGACATGGTTCAGACGAATGGAACGTCAAGGTACGATGATACACTGGATTGATGGAGATGACTATAATACGCTGAAGGAACTGGCGGCAAACATCCATGACGATTCCTGATAATATTAAAAAATATCGTGAAAGATATTCTGTTGGTACCGCGTGGCAACTCTCGGCGGGTACTATAGACGGTGTCGATAATGTCGTCGTTATACCCGCCCTGGCAGAGAGCGGACATCTGTTTGGGACACTGGCGAGTCTGGCTGACAACCCCCCTCGAGACCTTGTACGCACTTTGGTTCTCTGTGTCGTAAATAACAGGAGCCCACATCATACCCCTCCTGAGGAGTGTGCTGATAATCAGGTAACATTATCCATTTTGAGAGATCTCGGTGATGGAAAAATGCCTGAAACCCCCGGATATAACCATTCTTTATCCACATTTCTGAAAAAGATCCTCCGAAGTAATCTGAAAACTGCTTATGTTGATGCGTCCTCACCGGGACATGAGATGCCTGATAAAACAGGGGGAGTCGGGCTTGCCCGAAAAATCGGACTGGATCTGGCCTTGAACGTTTTTGATTATGAAAAGAATGGGGTCAACGTATTGTTTTCCCTCGATGCCGATACGCTGGTGGAAAAAAACTATCTCTCAGCGGTACGATCTTTTTTTGAAAAGGAACAACACCATGCTGCGGTTATCGAATTTAGTCACCAGATTCCTGAAGATCCCCATGAGCAGGCCGCCATATATTGTTATGAGATGTTCCTTCGGTACTATATCCTCGGTTTATACTTTGCAGGATCACCGTATGTCATTCACTCCGTCGGTTCTACGATCGTCTGTTCGGCAGACGGTTACGCGGCGGTACGGGGGATGAATAAGAGAAAGGCGGGAGAGGATTTCTATTTTCTGAACAAAATTGCGAAGATCAAGGGTATCGGTGTTATCGATACGACGAGAGTGTACCCCTCGTCCCGGGTATCAAGTCGTGTTCCTTTCGGAACGGGAAGACGTGTTATCAGGTTCCTCAACGGAGAATATCCCGAACACCTGTTATATGATCCTGCTGTTTTTGTCATAGTAAAGCAATGGCTGGAATACGTAGTTTCCCATCCGGAGGCAGATGAAGACACGATAATACATAGAGCACGGGAAATCCACCCATCACTGGAGGAATTTCTTGGCCATCAACGTTTTCATGATGTATGGCGGCGATTGAAGAAGAACAGCAGGAGTCCCTCGATACTCGTGAGACACTTTTTGTCCTGGTTTGACGGATTTAAAACCCTCAAGCTTATTAATTATTTGACACGGAACGGGATACCACCGATCGATATGTTCCGTGCCTTGCGGCAGCTTCTGGAAATGATGGGGAAGGGAACACAACTGACCGTCGGGACCGATGGGGTTCCATCCCTTCAAATTCAGGCAGAGATACTGGACTGCTTACGACATGTCGAACACGAGGTGAGAACGGGATGATTCCGTCGATTCTGATGTGGTATGGAGAGGCATAAAGAGAATAAAAGCAATGCGTTTTAATAAACATTGATTGCACGTTATCCTTCATGCTATATTTGAAACAATACTTTCACAGAGCAATAAGAACATATGTCCGAAATTATTACGAGGCGAAAAACAAAGCCACTGTATGTTGGTTCTGTTAAAATTGGTGGTGATGCCCCTGTCGTTGTTCAATCCATGACCTGTACCGATACACGGGATGTAAAGTCGACGGTTGACCAGATCAAAAGGCTTGAAGATGCGGGCTGTGAGATCGTCAGGGTTGCCGTGCCTGATAAAGAAGCTGCGGCGGCCTTGCCCGACATAAAAAAAAGTATTGCCATTCCCTTAATTGCCGATATACATTTCAATCATAAACTAGCCCTTGACGCCATTCAAAACGGTGCGGACTGCATCAGGGTAAATCCGGGCAATTTAAGCACGGGCAAGATAAAAGACATAATTACGGCGGCGAAACAGTATGACAGAGCTATTCGAATAGGGATTAATGCGGGATCTCTGGAGAAGGATATTCTTGCGAAATACGGTGGTCCCACCTCGGCTGCTCTCGTGGAGAGTGCACTCAGAAATATAGCATTGTTCGAGGATATGGGGTTTTCCGCTATCAAGGTGTCGTTGAAATCGTCGAACGTATCCACCATGATTGAGGCACACCGGGCAATTTCAGAAAAGACGAATTACCCACTTCATATAGGCGTTACGGAGGCCGGGAGCCTCATCCATTCTGCCATAAAGTCATCGATCGGCATCGGAACGCTTCTCTATGATGGAATCGGCGATACTATCAGAGTCTCGATAACAGGAGATCCAGTCAGCGAAGTGGGCGTTGCATACGGCATATTGAGGGCATTGAATATCAGAAGGGTAGGTCCTGACATTATATCCTGTCCCACCTGCGGACGATGCGAAATAGATCTCTTTAAACTGTCGGAAGAGGTCGAAAAAAGACTGGCAGGAATGAAAGAATATTTGAAAATAGCCCTCATGGGTTGTGTCGTTAACGGTCCCGGGGAGGCTGCAGAAGCCGATATCGGCATTGCAGGCGGGTGCCGTACGGGGTTACTTTTCAAAAAGGGTAAGGTGATCAGAAAGATACGGGAAAAAGAGTTTGTTGACGTTTTAGTGGATGAAGTGAACACGATGATTTCGAAAAAGGAGGAATAATGCGGTATTCAGAGATGTTTCTTCCGACAGGGAGAGAAACCCCTTCCGATGCTGAGGTTATCAGTCATCAGCTCATGTTGCGAGCAGGAATGATAAGAAAATTAACCAGCGGGATTTATTCATATCTTCCTTTAGGATACCGGGTGATTAAAAAGGTGGAGCAGATCGTTCGCGAGGAAATGGATCGGGCCGGGGCACAGGAAGTATTCATGCCGGCCGTTCAGCCGGCAGAAATATGGATGGAATCGGGTCGCTGGAAGATGTATGGCAAGGAACTGCTCCGGTTTAAAGATCGCAATAATCGAGAGTTCTGTATCGGACCGACTCATGAGGAGGTTATAACCGAAATCGTACGAAATGAAATTCAGACGTATCGGCAACTGCCGAAAAATCTTTATCAGATTCAAACGAAGTTTCGCGATGAAATAAGGCCGCGTTTCGGTGTTATGCGATGCAGGGAATTCGGAATGAAGGATGCCTACAGCTTTGATGTCGATGAGCGTGGCGCCGAGATCAGCTACGGCAAGATGTTTGAAGCATACACAAGAATATTCAGCAGATGCGGTCTTCAATTCAGACCGGTTGAGGCCGATACGGGAAGCATCGGCGGAAGTTTCTCCCACGAGTTTCTGGTAACTGCCGATTCAGGAGAAGACGGCATGGTGTATTGTACATCCTGTGATTATGCGGCAAACCTTGAAAAAGCGGAAATTGACAGGCCGGAAAAATACGAGGTTGAGGAATCGGAACTCCTACCTGTCGAAGAGGTATATACTCCCGATGTGAGAACAATTGAGGAAGTATGTCAATTCCTGGATGTTACGGCCCGGGATGTGGTAAAAACATTGATCTTTGTTGCCGACGATTCACCCATAGCGGTACTCATACGCGGTGATGTGGAAGTCAATGAGATAAAATTAAGAAATTATCTGGGATGCGATTCTCTCGAACTGGCTACCGACGATATTGTTTTCGAGGTCACCAGTTCCCCCAAGGGCTTTGCGGGAGGAATCGGGATCAAATCGGATATTATTGCAGATTATTCTCTCATCAACATGAAGAATTTCGTCATGGGAGCCAACAAAGAAAATTATCATGTGAAAAATTGCAACATGGAAAGGGATTTTGCAGTAAAGGATTTTGCTGATGTGAGAATGATTGAAGAGACCGATACGTGCCCTCGATGTGACAGTCCCATAAAATTTGCCCGGGGGATCGAGGTCGGGCATGTTTTTAAACTTGGCACGAAATACAGTAAGGCGATGAAAGCCACCTTTCTCGATAAAGATGGTAAAGACAAGTATATGATTATGGGATGTTACGGTATCGGCATCGGACGGACGGCGGCCGCATGCATCGAACAGAACCATGATAATGACGGTATCATCTGGCCCCTGTCGATTGCTCCGTATCATGTAATAATTACCCCCGTGAATATAAATGATGAAAAAATCGCGACAGTGGCGGAGAAACTGTATGCAGACCTCGAGAAAAGGGGAGTCGAGGTAATCCTGGATGACAGAGATGAACGGGCGGGGGTTAAATTCAAGGATGCGGATCTGATCGGTATCCCATTGAGGATCACACTGGGCTCAAAAAAACTGTCGGAAGGCAAGGTGGAAGTAAAATTCAGAAAATCGAAAGACGTAGACGAAGTTGCTCTCTATAACGTGGAAGATTTTATCGTGAAAACGGTACATGAAGGATTGGGTGAGCGATGAACAGGCTCATCGTGAAAGGTTTAAACACAACGTCATTAACGTGAGGAATTCTTCATTGAAGTCCCCCTTCGCTAAAGAGGGATTTAAGGGGACTACAATCAATGGTATTCAATTTTAATCCCCCTTTTGTAAAGGGGGATACAGGGGGATTTTTAAGCCGTTAACAGCAAACGGCAACAAAAAGCGAGCAATCATCCCATGATCAGAATTACGGACATACTGGATAAAGCGCATGAGTATCTCTCTCAGGATGACTTAGAGTTGATTGAAAAAGCGTATATTTTTTCCGCGTCTGTTCATCAGGGACAGAGTCGTCTTTCCGGAGAACCCTATCTCATCCATCCCCTTGCAGTTGCCGACATATTGATTGAATTGAAGCTGGATATGGCCTCGGTTATAACCGGATTACTCCATGATACCGTCGAGGATACGTTAACAACAACTAAAGAGATAGAAGAGGCCTTCGGAAAAGAAGTTGCCTTTCTTGTCGAGGGGCTGACAAAGATCAGTAAGATTACCTTCGGCAGCCAGGTTGAGCGTCAGGCGGAAAATTTCAGAAAAATGATGTTGGCAATGTCTTCCGATATCAGAATCCTTTTAATACGGCTTGCCGATAGAATTCATAATATGAGAACCCTTGAATTCCAACCTGAGGAAAAACAGAAATTCATAGCGCGGGAGACACTCGAGGTGTATGCACCGTTGGCAAGTCGACTCGGCATCAACTGGATGAAAGTGGAACTGGAAGATCTGGCATTCAAGTACTTTTGCACGGAGGAATATTTTGATCTGATCGAACAGGTTGCCAAGAAGAAAGAGGAACGTGACGAATATGCCGAGAAAGTAAAAACCATGATTCAAAAGAATCTTGAAGAATTCGGCTTGAAAGGCGAGGTTGAGGGGAGAGCAAAGCATTTTTACAGCATTTTCCAGAAAATGAAGGAACAGCATATAAACTTTGATGAAGTTTATGATCTGACCGCTTTCAGAATCGTTCTTGACTCGGATAAAGTAAAGGAGTGCTATGAAGCGTTGAGTGTTGTCCATGCGCTCTGGATGCCTGTACCCGGTCGCTTTAAGGATTATATCGCAATGCCGAAGGCAAATAACTATCGGTCGTTACACACAACGGTCATTGGTCCGTATGGTGAACGGGTGGAAATCCAGATCCGGACCAGGGAAATGCATGAATGGGCGGAAAAAGGTATCGCAGCCCACTGGAGATACAAAGAGGGGAGGGTATCCGCCGCTGAAGATGAGGATCAAATCAAGAAGTTACGGGAACTCTTTGAGCTGCAACAGGATCAAAAAGATGCACGGGAGTTTATGAAGAATCTGAAGATGGCCCTCTTTCCTGATGAGGTCTACATATTTACCCCTAAAGGCGATGTCATCTCGTTTCCGAAAGGTGCAACGCCCATTGATTTTGCCTACAGTGTACATACCGATGTCGGGAATCAGTGCATTGGTGCCAAGGTAAACAGGAATATCGTACCCCTTAAATATAAGCTGCAAAATGGTGATACCGTTGAGGTTATTACCCAGCCGGGTCATCATCCGAGCAAAGACTGGTTAAAAAATGCCGTCACACCGAGAGCACTATCGAAAATACGTCAATGGATAAAAACGGAAGAACGGGAAAAGAGCATTGCCATCGGCAGGGATATTCTGGAACGGGAGGTCAAGAAACACCATCTTAAATTCAACCAGATTATCAAATCGGTTGAGCTTAAGGAAATATTAAACGAGCAGACGTTGAATACGGTCGATGATCTGTTGGCCCTTATCGGGTACGGAAAGATATCGGCCAAACACATCATCAATCGGTTATTACCTGAAGAAGAAGCCAGAGAAGAAATTGTCTCTGAAAAGCCGAAAAAAAAATTAAAGAAATCTTCAGACGCAGGTATATCAATTACGGGCGTTGATGATGTCATGGTTCGATTTGCGAAATGCTGTACCCCACTGCCCGGTGACGAAATTATCGGGTATATCACGAGGGGACGGGGGGTCAGCGTGCACGTTTCGAACTGCCCGGTCATTCAGGAAATGGATTCGGAAAGACTCGTTGACGTTACGTGGAATATAGAGAAAAAACAGACTTTTCCGGTCAATATTCGTCTGTTCTGTGTCGATAAAAAGGGTCTCTTGTCCGAACTGAGCAATGTTATATCATCGCTGGGTATCAACATAAGCTCCGCCAATATTGATACGATTCGTGGTGAAAATGCGACCTGCGATTTCGAACTGGATGTCAATGATCTTGATCAGTTCAATAAGCTGGTTGCCGAATTAAGAAAGCTCAAAAGCGTACTATCGGTTGAGAGGGTGCGGGGGTTGCAGCCTGGCGGTAAGAAGAAGGATTCTAAGAGAAATTATACGGGCTATTGACAGCTGTTCATGACATGCTGTATGCAGCCCTCCTGATGGCAATTATAGAAACGAGGAAATTCCAATGAATGCAAGGTTATCAAAACTCATTTTAATCATTTTGTCGGTATTATTTATCTTTCCATTATCAGCGGAAGCGGCGGAAGGGTCAGGAGAAGGGTATTCAATCCTTGTAGATCCGGCTCACGGCGGTGCCGATAACGGGGTAACCTTGTCGAAGGATGTGCATGAAAAGGCGATCACACTTGCGATTGCCGAAGAAATAAAGAGATATTTCGGTAAAACAAAAACAATAAAGATTTACCTTACGAGATCTACAGACAAGGATCTGAGCATATCGGAAAGGAAACAGGCGGCAACCAGGTTACGGGCGGATCTTTTTATCAGCCTTAATATTAATGCGGGTTTTGGCAAGGAGGCATCCGGCTATGAGGTCTATTTCCCCGGATTCATCAAAACAGCTTCATCACAGGACAATTCGAAGGAAATTGTAAGCGACATGGTACGAAACGAATATCTAAACAATAGTGTTCGCTTTGCTCACATCGTTATGAAGAATATCGAAAAAATATTCCCGCGTAAGAATCGAGGTCTGAGATCTGCGACGATTCCCATTCTTGAGGGATTGACTATTCCCGCCGTGGTCATAGAGTTGGGATTTGCCACGAATATCCAGGATAGAAAAAAATTAATGAACAGGAAAGTTCAGGAGTCAATTGCGATGGCTGTGGGCAAAAGTATAAAAGAATATATAGCAACGTCGGGAGCGTAATGATGAGAGCCAGCGGCCGGCAATGGGATGAGATGAGAACCGTAACAATTACAGGAAAATATATGAAATATCCGAAGGGTTCTGTCCTGATTGAACTGGGAAACACAAAGGTAATCTGTACTGCTGCACTTGAAGACGGAGTTCCGCCATTTTTAAAAAACTCCGGTCAGGGCTGGTTGACCGCCGAATATTCCATGCTTCCCATGTCGACGCAGACGAGAAACACCAGAGAATCAACACGGGGAAGAACGGGAGGAAGGACCCACGAAATCCAGCGATTAATCGGACGATCCCTTCGAGCCGTCACCGATCTGACGGCATTTGGTGAGCGGACCATGTACATTGACTGTGATGTTATTCAGGCTGACGGGGGAACGAGGACGGCATCAATCACGGGCGGTTTTATTGCCCTGGTCGATGCCTTTCGTACGTTGAAAAAAGAAGGTGATATAGACGCAGTTCCCGTGAAAGACTTTATTTCAGCTGTCAGCATCGGTGTGGTTAACGGCATCACGCTCCTTGATCTCGATTATGAGGAAGATTCGTCGGCGGATGTGGATATGAACATCGTCATGACACGGGGAGAAAAACTGATTGAGGTTCAAGGGACCGCGGAACAGATTCCCTTCAGCCGGGACCAGCTCGATGCTATACTGGATGTTGCAACGAAAGGGATAAGAGAACTGACTGAGAAACAGAGAGAAATCATAGGGGAAATCAACTGAGGAAAATAGTATTTGCCACGAAGAACAAGGGAAAACTGAGAGAGCTTAAAGCTCTTCTTACAGGGACCGATATAACCGTTCTTTCACTCGATGATTATCCCGATATTCCGGAGATTGTGGAAGACGGGACAACCTTTTTTGAAAATGCCTTGAAGAAGGCACGGGCGCTTTCAGAGTACACAGGGGAGGTTGTTATTGCCGACGATTCCGGGCTGGAGGTTGACGCCCTGGGGGGAAAGCCGGGTGTCCATTCGGCGAGATATGCAAGACCCGGTGCCGATGATAACAGGAACAACCAGAAACTGTTGGAAGAATTACGGGATATCCCCGAGGACGAACGAGGGGCCGCCTTCAAATGTGTTCTTGTTCTTTACAGGACAGATGGAACCTATATGTCGTTTGAAGGAACATTACGGGGAAGAATAACCTTCGATCCCGCCGGTGATGGAGGCTTCGGTTACGATCCGGTTTTTTTTGTTGAAGAGTACGGCAGGACCGTTGCCGAACTTGCACCGGACACGAAAAACAGGATCAGTCATCGGGCGAAGGCCTTCAATAAACTGAAAAAAAGCTTGCAACAGGACAGCAAATAACATAGATGCACTTTTGTCGGGGCGTAGCGCAGCCTGGTAGCGTACCTGCCTTGGGAGCAGGGGGTCGTGGGTTCAAATCCCGCCGCCCCGACCAGTAAAATAAAGAGGTTATGAGTACTCTTAGCCTCTTTCTGCTGTTTGTCCAATTATTTAAATCACGCACACCTTGTAGCCTCCATAATTCTGATGATAATATCGGTGGAACGTTTATCAGGACATCGATTTATGCGTACCGCACAAAAAAAGCCGCTTTCCTCTGAAGAAAGCGGCCCAATCGACATATCTTATCAGATTGTCGTCTTTACCATTCCTCCATCGACATTGATTGCCTGGCCCGTTATGAATTTTGCTTTATCCGATGCCAGGAAGGCCACCATATTGGCGTTATCATCCGGGTCACCGTGGTGTCCCAGTGGAATGTTCTGCTCAGCGAACCACGTGATGGCCTCCGGGCCTGACGTGCCGAGCATCTGGCCCAGTTGTTCTCCCAACTGACCGGGTCCTTCCCAGAGCGGTGTCCGCGTGGGTCCCGGGCACACGGCATTCACTAGAATACTGTCCTTGGCCACGTAGTTGCTCAGGTCTTTTGTGAACATGATTACGGCCGCCTTGATTGCGTCATAGTCCATCAGTCCTCCCGGCTGTTTTCCAAATATGAAAGATATGTTGATAATCCGTCCCCAGCCCTGCTTCCGCATGTGGGGAATGACCTCTTTTGAACACTGAATCGGACCGAATAACATGTGGTCCATGTTGTACCTGAACTCTTCCTCGGGGAGTTCCATCGGGTCGCTCAGCCGGCCGGTGCCGGCATTGTTTATCAGGATGTCAATCCGCCCGAATTTGTCCAGGGCTTTGGACACAAAGTTCTTATTATCATCGGCTTTGGTTACATCGGCCTGGACAGCAAGGACTTCTGTCCCCTTTGTCCTGATCTCTTCGGCTGCACTGTCAAGTGTCCCTTTGTTTCGGCTGCAGATGGCCACGTTACAGCCTTCTTCAGCCAAAGCCAGGGCACAGGCCTTGCCGATACCCCGGGAGGCGCCTGTAATCAGCGCCACCTTTCCTTTCAATCCGAGATCCATTTTAATC
>JAFGQS010000118.1 GCA_016935565.1 Deltaproteobacteria bacterium
GTCATTCCATATTGTTTCGAGTTTCGAAATTCGATATTCGGATTTAAATTTTGCAAGAACTTTACAATTAAGGGACTAAAGAGTTTGCCTACATCCGTTCGGGGGCTGAAACACCTAGTAAATGAAGGGCATTTCTCAAGATAATGCCTATACACTTAACCAGAAAAAGTCTTGCATGTGTCAGTTCCGCATCATCCGAGATAACCCTGTTTTTATTGTAGTAACTATGAAAGGCAGAGGCAAGATCGTTAATGTAAAAGGTGATCCGATGGGGTTCACCGGCCTTTGCACTTCCCTCGATCAATTCCGGAAATCTGTCGATGGCCTTTATAATGTTGAACTCTTCCGGGAGACTCAGTAGACTCGGATTCACGTCATGGTAGCCCGGAATTGTATGGCCCCGCTCAACGGCCGTTCGCATAATGCTGCAGATTCGAGCATGGGCATATTGAACGTAGTACACGGGATTTTCATTGGATTGTTCCTTAACGAGTTCCAGATCGAAATCAAGGTGGCTATTGGATCGCCGCAGAAGAAAATTATATCGTGCGGCGTCTTTTCCCACCTCGTCGACCACTTCACGGAGCGTTACAAATTCACCTGCCCGTGTGGACATTGCTATCGGTTTCCCGCCACGTAAGAGATTTACTAACTGTACCAGGATAACATCCAGAGCTTCTTTTTTCTTGCCGAGCGCCTGAATGCCTGCATACATTCTGGGTACATAACCATGATGATCGGCACCCCAGACGTCAATAACAGTATCGAAACCTCTCTCATATTTATTTTTGTGGTATGCAATATCCGCGGCAAAATAGGTGGGTTCACCGTTGTCTCTGACAACGACCCTGTCCTTTTCATCACCGAAGTCGGTTGTTCTGAACCAGAGAGTGTTACCTTCCCGGTAAATGTATTGCTTTTCCTGGAGTTCCCGTAACAACGTCTCGACACCGTCATCCTTATAAAGTTCTCTTTCACTGAAGAAACAGTCGAAAACGACCCCGAAGGCCTCAAGGTCATTTTTTATTCCTTCGAGGATGGATCCGGCGGCGTAGTCCGTAAAGAGGGAGATAACCTCTTCTTCTACTTCCGATTGATGCCGATCACCGTCTTTTGTAAGAATCTCGGAAGCCAGATTATTGATGTAGTGTCCCTGATAACATTCATCGGGATAATCGATTTCTTCTCCCAGTAACTGCCGATATCTGTACAGAACGGATCTTCCCAGGTTGTTCATTTGATTGCCGGCATCATTAATGTAATATTCTCTGGATACGGAATATCCCGATGCCTGCAGGATATTGGCGACAACATCTCCAATGACGGCACCTCTGGCATGTCCGACATGGAGTGGGCCCGTGGGATTGGCACTGACAAATTCAACCTGTACCCGCTTTCCCTTTCCAATCTCGGATTCTCCATACCGATCGTCCTTTTCATCCACTTCCGCTAAAAGGGTAGCCCAGATAGTGTCCTTGATAAAAAAATTAATAAAACCGGGGCCGGCGATTTCCACTTTTTCCAGTATATTGTCTCCGTCCTCGATATTTTCTATGATCCGGGTTGCTATTGTGCGAGGATTCATCTTCAGTATTGATGCAAGGATCATCGCAATATTGGTCGCATAATCGCCGTGAGAGTTCTCCTTGGGAGCCTCAACCTCTATCGAAGGGACATCTTTCTTTTCGAAGATGCCTTTGTCAAAGCAGGTTTGCATTGTTTTCGAGAGTAAATCAACCAGGTTCTTATTCATGAGTCACCTTTTCGTGTCGAAAAATGAAAAGGTTGGCTCGTAAGCCAACCGCTTGTCTTTTATATTTATATCATGTCGAAGTCAAGGAGTTTTAGACACTATCCAAAAAAATGCCCCTTCTTCTGTACGTGATGAAGGGGCGGTAATGATATTCGATGTTGTGTGATTGTTTAACCTTTTCCTTACTGTAAACGATAATCTTTCCAGAAAAGCATATTGGTTCTGTTCGCAAGGGTCGGTGGTTCAAAGGCTACCCGTATTGTCTTGGCACCGCCACCGCCACCGCCGGCACTCAAGGTGACGTAGAGATCCGGTGATAATGCCGCTCCGGGTTTCAACGAGATAACCGGTGCTGTTGCTACTCCGCTCCCGATGAGCATGCTTCTGTCGCCTTGCGGTGTTAATACCCCCGCACCGGTAACGTGATTGACTCCGTATAACATTGCATCTCCGCCGTACGCGCAGGGATCTCCTGACTGATCGGGAATGAATGACGTGAAGTAAACGACTCCTCCGAAAACGGTGGGAGACGACAGGATCTTTTCACCCGATCCTGCAAGGTTAATATACCAGCCCTCTTTTACTGCACTGTATGTGCCTGATGTGATGTTTTCCAGATCACTGAGCTCTCGTGTTGTTGTGAGATCGTTATCTTTGACTGCGTAGAATTTTTCCTGTACAATCACCGATGTCGGGTCTTGCTTGTCTCCCGTTCCCCAGTAAACCCACAGGTTACTTGCTAAATCCCGGGCGATGGCAGGAGTTGTGTAAATCGGCCTTATTTCCCCCGTTGAAGAGTCCATTAAGAGACTGCCGGTCCAATCGGTCGTTTTACACCCGGCCCCATCGGATGCTCGACAGAACTTGAATCTCCACATATTGTTTCCTAAATCACCGACGTACACAGTGTCGATGAAACTGTCATTGTCCGTATCGACAATTGCCGGTGGTGCAGGCATGCTGTAATCCATATCGAGGCCGTCAACGGTTGCATCCGCCCGGGTGTAACTCCAGAGTATGTCACCGTCGGCCAGATCGATGACATAGAATCCTTTACCCCTCGTGTCACAGCCACCTCCCCCTGCGCAGTCTGAGGCATTAAATCCGGCTCCCATGAATCCGACCCATTTTTCCTTTCCTTCTATGACGACTCGTCCGGGAAGTATCCTGGACCACGGATCACCCAGGTAAGGTGCTTCCGCGACGGTGGGATTGATCCGCCATTTATAGACAGGATTGAGCGGATCGGTAATGTCGAAGCAATAGTAACCGCCGTAGTAAGGATAGTTTACCGCATCATAGATAGCACTGAAACCTGAATCGCATGACGATGAAGAGCTCCAGAGGTTCGGATTGCCGCCCCTTCCTTCACCGAACATCATCAGCGTTTTCCATTCTGTGTGGGCTTTATCGGTGCCATCTTTATTAGGGTTGGCGGCGGGGGCAAACCATACGTCGGCAACGGTTATGGTTCCATCCACAAAGTATTGGTGGCTGAGACCGGTGGGGTGAGTGGTATGGGCCAGATCCTTGAGCTTCGGCATTAAATTGGGCGGGATAAAGCTCCAGCTCTCTTCACCCGAACCGGCTACAATCGCACGAAGTTGTCCGTCATTGGCGCCGACGACGACCACCCGTTGTCCGTTGGCTGATGTTCTTTCATGGTTTAGCCTAAAGGTGGCGAAGGCATTATTTACATCCCTTGCATCATAAAAATAGTCGGAAGGAGTTCCCACGGTTATAGGTGGACTGTGGAACATATCACCAAACTTCCAGTTGTCGGGATTGTAAACGGCCTCTCCGCGAATATATCCGACGATGGCATCTCGTTCTGTGTCGGTTGCAACGTCGAGATCTTCTTTGGTAATATTGGCGGTGGTAAAAGCTGTTATTGAGCCGCCTTTATAGGTGTAAATTGTTCTTGTAGCCGGATCTTTCGCCTGCAATTGATCTCCGGCATCCCATATCATGTTTCCGACTGTTCCATCTGCATTGATGTCGTATTTTTTAAGATGGCCGATCCAGAAGGGATCCTCGTCTGTCGGTTGAAATGATGCCTCGTACATGTAGTTTTCATCGGCCACTCTCGATGATGAGACGGATGTCGATGCAAATGAATAACTGTGCTCTACAATGTCTTGGAGGATTCGACTTAGGTTTGAGGTCAATTGAGCGATATCGTCTGCATAGTATGCATGACCCTCGACCGCCGTACCTCCGTGGACGGCCATGGTATCCAGCTTTGTCTTCGCCTCCGTCGTCAGACCCAGACCGATCACGTACGTCTTGAGATCAAAATCATAGTCTGTGCCACTGAGATTCTTCGTAATGCTTCGTAAGGCATCGATCTTCGTGAGTACGGCAGGCATTAATGCATCGGCGGTACCACCCGTTCCGGTTTCATCAACACTCGGCAACCCGTCAGTCACATAGACGATAAAGTTTTTCTGACACCATTCCGTTATGGGACTCTGAGCTCCCGTGAAATAATTATATGCCGACTGAAGTGTTCCGGCAGTCGGCGTCAGGCCTGCGTTGACGATATAGGCACATTGATTCGGATCGCCCGTGTTCGTACAGCTCATGTAGCCCGTTTCGTTATTTTCTTTCATGTCCAACTTTGCGAGGAGAGCATTTTTATGAACATCGGCGCCATCATTATCTGCACATCCTCTATGCAGATAACCGTCACCGGGAGATCCGTTGGCAAACCATGTTCGACCTGTGTAATACCAGGCCAGTCTCCGGCCGAAATCACCGAACCCTAACGCCCAGTCTTCATCGGTGGGATTGAAGCCCCAAGTATTAAAATAATTGGAGTAACCGGTAAAAGTATCCGATGTTCCTGTTTTTGTATTGTAAAGGGCATAGTTGTCTTTATTACCTTCGTATGAGTTGTAGGACGATGTATAGCCGAATTTCGTACCGTAGTTGCTGCCGGCATAGAACGTGCCCGGTTTGTTATAATAGACATAGTTTCCGGGGTCGGTGGGATTTTCATATTGATTTCTTTTCGGATAAACGAGATCGCAGTAGCGGTTCCTCTGCTCTGTCCCGACGCCGTAGCTGGTGAAAATCTCGTCCATATAGGTCGCATCAAAGGATGCATTCTGTGCGAAACACGATGCCTGACATATGGCAAGCTTTGCCGCATCTCCCGTTTTGCAGTATTCTTCGCACTCTGCGGGCGGGTTTGGGCAGTATGATTTCGGTTCATATGAAGCAAAATATACGGCGTTATGGAGTCGGTATTTACTTGATGCAGGTAGTTTGTATGTCATCAAGCCGATCCGCATCTGGTTGACATAGGTGTTGATCAGGCTGATCAATGCCCGTCTTCCTTCGACGGACCTGCTGCCCGTTGCCCATGAACAGACACAGTTTCCGATGAAGTCCTCATCCATACTGTTGGAATTGTCGAGAATAAACAGTACATTCGGTGGTGCTTTGATGGTAAAAAGGTCCGTCTCATCAGCCGAAGCAGGCTGTATGCCCACCAGTATGACAGTTGAAATAAATGCGCTCCATATAATAGTTGTTAGAATGTTTCTCATTATCGTGCCCATATTTTCCTCCGTTAACATCGCCATTAAAAATGATCAGCGAATGGTAACCACTTTTAACGTACCATTGATAAAGGTCATCTCAACGATTGTCTTTTCTCTTGAAAAACGTCCACCACCGGTAAAATCCAGCACTTTTACTCCTCGGAGGTCATATGTCTGATTGTTATTCAGATATAAGGTGTGATCGTCGATCTTTTTCAATGTTGCCGTAACTTTTTTTATCCTTTTTTCATGGAGCGAGGTTGACGTGCCGACTCTTTTCGTTTTGCTCCCGCTGGTGGGGGTTATTGCATAACATGTTGATATCATGAATATAAGAGTAAACACCGCCACAAATATTGTTGTCTTTACCGTTGACATTGTGCACACCTCATTTTTTGTCTTACCTCGATATTGTGGTGATCTCTATAGGGCCATAGCCCATACCCACGCCAACCTGTACCCGGCTGTTATAGGCCGTATTCATTCCCGTTACAACTACTTCATACATGGTCTGCCCCCACATCTGACCACCGCCGATGGAATAACCTGCCAGGGGTATTACTCCCGGGCCACCACCGGGACGATCGGGTAATCCGATAGTGTAACGGGAGGCCGGATCGGTGGCAGGATCAACTTGAATATCGGCAAGTTGAGAACCTGCAAGGTTTGCGGGATTAAAATTAAGCATCAGACTGTGAATGCCGGATTCACAGGCAGACAGAGCCTTCTTTTCTCCAACGACCCGGGAACTGATCGTGACATCCCTGCCGGACATGTTGAGAGCAAGAATGCCCAGGGCCATGAGCACGGCAATGCCGAGGATGGCCAAAACGAGGACAAATCCCCTTTCCGACCAGTCATCGGTGACGTTACGCTGTGAATATTTTTTAATAAACTGCTGCATGATTCCTCGGTATAACACTTGTTGAATGTATGGTCCTTCTTCTTCTCTGTAAGCTTGAGTCTACGGCCGCCGTATCGACAACGAGCGTAATGTCGATTCTCCTGATGCTCGGTATCATCAGGGGGAGATTGGCCTGTGCAATCTGTGCTCCGGTCCCGTCGTAATATTTGAATATGGGTATACCTACCGAACTATTGACGACCCGTACATCTCGTTGACCAAGATTCGCCATCGTCGGTCCTAAAAAAGCGTCCGCATTCCCGCAATTCGTACTTCGGGTTATTCTCTGATTCGCAACATCATAATTATAGCGGATGATCTCATTGGCATTACCGGCACCTCCAATGGTAGAATTTTCATTAATATCCATCTCTACGGTTATTGAATCAGCCCCGGCTTCCTGAATGCCCTTGTATCCCTGATTGGGACTTGGGTTGCCGCAGTTGGGGTTACTGGGGCCTTCTGTCCATATCCCAGCGGAATAATTGGAATTATATGATGCCATGCGGATTTCAAGTGCCATGATGTCCAGAGCGGCCCGTGCATCCTGCTGGGCGATAACCTTTCTCTCGACAGCAACGGATGATCGCTGTCCCATTTCCGTTGCAGCGTAAAGAGCAATCATTACAACCAATCCGGCAGCCATGGCAATCATGAGTTCGACAAGTGTGATTCCTCTCTGCGTCATTATCCGTTCCTTGCGGCTTTTCTCGTTCATGGTGATATATTTTTAATCCGGTCTGCTTACATCCGGAAACTTTCCTGCCGTGAAACAATGAGACTTTCCGAAATGCCTCTATTATTGCCGGACCATGTAACCTTCACTGTAACAGTCCACGAGCTGCCCGCGTTAACAATGTTTGTCTGAACTGTATACGCTACATCCCCTGTCTGCTGGAGTGCTCCCATACCGCTGGCATACACCGTTTTTGTGCCGCCTGCGGGTATTACATTGTTCGGGTTCATGATAATGAGTTCCGTTGCTTCCAATTCCTGTTCCAGCATTCCCGCAGCCCTGCCTAAGAGATCTGATTTTTCGGCTGTCTGCCATGACAGCGGCTGCATTGACATGAGTGCGATAATGCCGACTGAAACTATGAACATGGCAATGAGAACTTCTACCATGGTAAAGCCTTTATTATTGCATGTTGTACGCAACATAAGTTCTTCCTGTAATGTTGATTGTTATCGTTGCTGTTGATCCCCTGTTGTTTGTCAGCGTTAGGGTGCCCATTGATGCAGTTCCCCTTGTCTGAAACGTAATCGTATTGGCTCCAAAGGTTGTTCCTGTTATATCAATGTTACTGCCGAACGATTTAAGCAACTTTGTCTGTTGATTCGTCCAGCCTCCACCGCCGGCAATTTCTTCTTGAAGGGTGTACGATTCGCTTCCAGTATTAAATACAATTTTCTGTTCTAAATTACGTGATATCGCCTGCTCTTTCTGCCTCAGAATATCCGAAGAAACCTCTCTCACAGCCGATTTCAGGTTTGCGTTTGCCGTGTATCGTAGAAAAGCCGGTACCGTTATAAGACTCAGTACGGCGATTATCGCACAGACGATAAGCATTTCTATGAGAGAAAAGCCTTTTCGGCATTGGATCATGTATGTCTCCTGCCTGATTCACGTAATCTTTTCTCCGCTACCATATTTCACTGTAATCGTTCGTCACGGAGCAGATCTCAATTATTTAACAACTTAATTAAATAGCAACAACTATGCCAGGTTGTGTGTTCAATCTCCTTAAACATTCTATAGTATGAAAACCTTCAATAATAACACCGTGCAAACACCGGCTGCGCCGATAATCGGGTGTAGTATATGTCGTAGTGATAAGTCCGGCTATTTCCCCAAAATTTCTGTAATTTTCACCGAATACGGAAACTCGATGTCCGGCGATACATTTTTTCACGGGCACCATATGCGGTATTCTTTTGCTATATCCACATTCTTATTACACGTTATGCCGGCCCGGTACTCGTATAAACGTTAATCGTCATTATGGATTACTATCTTAAAAACAATAACCGTGTTACATGTTCACCCATAAATAAATAAGCGACAGCTGCAATAGAAAGAAAAGGGCCAAAAGGAACTGCATATTTCATGTCTTTACCTTGATAAAGAATAACGGAGATGCCAACGATAGCGCCGAGTATCGAACTGAAAAGGAGTATAAACCACAAGGACTGCCATCCCAGAAAAGCCCCCATCATTGCCATGAGCTTGATATCTCCTCCGCCCATTCCTTCCGTTTTTCGCAACAACTTATATCCGAAAGCAATCAGATAAAAACACCCGCCGCCGAGGACGATTCCCAGAAGTGAGTCGAGAAGTCGTACATTCATAATCAATATGGCCGACAGAAAAAAGATTGGAATCCCTGGCAGTGTAATAACATCGGGGATAATCTGATGCTCCAGGTCGATGAACGTTATTATGATAAGAGCACAGGTAAATACAAATGTTAAGAGATATTGAAGCGATAAACCGTATCGTAAGAAAAGCATGAGTGACATAAGTGCAGTGAGAAATTCAACGGCCGGATATACGGGGGATATTGTTGTATTACAATGTCGGCATCTCCCTCGTAATATGAAAAAACTGATAATCGGTATATTATCATAAAACCGAATGGGTTGTTGACAGGTAACACAGTGAGAACCGGGTAGTACGATAGATTTCCCTGTGGGAATTCGAAATATGCACACATTGAGAAAACTTCCCACAACGCTGCCGAAGACTACCGAAACAATCATGACAAAATATTCTATCGGAGATGCTGGCATGGTACCCTGTTTTATATATGAGAAAAAGAAATCGTTACAGTTATTTTGTTATGATCGCTTTCGAATCGTTTCCGTTCCTTCTTGTTCCGCCGGCGTTATTTCATCTTTCCTGTGACTTGTCAGTAGATCGTCATGAACGATTAACCAGCTTTTTTTATGAGAAAAAACAATTTGAGGGAACTATACGCGAGATGATTAATGAACACAATGAAGTGTTTCATACTTTTGGTGTGAAATATGTCACATAATTCAGTTACAAATGGGCACGCCTTTTGAGACGTTCCACGTCGAGAATTTGAATCATATTTCCTGTGGTGCTTACCATGCTTTTTTCCCGTAAAACCCGCAATTCCTTATTGATGCTTTCTCTCGTAACTCCGACCATGCTGGCAAGATCACTCTGTGTCAGACGCAAATCAATCTGTATCGGACCGTCTTCCTCCTCGCGGTGACCATAATCGTTGGCCAGCTCAACAAGTCTTCTTGCAAGCCTGGTAGAGATATTAAGAAAGCATACATCTTCCAAGAGATCGTCGGTCTTACGTAACCGCATGGATAAAAAAGAAAAAATGGCACGAATTGCCTGTTCGTTATTCGTAAGAAACGACAGAAAGTCATTTCGTTTCAGGGCGTATAGTTCGGTTGGTTCAAGTGCTACCGCATCGGCTGAACGTGGCATTCCGTCCAACAGTGCCATTTCACCGAAGAAATCTCCTTCGGCGAGAAGTGCCGGCGAAACCTCATCTCCCGTTTTTGATGGGAGAACAATCTTGATAATTCCCGATCTCACTATATAGAGTGAACTTCCTTCATCACCCTTACGGAAAAGCACCTCACCCTTCTTTAGAGACCGATGCCTCATCGATGCGGCAAGTTGCTCGCTGTCATCAGCACTGAGGGAGTGAAATAACGGGACTCCTTTTAAAAATTTCTCTGCCTTCATAATGTTCAACTACTCGTTTTGCCGTTACGGTACATTGAAAAATATGACTCCGTGAATTATAATACATGGAATATAGCCTATGACGCGATTTAAGTCAAAAAATATTCTATATTATGAGGGTGTCCAATGAAACAATTTACCGTCCGAACGAAGTCACAGTTTGAAATGATAGACATTACAAATCAGGTCAGGACCGCTTTACGAGAAAATAACGTGAAAAGCGGGATTTGTTATGTCTTTGTACCCCATACAACTGCTGCAGTCACGATTAATGAAAATGCAGATCCAAGCGTGCCGCTGGATATCATTATGGAACTGGATAAAGTGATTCCTCTCCATGATAATTACAGACATCTGGAAGGGAATTCTGCCGCCCATATCAAATCGTCTCTGATCGGTTCGTCGGAGGCTGTTTTTATTGAAGACGGACATCTTATCCTTGGTACATGGCAGTCTCTTTTTTTCTGTGAATTCGATGGTCCGAGGACAAGAAAGTTCTTCGTTAAATTAATCGCGGCCACGTAGCATATACATAATTTCAATATTGCACTATGAAAAACGTGAAGATTACTATACTTGGATCAGGGACGTGTGTACCTTCCTTAAAGCGAAGTTCTCCTTCGGTATTGGTGAGGCTAGGAAATGACACGATCCTGTTAGATGTGGGTGCCGGAACAATTCGAAGGCTTCTCGAAGCAGGAGGATCCATTTATGATGTTTCACATGTGTTATTCAGCCATCTTCATCCGGACCATACCGGTGAGTTTGTGCCGTTTCTTTTTGCTACGAAATATCCCGAAACGTATCGTCGAAGAAATCCCTTTATTGTAGCGGGATGCCGTGGACTGAGTGATTTTTACGATCGCCTTACGGTGGTCTACGGACAATGGATTCAGCTTGATCGAGGATTGTTAAACCTGGTCGAAGTCGATAACGCGAAGGAGGATCATGTACATTTTGATTCGTTTGATATTAAGACCCTGCCGCTTGACCACATAGAGACCAGTATCGGTTTTCGTATTATCATGGCTGATGGAACATCTATTGTGTACACGGGAGATACCGATTTTTGTGGGAATGCGATAACACTTGCTGATGACGCAGATATACTTATCTGTGAATCTGCCATGCCCGATGCATTAAAGGTTCCGGGACACCTTACACCTTCACTTGCGGGAAAAATTGCATCGGAAGCAAAGGTAAAACACCTTGTCCTGACACATTTTTATCCCGAATGCGACACCGTGGATGTAACAGCTCAGTGTCGGAAAACATATGACGGTCCACTCATCCTTGCCCAGGATCTCATGGAGATAGAAATCGAAGGAGCCGAAGTTAGAGTAAAGAAAACAGGAGCCAGGAGTCAGGAGTCAAAATCTTGAAGTCAGGATGAGGAGATTGATGAACGTATTTTTTTCTGAATTCTGAATTCTGTCTCCTGACTTCTGACTGGTGGGTATTCTTGACACCATGTCGGGAGTCCTGTAAGAGATGTGACATGAAAAAAAGGATAACAGTCTACCTTCAATATTGCGGTAAATTGCCACTGCGTATTCTCACCGATGCTATACGTGCTTTTTTCGAAGACAATTGTTTCCATTTGTCGGCTGCGGTAGCTTTTTATTCGATCATATCGGTTATTCCCATCCTGTACCTCATTTTTTATGTGAGTGGATTCGTATTAGGATCGTCGGAAACTGCGTATGTAGCTGTTGTAGATTTTATCAAGGACCTCAATCCGTACGTTGAAGAAAAATTAATCTTCGAAGTAAAAAAATTGTCGGATGTCAGCGGGTTCGTCGGGTGGATAGCATTTGCATTTCTTTTGTGGATTTCAACCATGTTTGTAACGTCTCTGGAGACGGCCTTCACAGCCATATTCAGAGTGGAGAATAAACGACACCTCTTTCGATCTTTATTTATGGGTGTCGCAGTTATCCCGGCAGGACTTATTATGATCCTATTTTCCATAGTGGTAAATACAGGGGAGAGCATTATCGGAAAATGGGAGGTCGGATATTTTTTACTTAACAGCACGCTTCTTCGATATGTTATTCCCCTTTCAATCATTGTTTTGTTTTTTACCCTCATATATATGATAATACCCAATAAGAAGGTGTCCCTTATCAATGCCTTGATCGGTGGCACCGTCAGTACAATACTTCTCGAAGTTGCAAAACAACTCTTCAACGTATATTTATCACTTGGCGGGAATCCTGCCGGTTTTGTTTACGGTTCACTGAAAGCTCTTGTATATGTCGTGATCTGGGTGTTCTATCTGGCTACAATAACGTTGTTTACGGCAGAGATTGTGTCTGTTTTAGAACGGAGGAAAGGGGATATATCATTGATTAAAACTGGGCCGTTAATACTGGCATCAGCTTCACCGCGGCGACAGGAACTCCTGAGGGTGCTGGGCATAGAGTTTGATGTCATCCCGAGTGATGTCGATGAAGAGTTTTTAAATGGAGAAACTCCGAGAAACCATGTTTTGCGACTTGCTCGAGAAAAAAGTACGTCTGTTTCTCACGATAACCCCGCTGCATGGGTATTAGGTGCAGACACCGTGGTGGTAATCGAAGACGAAGTGCTTGGCAAACCGGAGACGCAGAAAGAAGCAAGATCAATGCTGACGAAACTCAGTGGCCGGTCCCATCACGTTTTAACGGGCTTTTCCATAGTCAAAGACGGAAAGCTTTTGATACATGATGTTATTGAATCGACCGTCATGTTTAAAGAGATTCATGAAGACGAGATAGAGTGGTATGTCAGTACAAAGGAACCGTATGATAAGGCGGGAGGATATGCCGTGCAGGGTATGGCTGCATTTTTCGTCAAGGAAATTCATGGTTCATATGCAAATGTCGTCGGTCTTCCGTTGACGGAAGTTGTAACGGCATTGAAACATGTTGGTGCCATAGCATTTGAAGGGGGAGCGTGATGTCAACAATACGAGAAAATATTGAAAAGATACGGGAGAACATTGCAGAAGCGGCCGTGCGAGCCGGCAGGAACGTATCGGATATCAGGCTTATGGGTGTGACAAAGACCGTTGATGATGCAAGGATCATGGAGGCGATCGAGGCAGGTATAGACATTATCGGTGAAAACTATGTCCAGGAGGGGAAGCGGAAGATTGAAAAGATGGGGAAAACTCTCGAATGGCATATGATCGGCCACCTCCAATCAAATAAATCAAAATATGCCATCAAACTGTTTGATCTTATTCATTCTGTTGACAGAATGAGTCTCGCCCGGGAACTGGACAAACGGTCGGGAAATGCGGGTCTCAAAACCAAGATTCTCGTCGAGGTGAATGTCAGTGGAGAAGAGACGAAAAGCGGTGTTCGAAAAGAGAATGCTCTTTCCCTTATTAAAGAGATTGCGGGCCTTCGAAACCTTGCCGTTCAGGGACTTATGACCATGCCTCCGTGGTTCGATAATCAGGAGGATGCCAGGCCCTTTTTTGTGGCCCTCAGAGAATTACGGGACAGGATCATTGAAGAGGATCTACCGGACGTTGTGATGAAAGAACTGTCTATGGGCATGTCCGGTGACTATCGTGTTGCCGTTGAAGAGGGTGCAACTATCGTGAGAATCGGTACGGCAATCTTTGGTGAAAGAGTGTATTAAAAATTTTGGTTTTTTGCAATTTAGTTGGAGAAGAGGGGCCAAGGATTCCAGGCCCGCCCTGTCGCAACGCGGTGATTACTAAAAGTATAAGCTAAGCTTCATAATGATGACAAATTATTGACAATCTAGTAAGGTTGATCGGTCTGGGCCAGGGGGTCAAGGGTTCAAGGCGGTGTCGATGATCGGATTTGGGAAATCGGGAACATGGTACCTGAAACCTGATTCCTTTTGCCGTTTATTCATCCGATCCTTTGTATATAAATCGTTCGAAGAGCCGATGGTACGGTGTCCAGTGCGATTCGTCGTCGTTCGAGCTATCGATAAATCCCTGGAAAGCATTTATCTTTGCGTCAAGATCATCGATCATATTAACAAGCAGCGCTTCCGGTGTTTTGGGACGTTTAGGCGACCCGAATTCGAGAACTCCATGGTGACTTAATAATATATGCCTGAGTTCCAGGGCGAGTTGCTCGGGAAAATCATCAAGAGCAGCGATTTTTTGATCGATAATTTCT
Organism: Deltaproteobacteria bacterium; assembly: GCA_016935565.1. Lineage (GTDB taxonomy): Bacteria > Desulfobacterota > Syntrophia > Syntrophales > UBA6807 > JAFGQS01. The sequence continues at coordinate 14,087 of JAFGQS010000118.1, forward strand.
ACTCCGATAACGATATGTCCAATCAACCTTCCCTTATCAGTGTAGTCAATCATTTTTGCAAAGGACAGCTCATATATTTTTCCGATATCGTGAAGTATCCCACCGGCTATCATAAGATCCCTGTTAACAGTTCGGTAGTGGTGAGCGGCCATGTCAAGAAGTCGTGTGACCGAAAGCGTGTGTTCCAGAAGACCGCCGATGTAGCAATGATGAAGTCCCTTTGCTGCCGGCGCCCGTTTAAAGGCAGTGAGAATGTGGTCATCATGAAAAATGGCATTGAGCAATTCCCGCAAGGGGGGACTTTTAATTCCCTCTATATATGACATCAATTCTTCAAACATATCATCGATATTGAATGATGTCGCAGGAGAATAATCGGCGGGGTCGATTAAGGAATCGTCAACTTTCTCTATATGTGAAATAGAGAGTTGCATGACATTTCTGTAGTTGACAGCCCGGGATCGTATTGCGATGATGTCTCCCTTTTGAAATAATCTATTGAATTCCTTTGCGTTATCCCACACCCGTCCGTCAATTTCTCCCGTTTTATCTCTCAGGCGGAGGTTCAGGTATGGTGATCCCTTCTGGGAGACTGCCAGGTTTTTTTCGGTAACAAGAAACATACCGTTAATCTTGTTACCAGCTTCAATATCCGTCACATATAAATCTTTTGTTGTCAAAATATCACCCGTTCCCTGTGTGAATACACAGTCATTTTTCCGTTCCTCATGTATCCGATGATTGTGATTCCCGCTTCATTTCCCATCATGATGGCCTGAGAGGTGGGGACCGCATGTGAGAGAATGACAGGTATGCCCAACTTCCAGACTTTTGATGCAATTTCCGATGAAACCCGCCCCGTCGTTGCGATAATTTTTTTCGAACAATCAACGGCATTGAGTAAGATGTATCCCCCGATCATATCAAGGGTATTATGCCTTCCGATGTCTTCTCGTGAAACGATTAAACGGCCTTCGCCATCGGCCAGCGATGAGCAATGTGTTCCGTGTGTTGCCTTATGAATCACTGTTGCGTTGAGATGATCGTCCATAAGACGAAGGGCATTCGTCACCGATACCTTCATATCAGACGTGATTGTCTTTCCCATCTGCTCTGATCCGGTTTCACGGGCACCGCTCGAAAGAATAGATCTGTCGTGAAGGAGCTGTTTCCTGTCTATTGTACTCGCATGGATTTGTGATCCTCCATGGGACACTGTTATCCCGTAAAGGTCTTGACGTGATCTGATAATGCCTTCGGATTTGAGAAAACCGGCGGCTAACTCTTCAAGATGAATTCCGGCACAGGCTATTGTTATTACTTTATCACCGTTCAGGTAGAGTTCGACGGGGACTTCCCGTATAATACGATCCGTTATAGCGGATAGTTTCCCCCCGTCATACAATTGAACATCCCATACTTCGATGGGTATTTTTGTGTTATCAGCTTCCATTCTCTTTTCGTTCCCGGAGGACCCGATGGTCTTCGACGCGGATCGTCAATTTCGTTTTGTCAAAATATTCCATAAGTGGAATTGCGTATTTTCGGGAGAGACCTGTCAGGTCTCGAAACGTTGACGGCGTCGCTTTCTCATGCTTGACAAGAAATTCCCTGTAATCATTTTTCAGTGCAGCAACAGCATCTTTATGAAAGTACATATCCTCATTGATCTTTACCAGGATTCCTTCTGTAAGCATCACCGTAAGCACGTTCGCCGTTTCTTTTTTCTTTTCGGAGAAGCGTGCCATGATTTCCTTGGTTGATGGGGGTGTCAAATGTGCTTTGAGGTAAATGGCGCCAATATTGTCACGCAGATGTTCCAGTTCTCCCTGGAGGTGAACGCGATGGTCAGGTTGACGGACATTTTCTTTTTCAACCACGATCATGCCTTCACGTTCCAGATCCCTTATTACCCTGTTAAAGAGTTTGGAGTCTATGTATTCTCCCACAGTAATTCTGAGTTCCTCCTTGGGATATCCTTCGCGTAAGGAAAATCTTTTGTGATAGTTTGCTATGGTATTTACTATGGTGTTCTGTAAGGTTCCGTAGGAAGAGAAAGCGACCACTTTGAGTTCGTCCCTGTCCAACAGAAGTGCCTCTTTTTTTGAAAACATTTCTTCCAAAATCTTGGTTTGTTTTTCTAAGGACACTCCTGTTCTTACAGAGAGGTGTCTGCCCGATATGCCTTCAAGGCCGGCGCGTTCCAAGATAATCTTTGTTCTCTCCGTGATATCATTACTGTTCAGTCCCTTCAGTTGATCACCGGTATTGTCTGTGTGCCTTTTTAACTTTTTTGCGAGGGGATCGAGGATGCGACCGCCCCCGATGGTATTGATGGGAGAATAACTTCGAATGACAAATCGATCTCCCCCTATTGCAATGGTTGGTGATTCCAACATGACCTGTGCATACACCGTTTCACCGGGACTTATTTCGTTTTTATCAAAAAGGATAATTCGTGCGATTATTTCACTCGTTCCGGTATGAAATCGGACGGGAGTTCTATTTTTCAGTTTTTTCCCCGTATTCGGCAGGTATTGTAACAATACATCCATACGGACGGAGGATTCGAAGGTGTTGGGAGATGAGAGAATATTGCCTCTTTGTATGGTTTCTTTGCCGATGCCCTGGAGGTTCATGGCAGTTCGCTGGCCGGATACCGCTCCTTCAGCCGCTTCATTATGTATCTGAATGCCCCTGATCTTTGCCTTCATCTGTTGAGGCATTATTTGTACCGTATCACCAACCTTTGCCGAACCCGACAGCAAGGTTCCCGTTACGACCGTACCGAATCCCCTCATGGTAAAGACTCTATCAATGGGAAGTCTGAAAAAGCCGGGATCAGCTCGCTCCTCGGTTTCGGCGATAATTTTTTCAAGAGCTGAAAGAAACTCCGGAAGACCTGTCCCCGTGACGGCTGAAAGCGGCACAATGGGGCATCCTTCAAGGAATGTTCCCGTGAGAAAATCACGGATGTCTTCTTTTACAAGACCACGCCATTCCTCATCGACAAGATCTGTTTTTGTGAGGGCCACGATCCCTTTCCTGATGGCGAGAAGCTGGCATATATCAAGGTGTTCCCTTGTCTGCGGCATAACGCCCTCATCGGCCGCTATCACCAATGCAACGACATCAATCCCACCGGCTCCGGCAACCATATTCTTGACAAATCTTTCATGGCCCGGGACATCGACGATCCCGATTTTTTGCCCATTGTTAAGGGTTAATTGGGCAAAGCCGAGTTCAATGGTGATCCCCCGTTCCTTTTCTTCTTTGAGCCTGTCTGTGTCAATGCCGGTGAGGGCCTTGATGAGGGCGGTTTTTCCGTGGTCGACATGGCCGGCGGTACCCAGGATGATGTGCTTCATGGAATAGTTCTTTCTGTTTGAAATCCTGTCTGCAAACCCGTGGTCTCAAGCATGTTTCGTACAGGAATGCACTGTGACCATCTGTTCCGAGGATACAGATTAATTATAAAAGAAATAACAGAATCCCCCAGTTTGTCAATAATAAAAAGATTTTCTCATTTTCGCTCAATGAAAATTATATTGATAAGAAGGATACTGATATGTTAGTTTCCGAACCTCACAAGGGGTATTGTCATGAGGATACTGGGCATTGATTATGGAAGTAAACGATTGGGGCTTGCAGTGTGTGACGAACTGGGGCTGACTGCCCAGGGACTTACCACCATCACAAGAAAAAATCGGGAAAGGGATTTAGAAGAAATAGAAACGGTTATCAAACAGTATCATGTCGAAAAAATCGTCGTGGGATTTCCTTTGCGATTGGATGGTACGGAAGGTATCCAGTGCGAAAAAGTTAACAGGTTTGTCGACATCCTTGAATCGAGATTTTTGTTACCGATCGTAAAATGGGACGAAACACTGTCCACAAGAGAAGCGGAACAAATCCTGATCGAGGCAAATATGAGCCGGAAGAAGAGGAAGGGCGTCGTAGATAAACTCGCTGCTGCTATTATACTTCAGGGCTATCTGGATTACGTTAATCGAACGAAGGATTAACTGTATGGATATGAAGGGAAAGAAAAAACCTGCAACTCCTTTAATCCTCATCATATGGGCTGTCGCACTATCATTGGTGGTGTTCTATACAGGGTATGTTTATTATGTGGATAGTCCTGTCAGTACGGAACCTCAGCAAGAATCAATAACCGTTGAAATTTCCAAAGGAGACAGCTTTACTGCCGTGATGAATGCCTTGGAAGAAGTCGGTTTAATTAAGCACAGGAGATCATTCTATTTGTTGGCAATTCTCAGGGGAGCACCGAAACACATCAGGGCCGGTGAGTATGAACTTGATACTTCAATGACTCCCAGAGAAATACTCGATAAATTCCTGAAAGGTGAAATTAAAGGGTATCGCATACCTATCCCGGAGGGATTTACGGTGCGCCAAATTGCCTCGCGTCTATCTCATTGGAGACTTGTGGACGAGGAAGCATTCACGGAACGTGCGTATAATAAAGATTTCCTGGCATCACTCTATATACCCGGTGACAGCATTGAAGGATATCTTTTCCCGGATACCTATATATTGACACGATCGATGGGAGAAGAAGAAATAATGAGATTTATGGTCAGGCGCTTCCGACAGAAGGTTACATCGGCAATGATGCAACGAGCAGGCGAACTTGGATTCACCTTTGAAGAGATTCTGATCCTTGCATCCATCATTGAAAAGGAGGGAGGATTAAATGAAAACAAACCGTTGATAGCGGCAGTTTTTCACAACAGGTTGAAAAAAGGAATGAGACTGCAAAGCGATCCGACCGTCATTTACGGCATTGAAAAATTCAATGGTAACCTGACAAAAAAACATTTGAAAAAAACAACGCTCTACAATACATACCGGATTGAAGGACTGCCACCCGGGCCGATCTGCAATCCGGGAATCGATTCGATCATGGCCGCTCTTTATCCCGCACCGGTAAACTACCTTTTTTTTGTGTCAAAAAATGATGGGTCCCACCACTTTTCGGCCGATCTGGCCAACCACAATAAAGCGGTCATAAAGTATCAGATTAAAAGAAGAAGATAATAAATTTTCCTTGACAAAAGAAATGGACACCTCTATATTCACATCTAGTGGAGCAAAGTGGATGATTGTGGAGGGGGTTATCCGTTGTCAGTATTCAGGGGCAGATATTACCACACCATTGATGGAAAAGGCAGAATTATTTTTCCAGCCAAGCTGCGAGAGATCTTTGCGCAAAAATACGACAACAGAATGGTCATAACGAATTGGGATAGCTACCTTCTTGTTTTCCCGTACGAGGAGTGGACCGTTATTGAGCAAAAGATCTTTCAACAGTCTATTATCAGAAGGGAGGTGCGGGCATTCCAGCGTCTTTTCATGTCGGGTGCTGTAGACTGTACCTTTGATTCACAGAGAAGGGTTCTCGTACCACCCGCACTGAGGGAATATGCACAACTTGAAAAAGAGATAGTCATGGCGGGAATGGGTCGGAGTATCGAAATCTGGAACAAAGAACGATTTGAGGCAGAGCTGGACAAATCGAGTCAGGATATTGAGATCTACAGCGATTATATGGCTGATTTAGGAATATAATGGGGTCATCCTTTCACACACCTGTCATGCTGAAAGAGGCAGTCGATTCTCTCAACTGCCGATCGGGGGGTATTATTCTGGATGGAACTATCGGCGGTGGCGGACATGCCTGTGAAATATTAAAACGAACAGACCCGGACGGGGTTCTTGTCGGGATTGACCTGGATGACGATGCCCTTCGTGAATCGCGACGAAAATTGGAACCGTTCAGTGAAAGAGTCTTCTTAAAGCAGGGTAATTTTGCCGATATGAAAACGATCCTGTCAAGCTTGAATATAAAAGCAGTCGATGGCATTCTTTTGGATCTGGGGGTTTCTTCTCACCAGCTTGAAACGGCGACAAGGGGTTTCACCTTTTCCTCAGAGGCACCTCTCGACATGAGGATGAATCAAATGAGTGGCTTCAGCGCCTACGATCTCGTCAACACTGCCTCGGAACGAGAGCTGGAACTGATTCTCCGCGATTATGGAGAGGAATTCAGGGCCCGGAGAATAGTTGCGGCAATATCGACACAAAGAAAATCGGCACCGATACGAACAACGCGTGAGCTTGCCGAAATTATTGTTCATGCCATGCCTCGTCCGGTCAAACGAAGAAGAGTTCACCCGGCAACAAAGACCTTTCAGGCCCTCCGAATTGCCGTAAATGACGAGCTGGCAAACCTTCACAAGTCACTTAATGACGGCATTGATCTCCTCAGAAAGAGTGGCAGGGTTTCCGTTATTTCATTTCATTCTCTCGAAGACAGAATAGTGAAGAATGTATTTCGTTCCTGGGAAAAAGGGTGTGTCTGTCCTCCTGATTTTCCGGTGTGTTCCTGCAATAGAAAGAAGAAGCTTAAAGTGATAACGAAAAAACCGATCACTCCCGGCGAGGCTGAAATAAATTTCAATCCACGGGCACGAAGTGCCCGTCTCAGGACAGCGGAAAGAGTCTGACATGACACGGGCAAGGACGGTAAAAATTTCAGAACGTATCGGCATTCGATGCTCATCATTTATATGGATTGCGCTGGTGTTGATGGTTATCTTTCTTGTCTATGTTTGGTGTCATATCAATATTACCGGGCTTAACTATGACATAGCAGAAGAAGTGAAATTCAAGGACAGGCTCTTAAAAGAAAACAGCGAGTTAAAAATGGAAATACAGATGTTGAAATCTCCCGGCCGTGTTGAGGCATTTGCGAGGGATCAATTGGGGATGCATTATCCGGACAAAGAGCAGGTGATAGTTATAAAATGACCAATCAAGCGAGAAAGTGGCTCAGATTCAGGATTGTAACGGTATTGATCTTCTTCTCAATACTGTTTGTTGCTCTTGTGTCGCGGGCATTCCAGCTCCAGATCTTATCCCGGGATGCCTTGAAGGCAAAGGCCGAAAAGCAGCATACAAGAATCCTGAAGATTCAAACAGAGCGGGGTCATATATTCGATCGGAACGGAAAGGTTCTTGCGGCAAGCTTTGTGGTTGATTCCGTTTACGCCGATCCCTCACAGATCAAGGATCATAAAGGTGTTTCAGTGAAGCTTGCATCGGCCCTTGGTTTGAAAAAAAGAAACGTGATGGAGAAACTCTCAAAGGATAAAAAATTTTGCTGGATTGCGAGAAAGATTTCTCCGAAACAATCGCAGGCGATAAAAAAGCTGAACGTGGATGGTATCTATCTTATAAAGGAGCCGAAGCGTTATTACACCAATAAGGGGTTGGCCGGCCATCTTCTCGGATTTGTAGGGATGGATTCGGAGGGACTGGCAGGACTCGAACTCAAATACAACGAATACCTGAAAGGTGCATCGAAACGAGTGTCATGGGGAAAAGATGCTCGAGGACATAGATTTTATCTGGAGGATGGTGACGGAAGCAAAGAAGTCGGCGGAAGTTGCAACCTGATACTAACAATCGACAGCAGAATCCAACATATTGTTGAAGTTCAATTGCAGAAAGCAGTTGAAGAAACCGGTTCTAAAGGGGGTATTACCGTTGTTATGGATCCCCGAACGGGAGAAATCCTTGCAATGGCATGTGAACCGGGATTTAATCCTACCGTCTTTTCCGACTATTCAAGTGATATAAGGCGTAACAAAGCAATCGCCGATTGTTTTGACCCCGGTTCAGTTTTCAAACCGTTTGTTGTCGCGGCCGCATTGGAAGAAGGCGTTGTAGAATATGATGAACTGTTTGATTGTGAAAATGGAGCGTTTGTAGTCGGAAGAAAGGTTATCCATGAAGCGGAAGGTGAGAAATACGGACTTCTCACATTACGTGAAATCCTCAAACATTCCAGCAATATCGGTTCTGCCAAAGTTGCACAAAAGCTTGGGAAAGAAAGGCTCTATCAGTATGTGAGAAAGTTTGGATTTGGTACCCGGACAGCCATTGATTTGCCAGGTGAAGCTGCCGGTATTATAAGGAACCCTCAACACTGGACGGACGTTGATTTTGCCACGATAGCCTTTGGACAGGGTGTATCGGTGACGGCAATACAAACGATCACGGCTATGTCTGCCATTGCAAATCAGGGTGTTATGATAAAACCGTATGTCGTCCGTGGTTTAGTGGATAAGAATGGGAAGGTCATAAAGGAATTTACACCGACTGTCGTGGGGAGAACTGTTTCACCTCTTACGGCCCACAGAATTACGTCGTTTTTAACGGGGGTTGTCAGTGATGACGATGGTACCGGCCAGAATGCTCGCATTGAAAACGTGGCAGTAGCGGGTAAAACGGGGACCTCTCAGAAATTTGATTTTGATGCCGGTTTCTATTCATCTGATAAGGTCAAGGCTTCATTTCTCGGATTTTTTCCGGCTGAAGACCCCCAGATAACGATTCTCGTCATTCTCGATGAGCCCCAGACGAAAAAGTGGGGAGGCCAGGCAGCAGCGCCCGTTTTTAAAACTATTTCGGAACAAATATTACGGCGATTCCATCGAAACGTAGGCGAACAGGAACTTATTGCGGATGAAGAAAATAGAGAACTAAAGAAGATTTCAAGCTCTGAAGCGCCCAACGGTCAGAAAGATATGGATGAATCGGTCATGCCTGATTTCAGAGGTATGTCAATGAGGGAAATTGTTACAATCGCCCGTGAACGGGACTTGAATCTTGAAATTATCGGCAGCGGTTGGGCTGTAAACCAGAAGCCGATTCCAGGATCGCCCATTATGAACCAGCTGTATTGTAAAATTTTGATGAGCCCCGGTTATTGAAGAGGTTATTGTGGAACTTTCAGAACTGATCAGAGAACTGGATGTCATAACTATCTCGGGAGAAGAAGCAGGCACTGTTTCGGATATCTGCTATGACTCGCGAAAGTGTGAAAGAGACTCACTGTTTGTGGCCGTACCGGGGCTTAAATATGACGGTCACAATTATATTTCCGAAGCAATCAGGAGGGGAGCACGCTCTATAATTCATGAGAAGGACGTTCCCCCCAATCCGGGTGTTTCATTCATCAGGGTGGAGAACAGTCGACGGGTTCTGGGAAAGCTTGCAAAAAAATTTTTTCACAATCCGACGTCTGAACTATGTTTGATCGGAGTTACGGGAACGAACGGAAAAACGACGGTTACCTATTTGCTGGAGTCGATTCTCGAGGCAGCCGGTTTTCATGTCGGCGTTATCGGCACAATCAACTATAGATTTGGCGGTGACACATTTGAGACCAGCATCACGACACCCGAGTCCCTCGATTTGCAGAGAATTTTCAGAAATATGGTCGACGCCGGCATTACACATGTCATCATGGAAGTTTCATCCCATGCCCTTGATCTCGGTCGGGTTGACGATTGTGAATATGATATTGGAATATTTACGAATCTTTCTCAGGATCATCTCGATTACCACTATACGTTTGATAATTACTTTCTCGCAAAGAGACGATTCTTCAGCGATATCCTGAAAGAGGGGAAAAAGATGATTATAAACGTTGATGATTCGTGGGGAAGACGGTTGTTTGAAGAAATGGATGACTCGGTGTTGACCTTTGGCATCAAACATCAAACCCATGTATCTTCGGATGACTATACTCTCTCCCTGAACGGCATCAATGCAACGGTAAAAACGCCGAGAGGAAACATCTCCATAACGTCTCCCATGATAGGAAAGTTCAATTTGTATAATATTCTTGCATCAGCGGCAGCGGCGACAGTCATTCAAATACCGGAAAAATACATCCAGGCTGGAATCAAAGGACTGGAAAGTGTTCCCGGTCGCCTTGAAAAAGTGAGCGAAAGTGATGAGCCTGCTATTTTTGTCGATTATGCCCATACGGAAGATGCTCTCAAAAGCGTCCTTGAGAATCTATCTGAATTTAAAACAAAGAAAATCATTACCGTTTTCGGCTGCGGCGGTGACAGAGATCGAGGGAAAAGGCCCCTTATGGGGAGAGCGGCGGCGGAATTCAGTGATCTTGCCATTGTCACATCGGACAATCCACGAACGGAAAACCCACTTGCCATCATTGACGAGATAGAAAAGGGAGTACGATCCGACACGATGAGAAAATATCGTTCTCAGGATTATCATAGCGGCTTTGATGAGAAGGGATATATCGTTATTCCTGATCGTACGGAAGCCATAAATCTGGCCATACGTATTGCCGAACAGGACGATATTGTACTTATAGCCGGTAAGGGACATGAGGATTATCAAATCATAGGCGAAACAAAAATATGGTTTGACGATACAGTGGTTGCCCGAAAGGCTCTCGAACAACGTCGTTCCGGGAGGGCAGGGTGAAAGAAAAGCAGCGTCCGGCTTTCACGGTCGAGGAAATTATCAAAGCGACGGGCGGGAGTCTCATTCGAGGGAGAGTGGAGCAGTGTGTAGCGGGAATATCGACGGATTCAAGAACTGTGAGCAAAGATAATCTTTTCATTCCTCTCGCGGGAGAACGATATGACGGACACGCTTTTATCAACAACGCTGTCAATAAAGGAGCAACGGGCATCCTCGTTCAACGGGGGAGGGAGGGAGATACCATTGGTATTCCCGGTCATATTTGCATCATTTCCGTTGATGATACGCTGAATGCATACGGAGATATTGCCGGTTCATGGAGGAATCGGTTTGACATACCGGTCATTGCCGTTACGGGAAGTTCGGGAAAGACAACCACAAAGGAGATGATAGCGGCCACAACAGGATTGTCGAAGACCGTATTAAAGAACAGGGGTAACCTTAATAATCTCGTTGGGCTTCCATTAACCTTGCTGGAGATGAATTCGGATCACCAGGTAGCGGTTCTTGAAATGGGAACGAACAGGCCGGGAGAAATTGCACGACTGACAGAAATAGCACGGCCTTATGTCGGTGTTATTACCAATGTCGGACCGGCTCACTTAGCGGGTCTGAAATCGCTTGAAGGGGTTCGCGAAGAAAAAGGGACTCTCTTTTCCACGATGGAACAAGAGGGTGTGGCAGTTGTTAATTATGACGATCAGGCGGTAGTGACGGCGGCACAATCGTGGAGGGGTAAACGTATTACGTTCGGCACGCACAGAGATGCATATGTCCGTGCAGAGGAGGTTACACAAAAGGGGGCTTCAGGATTACATTTTATCCTTATAATCGGTGAAGAACGGAGAGAGGTTTCCCTGCCGGTCCTTGGTGTACACAATGTGCATAATGCACTGGCTGCCGCAGCCTGTTCGTGGTCATTAGACATTGATATTGATGATATCTGCCGGGGCTTGGCGACGGTTGCACAGGTTGATGGACGAATGGAATTTCATTCATTAATGAACGGCACATATCTCATCGATGACACCTATAACGCCAATCCATCATCGGTACGAGAAGCACTGAGGTCTTTAAAAGAACTGAAAGGAATATACAGGAGCATCATGATTTTCGGTGACATGCTTGAACTGGGAGATGATGCAGAGGAGATACATGAAGATATCGGGAGATATATGGCAGACACCGGTGTCGATATGATCTTCCTGAGAGGAAAATTCTCACAAAGAGTGGCATCGGGTGCGAAAAAACACGGGTTCCCCGGCGATCGGATATTCTTTATTGATGATCCTGCGGAAGCAGCGGTTCGTGTGAAGACGTATCTGAAGGAAGGTGACTGGGTATTAATCAAGGGATCTCGAAAGATGAAGATGGAAGAAGTCTCGGCTTCAATTATAGCTATATGTGGTGAGAAACGGGGACAGAAAAATCCGCATACGAGGATCAAGTCGTGATTTATCATCTCTTATATCCACTGAGTGATACAATTTCTTACTTTAACGTATTTCGTTACATAACGTTCCGGACGATCTATGCAACGATAACGGCTCTGGTGATATGTTTTTTCCTCGGCCCCTGGATTATTCGTAAACTTGAGGCACTGCGAGTCGGTCAGCCCATCAGAGACGATGGTCCCGATTCTCATCTCTCAAAAAAGGGAACACCTACCATGGGTGGTCTCCTTATTATCTTCTCTGTTGTCATATCGACACTTCTCTGGGCAAAACTCACGGTGGATTATGTGTGGTTTGTTCTCATGATAACGGTGGGATATGGTCTGATTGGTTTTTCAGACGATTACCGGAAGCTGACAACTGAGAGCAGTAAAGGAATACCGGGAAAGGTAAGGCTTATGGGCGAAATCATCCTGGCCCTTGTTGTCGGTCTTTTCCTGTATGTGAAGCCGGGATTTAACTCACATGTGACCATACCGTTTTTTAAGACCATTTTACCGGACCTGGGGTGGGGATATATCATTTTTTCAGCGTTCATTATTGTCGGTACAGCCAATGCGGTAAATCTGACGGATGGACTGGACGGCCTTGCCATCGGACCGGCGACAATCTGTTTTGCCACCTATCTCCTGTTTGCCTATCTTGCAGGTAATATAAAAATATCGGCATATTTGCAGATACCCTATGTGGCAGGAACAGGAGAATTAGCCGTCTTTTGCGGGGCTATGGTGGGCTCAGGGATTGGATTTCTCTGGTATAACACATATCCCGCGCAGATTTTCATGGGTGATGTGGGTTCGCTTTCCCTGGGCGGTGCCCTTGGAACCGTTGCCGTTCTGACAAAACAGGAAGTCCTTCTGGCAATCGTTGGGGGGATATTCGTTGTTGAGACAATTTCCGTCATATTCCAGGTAGGGTGGTTTAAAGTATCAAACGGAAAACGCATATTTAAGATGGCTCCCATTCATCATCACTTTGAGCTGAAAGGGTGGGCGGAACCAAAGGTGATTGTGCGTTTCTGGATTATATCACTGATTCTTGCACTCGTTGCCATGAGTACATTGAAGTTACGATAAGGAGAGAGGCTCTGTGGTTCTTGACGGTAGCAGGGTATTAATCATCGGTTTGGGGAAGACAGGGATAGCGACGGCGAGGTTTCTTGCGGGAAAAGGATCCCACGTTCTGATAACCGATGAAAAACCGGCTTCCGAACTGGAAAGTGCAATTCATGCGCTCGGAGATCTGGCAGTAGACTTAGAATTGGGAAAACAGGCCCCCCACATTCTATCCGCCGTCGATTTTATTGTGCCGTCTCCGGGCGTTCCCCCTTTTAATTATTTACTTACGGAGGCACGGACAAAAGAAATACCGATTGTAAGTGAGATCGAACTTGCATACCGATATTTACAAAAGCCGATTATTGCCATCACCGGTACGAACGGAAAGACAACGACAACAAGACTGATCGGTGAGATCCTCACTCATGGGGGGAAAAAGATTTTTGTGGGAGGGAATATCGGCAATCCCCTCATCGAATTTGCAGACAGTAGTCAGGACGCCGATTTGCTTGTGGTTGAGGTGAGCAGTTTTCAACTGCAGTGGATTAATCTGTTTCATCCTCGCATTTCGGTTCTTTTGAATATTACCCATGACCATCTCGACTATCACATGAGTTTTGAAGAATATCGATCGGCTAAGGAACGGATCTTTGCAAATCAGATTGTTGATGATTGTGCGGTTCTTAATGCCGATGATCCCAGTACCGGCTCTCTTTCGGAGAAGATTAGGGCTGATATCATGTACTTCAGTTCTTCCAGAATACTGAATGAAGGAATTTTTATTGATAATGATAGTGTGCACTGGCGAGACCGGCAGGGGAGAGACGAGAAGTATCCCGTTGATACCGTACAGTTGCAGGGAAAACATAACCTTGAAAATATAATGGCGTCGATACTCGTTGCGAGGCACTGCGGATGTCCGCCGGATGCGGTGAGAGAGGCATTGGAGGCATTCGTCGGCCTTCCCCACAGGATGGAATTTGTCGGTGAACGGAACGGTGTACAATTTTACAACGATTCGAAAGGAACCAATGTTGGTGCGGTTATAAGAGCCCTGGAGACATTTTCCAGACCGGTCATCCTCCTGTTAGGGGGGCGGGATAAGGGTGGGGATTTCACGATACTGTCCGATCTTCTCAGGGAACGGGTAAAAGAATTGATTTTATTCGGGGAAGCGCGGAAAGAAATATACGATCATGTCGGAGGGATTATCAAAACTCACACGGTTGAGGGCCTTGAAGCGTCAACGTTTATGGCATGGAAACTATCGTCTGACGGGGATGTTGTACTGCTTTCACCGGGATGTGCCAGTTTTGATGAGTTCACCAGCTATGCGGAACGGGGCGATTATTTTAAGAAGTGGGTGAAGCGGATAATCGATCGAGGAAAAGAAGGAATAGAGTGAGAAGCAAGGGGTCAAGTAACAGAAGTCAGGAGTCAGGAGTCAGGAGCCGGAAGGAGAAATAGTCCTGTGGATGAGAAGAGATACGATCTCACAATTTTACTCGTTACCCTGATTTTAGTGACCATGGGTACCGTTATGATATACAGCGCCAGTTCAATCATTGCGATGGAACGGTTTAAGGATGGTTACTTTTTCTTAAAAAAACAAATGATATTCGTCTTCCTGGGACTGGGTGCGATGGTTATTATGTCCAAGATACCTTATTATTACCTGAGAAAATGTGCCTACCTGGGTATTTTTCTTTCGATTGTTCTTCTCATTTTACTGCTTGTTCCCGGCTTTGGTGTCAAGGTCGGCGGAGCTAAACGATGGCTGAGGATCGGAGGACTCACCTTTCAGGTAACGGAACTGGTCAAGGTTGCCATGGTTCTGTTTTTGGCACATTTTCTTACAAAGAAACATGAACGTATCAAAGAATTTTTCAGAATCTTTCTTGTGCCGTTGACCATATGCTTTGTCATGGTCGGTCTTATACTCGGGCAGCCGGATTTCGGTACATCCGTTGTCATCGTTATCGTTATGATGTTCATGTTCTATTTTGCGGGATGTCGGGTTATTCACATGGCAGGACTTGCAGCAGTGTTTGTTCCTGCCGCAGTTGCTCTCATCATGCATAAAAGTTATCGGCTGGAAAGATTTCTTTCGTTTCTCGATCCATGGAAAGATCCTACCGATTCAGGGTTTCAGATTATACAGTCATTTATTTCATTTGGTTCGGGTGGCGCTTTTGGCGTCGGTCTTGGAAATAGTCTTCAGAAGTTATTTTATCTTCCCGAACCGCATACGGATTTCATCCTATCAGTGATTGCCGAGGAAGGCGGCTTTTTGATGGTTACCATTGTTATCGGTTTGTTTATCCTCTTAATAATTCGGGGATTTATGATTTCCATCCATTCTTCTGATCTGTTCGGTACACTGATGGCCGGCGGGTTGACCATTATTCTTGCAATGGAGGCTTTCATAAATATGGCCTGCGTTATGGGTTTGGTTCCGACAAAAGGTCTGACACTTCCTTTTGTGAGTTATGGTGGAACGTCGTTAATTATGAGTATGGCAATCATTGGGATATTGTTGAATATATCGTCGTATATCCACCATGACGAGAGAGAAACAGAAAAGGCCTTTGAATCATGATGGAAAAAAGAAAGAGCCTGAACATTATGATTGCCGGCGGAGGCACCGGCGGACATTTATTTCCCGGAGTAGCAATAGCAGAGGAATTCATCAAGAGAGATCATAAAACGACGATTCTTTTCATAGGGACCGAGAAGGGGCTGGAACAAAGAATATTGAAAGATCTGGGATATGTGCTCCATACCATCGATGTGGAGGGAATACGGGGTAAGGGACTGATCAAATCAGCGGGCGGCATAGTAAAAATTCCCGCGAGTATGATTCAATGCTATCCGGTTATCCGTGATTTCAATCCCGATCTGGTTATCGGTGTCGGGGGTTACGCATCGGGACCTGCCGTTATTATGGCTTATTGCATGGGGAAAAAGACTGCAATAGCAGAGCAGAATGCAATGCCCGGTCTTACCAACAGGATTCTCGGAAGGTTTGTGGACAGGGTATTTATAACCTTTGCCGTAACGGAAAAGTGGTTTTCGAAGAAAAAGACAGCCGTCACGGGAAACCCCGTACGGGCCGGATTCGTTCAAGAGGACAAGAAGCAGAGGGAAGAAAGAGAATCGTTTACTCTTCTCATATACGGAGGAAGTCAGGGTGCAGCCGGAATCAACAGTGCCGTCATAGAATCACTCCCATATCTTGAAAACATGAGGGACGGATTGAAGATTATGCATCAGACGGGAAACAGGGATGTAGATCGAGTATCAAAGGCTTACGAGGATTATCACATGGATGCCCACGTATGTAGCTTCATCAAAGACATGGCAGGTGCATACGATGCAGCGGACTTACTGATATGCAGAGCGGGGGCAACAACGATTGCAGAAATTACGGCACGGGGAAAGGCGGCACTCTTTATACCGTTTCCCTATGCGGTCGGTGATCATCAGAGGTTGAATGCCAAGGTACTCGTCGATGCAGGTGCAGCAGAGATGATACTTGAACGGGATATCAATGGAGAAAAGCTTGCCCGGGTTGTTGAAGAACTGTGTCATGACCGGACCCGAATAAAAAAGATGGAGGATGAATCCCGAGCCCTTGGAAACGGGAGGGCCGCTGCTCATATTGTTGACGAGTGTATGAAACTCATTCACGGAGAAAAGATTTTAAACTGATACCTCAAACAACATTTCCCCGGGGAAATTGAAGAGGTATCACAAGGAGAACTTGAATGCGAAGGAAGGTAAAACATATCCATTTTGTCGGTATCGGCGGTATCGGTATGAGTGGAATAGCAGAAGTGCTGCTGAATCTCGGCTATACAATCAGTGGTTCCGATATCAGTAAATCTGATATTACGGAGCGCTTGTCATCAATGGGGGCCACGATTTCTTATAAACACGATTCGTCAAATCTGGGCAATGTCGATGTGGTGGTCACTTCAACGGCAGTAAGAGAAGACAATCCTGAGGTAATAGAAGCACACAAACGTCACGTTCCCGTTATTCCGCGGGCAGAAATGCTTGCCGAATTGTTGAAAATGAAAGTTTCCGTTGCCGTCTCGGGTACACACGGAAAAACAACGACAACATCGATGGCTTCAGCGACCCTCGCACACGGAGGCCTTGATCCGACGATGGTTATAGGAGGAAAACTGGACAGCATAGGAAGTAATGCCCGGTTGGGCGGCGGAGAAGTCATTGTTGCCGAGGCCGACGAGAGTGATGGTTCTTTTCTGAAATTGTCTCCCTATATTGCAGTGATTACCAATATCGAACGTGAGCATCTCGATCACTTTGCCGGCATCGATGAGATAAAGGAGGCTTTTTTACAGTTCGCCAATCTCGTTCCTTTTTACGGTACCACCATACTCTGTTACGATGATGAGAACGTACGAGACATAATGCCGTACATTAAACGAAGGATCGTTACCTATGGTCTTTCCGAGGGGGCAGACTATCGGGCTCATGAAATATCTTTCAACGGACCGTCAACAAAGTTTTCACTTTCCTTTCAGGGGAAACGTCTGGGGAATATTTCATTGAACGTTCCCGGTGTATTCAATGTGTGCAATGCAATGGCAGCGATCGCCGTAGCCCGTGAGCTTAATATGGCATTTCCGGTCATAGCTGAAGGTATTGAGACATTTACCGGAGTCCATCGTCGATTGGAAACAAAAGGGGAAAAAGCGGGAGTTACCGTTATTGATGATTATGGTCATCATCCTACTGAGATCAAAGCTACTCTTCGTGCGGCACGGCAGGTATGGGGGGACAGACGAGTCATTGTCGTGTTTCAACCTCACCGTTACACCCGCACGAAGGCCCTCTTCGAAGAGTTTTTAGGTGCTTTTCATGATGCCGATGTCCTCATTATTACCGATATCTATGCGGCGAGTGAACGAGAGATAGAAGGTGTCAACTCGGAAAATCTTTATCGCGGTATCCGTGATTCCGGACATGGCGATGTTATGTATATCCCTGGTTTTGATGTGATCGTATCCCATTTAAACTCGATAGCTCGCAGTGGGGATGTGATTATGACGCTTGGGGCAGGAAACGTATGGAAGATAGGGGAAGATTTCCTGAAATTCAGATCGTAGGAAAACAATGTGATGATAAGCCGGGATTTGAAAGAGACCATTAAACGTATTGTTTCGGGATCTGTGCTTTTTGACGAACCCATGAACCGTCATACGTCCATGGGGGTGGGAGGCACGGCAGATATTTTTATGTCTCCCGTCACGATCGAAGAACTGCAAACCACTGTTTCCTGTCTCTCGGATGAAAAAGTTCCTTTCGTTCCGGTGGGAAATTGTACGAATCTTATTGTCAGGGATGGCGGATACAGGGGTGCCCTCATATCATTGAAAGGACTCGAAACGGTTGAAGTGTCTAAAGAAGAAGGAGACTCTGTTTTTCTCAGTGCCCAGACCGGTGCCCATCTTTCAAGGCTGGTCGAGTTATCGGTACGGAAATCACTAACGGGTATGGAATTCTGTGCCGGCATTCCGGGCAGTGTCGGTGGCGGAGTCAAGATGAACGCCGGTGCATACGGAAAGGAATTAAAGGATGTGGTTGAGTTTGTATCCCTGATCACAAGAGAGGGAATCATCATAGATGTTGCCCGTGACGATCTCCGGTTTGAATACAGAAACTTTGTTTTAGCTGAAGGAACTGTCATTGTCAGTGCCGTCTTTGGCCTTCGTAAAGGGTCACAGACGAATATCCGGGAAAGAATTTCATACATCATGAATATGAGAAAAAAGAAACATCCCCTTGCGTATCGCAGTGCCGGATCGGTTTTCAAAAATCCTCCGGATGAACCGGCTGGTAGAATTATCGATGAGGTTGGTCTGAAGGGATTAAGGATTGGTGATGCAATGGTATCGAAAATCCATGGGAATTTCATCGTGAATCTTGGAAAGGCAACGGCGAAGGACATAACTCTTTTAATGGACACAGTTCAGAACAAGGTACTGGAAGAGAGAGGGATACTTCTGGAACCGGAGATCAAGATCATTGGAGATGAGTTATGACGCGATCTCTCAAATCAGTCGTTGAGACGAAAAAAAACAAACTTAAACGGCGTTCGGGGAAGATTTTCCGGGAGATTGCAAAAGCGTTTACGCTGATAATAACCATCGGTTTCATAGCCTTTGTCATGGTCTACGTATACAATTGTATTATTACGACATCCTATTTCGAATTGAAGGGTATCACGGTCAGGGGGAATGAAAGGGTCACAGAAAAAGAGGTTCTGGCTTTAGCTGATATTGAACCTCAGAGCAACATTTTAACGCTGAATTTAAAAGATATATCGAGAAGCATAGAAACAAACCCATGGGTTAAAGATACAGCAATCGGTCGGGAATTTCCGGACAGATTGGTTATAGAAGTGAGAGAACGAGATCCGGCGGCTTTAGTCCTTGTCGATGGAAATCTTTATATTATGGATTGGGATGGGGCTGTATTCAAGAAATTCTCAAACAATGACAATGTTCATCTGCCGATCCTCAACGGTATTTACAAAGGTGGAACTGTCAAGAGGGATCTGATGAAAAAAGCTCTGGTTCTGTTGAATTTTATTTCTGCCAATAGGAATTTCCCCGGAATGGAACACGTTTCTGAAATATATGGAGATGAGATTTATGGCTTTTCACTTTTTGCACAGGGTGGGTTATGCCTGCAATTAGGTTTTGAGAACTATGGACGGAAACTTGAAAGATTAAAACCGGTATTGATGGATTTGGGCCGGAAAAATCTGGCCACCGTATATTTAAGTATCGATCTCACTGATCATAACAACATTGTTGTAAAGCGAAACGATGTCTTTAATCGCCGTAATAAGGCAGCGGGGTACAATACATGACAGTGAAGCAATGTTTACCATATGGGGTTACGCACTAATCCATGAAAGGCGGAGAGATGCATGGCGAAACGCAGCAACGTGATTGTAGGATTGGATATAGGAACAACAAAGACATGCGCCATTGTTGGTGAGGTAACCGATACAGGAATTGATATTATCGGTATAGGTTCTCATCCATCGCACGGTTTGAGAAAAGGCGTCGTTGTCAATATCGATAGTACTGTTGATTCAATCAAACGGGCCGTTGAAGAGGCTGAGCTGATGTCCGGGACTGAGATAGGTTCCGTATTTACCGGTATCGCGGGGGGGCATATCGAAGGTGTAAACAGTCTTGGAATTGTAGCAGTGAAAGGACGTGAGGTTGATGAAGATGCTGTCCAAAGATCAATTGAGGCGGCAAAAGCAGTGGCAATACCCCTTGACAGAGAAATTCTCCATATATTGCCGCAATATTTCATCGTCGATAACCAGGATGGCGTCAAAGATCCCATCGGGATGTCAGGTGTCCGATTAGAAGCAAAGGTACATATCGTTATCGGAGCAGTCACATCGATTCAAAACATTATAAAGTCCGTCAACCGTGTTGGACTCAATGTGAACGGTGTTGTTCTGGAACAGCTGGCATCAAGCGAGGCCGTTCTCAGTCAGGACGAAAAGGAACTGGGTGTTGCCATAATAGATATAGGTGGGGGAACAACTGATATTGCCGTATTTGCCGAGGGGAGCATCAAGCATACAGCGGTTTTGTCACTTGGCGGCAATTATCTGACCAATGATATAGCTGTCGGTTTAAGAACACCGACGAATGAGGCTGAAAAAATTAAGATAAAATACGGGTGTGCCTATACCCCCTTAATACCGACTGATGACACCATAGAAGTTCCCAGTGTTGGTGGACGGAATCCGAGAAAAGTTGCCCGACAGATTCTCGGAGAAATTATTGAACCGCGTGTGGAGGAAATTCTCCGCTTGGCTCACAGGGAGATTATTAAATCAGGCTATGAAGATCTCCTGGCCGCTGGGATCGTCTTAACGGGAGGAACCGCAATATTAGAAGGTATTACGGAACTGAGCGAACAGATTTTCAACATGCCGGTGCGGAGAGGATTCCCCATCGGTATCGGGGGTCTGACGGACGTGGTTAACAGTCCCCTGTATGCGACCGGTGTGGGTCTTGTTCTTTACGGTCTTAAAAACGGACCTGAGCGTCTGTTTAAAAAGAGTGAGGGAAGTGTCATAAGTAGAATAGTTCGCAAAATTAAAAAATGGTTTCTTGAATTTTTTTAGAAGGGAGGGGTTGTACATGTTTGAATTGTTTGAAGGAGGCGGTGAGAATTCAGCAAAAATCAAGGTTGTGGGTGTCGGCGGCGGCGGCGGCAACGCCATTAATATGATGATTTCTTATAATCTTAATGGCGTTGACTTCATTGTTGCAAATACGGATGCACAGGCCCTGGCAGCATCGAAATCACCGATGAAGATTCAGCTGGGGCGTGAGATTACGAAAGGTCTCGGTGCAGGATCAGATCCCGATGTGGGAAAACGATCAGCTCTTGAAGCCAGAGATATACTCAGGGATAATCTTGCCGGAGCCGACATGGTTTTTATTACTGCCGGATTCGGAGGGGGCACGGGAACGGGGGGCGCACCGGTTGTGGCGGAAATCGCCAAAGACCTGGGAGCACTTACCGTTGCGGTAGTCACAAAGCCATTCCTTTTTGAAGGAAAGAAAAGGGAAAGGCAGGCCGAAGAGGGAATTGCAGAATTAAAAGAAAGTGTTGATACACTCATTGTTATTCCCAATCAGAGACTCTTGAGTCTGGGTGGGCGGAATATGCCGTTGCTGGATGCTTTCAAAAAAGCAGATGACATTCTTTATTATGCAGTGAAGGGGATTTCCGATCTCATAATGGTTCCCGGCCTAATAAATCTTGACTTTGCCGATGTGAGAAATGTTATGTCTGAAATGGGTCTGGCGTTGATGGGCACCGGAATTGCCAGCGGAGAAGATAGAGCTGTCGAGGCGGCACAAAAAGCGGTATCGTCGCCATTACTGGAAGACAACACTATTCAGGGGGCCCGTGGTGTCCTTCTCAACATAACCGGCGGGCCTGACATGACCCTGTATGAAATCAACGAGGCATCGAGTCTTGTACAGGCCGAAGCTCATGACGATGCCAATATTATTTTTGGTACGGTCATCGACGAAACCATCGGGGATGAAATACGCATCACGGTTATTGCAACGGGATTCGATAAAAAAGAGCAGAAAAAACGCGATATCCCGACTGTTTCAAATTATGTCAGTTACAAGAGAGAAGATTTATCAACGCCGACATTTATCAGGAAAGAAAAGAGTGCCGATAAACCCGTTGTCGTGAAGATGGGAATGATCGATGATGACGGTACGACTGATTTTGAAATTCCCGCATTTCTAAGAAGGCAGGCGGATTAACAGCCTTTATTATACGGTCATGATCTTTTCGTCAAGGATCGAGAGATGAAAAGATTTGTGTCTGTGAACAGGTACCGTCCGGATTGAAAGAGAGTGCAGTACCGTACATCTGGTTTGTGAAACGGGATACCGTAAAATGGTGGTATTCATATGCTTAAAGAAATATGAACCTTATGAGCCTCGATCAATCAAAAAACCCCCTCCCTTCAATGGGTTACTATGTGAGAGGGGCTCTGTTGCGCTCGACTGCAGTTACAACTGATATTGAAATTATCATGATTGTTGCGTGAATAGTTGATGCACGTGCTTTCAGTCCGGATTAAGAAAAGCCCCAGGAAACATCTTGGGGCTTATTTCTGTATCAGAATATTCAATACGCTACATTCTTTCCTTTTTGACGGCACACATCAAGAGAAATGCAATTCCTGCCATTATTGTATTGATCAAAAAAGCCTGATCATAGACACCATTGCTGTCTCGCAGAATTCCACCTGTCCAGTGTGCGAGGATGGCACCGAGACCGTAAAAGGGTGTCCAAATACCGATAACGGTTCCCATCAGCTCCTTCGGAAAGTAGTCACCGGCGCACGCTCCATAAGTAGGCCAGGTAGCGCCGTGAAAAACGGCCATAATTCCCACAAGGACGAAGATCATCGTAGATGATTGTCCGACGAACAGGATACTCCCCATGGTAACGGTAATAAAAATATTGGAAAGGATGAGCGTCTTTTTTCGTCCAAGATAATCAGAAAGGGGAAGAATCGTCAATACACCGATAATCTGGCAGATACCATGCACGGTGGCCAGGAGGCTGGCCGTTTCCAAGGGCAAACCTATCTGGGATTCGGCATAATCAACCATAAACGTTGTGAATCCGTAAAGACAGTATGAAATAGAAAAATAAGAAAATCCGATGAACCAGAATGTCTTTGTCTTGAAAACCGCCTTGATGAGGGCGCCATGGGAACGGACCTGTCTATCGTTGATGCTGTCATGTGTCTGTTCCTGCTGACCCCAGGGAGCATAGCCGGCGGATTCAGGGGTGCTCTTTATAAAAAGACCATTGATAAAAATCATTACGAGTGCACCGGTTCCCAGAAAATACCAGGCATAGCGCCAGCTTAAGTAGTGGACAATAAAAGGGAACGCTACTCCCATTGTGGCAAAACCGAGACCATATCCTGTCGACAGTATCCCGAGAGCCATACCTCTTCGATCAACGGCATACCACCGTTGGGCAACCGTAATAACGGGAGTCCACATCCCGGTAGAACCCACGCCGGCAACGGCATAGAATAAACAGGCCATTCCAAGATTGGTGACTGTCCCCATCAGAAGAACACCGACGGCAAGGATCAGGGCGCAGATTGTAATGACGATACGGGCGCCAATGCGGTCTGTCAAATAACCCGTAAGAGGGGTCAGCGCAATGTAGGAGAATAGATACGCATTATAGATGGACCCCGCTTCCGTCCGACTAAAACCCAGATCCCTGATCATTTCCGGAAGGACAACGCCATAGCCGAGTCGAATGGAATAATTAATAAAAAGATTTATAAAGCAGATTGCCAGGATAACCCAGGCCCAGTGGAGTGGAGCTTTCGTTTCCGTTGAGTTTTTCATCATAATACGGTTGCTTTCCCTGTGTTCCGTTTTTCGTTAAGGCGGATTCAGCTATGAACAATGTCAAGATGTTATCCACCGCAAAACCCCGAAATAGATGATTCCTGAGATGAGAAGACAAAAGCATGGCAGCCACAGATGCCTGTAAACCGCGTTGAGCGTCGTACCGAAATATTGATTTGAAAGAAGGAGACATAAATGGAGAGGAGAAAGCAACACTCCGATAAAACCACTCGTCATGGCGAGCATGATATAGGCAAGCATGTACGTGGTTTCACCGAATGTGGAAATGAGGAGAATGAGAATGGGAAATGTGCTACCCACGAAAGCAATCGTAATTCCGACAACGCCGCCGACCAGAAAGGGAAGAATTATCGTTACCAGAATGAGAGGTACATGAAGGTGACTTAATTCGCGACTGATCGCTTCAACAGCATGACTGTCTTCCATCATTCCTTTAAAAACCAGGATGGATAGTACCAAATATATCATGCTCAGGAGATGAGGGTCGGTCATGATCTTACGTATCAGCAGTCTGTCCGATCTGTTTATGTGCCACGTCCAGAATATTCCCAGAATGAGGGCAAAGCAGAGGCCTACTTCCTTTGAAATCGCGCAGGTGGGAAACACAGAGGACAGTAGTATGCCCAATGGCATGCCCACACAGATCACGATAAGAATTGGAGACAACTCTCTGAAGAAGGGTTTCAAGGGAGGGCGCCTGTCATCGTTATATTGATGTGAGGCATGAGGGACCTTTTTAATAGGCAGGTAACCGCTGATGATGGCAACGATAGTCAGGGGACACATCATTGCCACAAATGCCCATACATTGATATTTGCCAGGGTTGTTGTCAGAAGAACCCCGGGATATAATGGCCACCAGTACTCCCATATATGGCGATACCAGTAATTGATGTAACTCAGCCGATCAGGACCAAAGGATGAAGAATGTCCCAGTTCCTTGACCATCGGTGCTGAAAACACAGCACCTCCCGGCATGGGTAGCAGTCCTATCAAAGCAGGAAATATAACAAGATTCAACCGGGAACTGGAAACCAGACCTTGAAAATTGAAAAGAAGTCGTTTCATCTGGCCTCCTTCTTCCATACTGCTGCTGAGAATAAGGATGAGAGAAACAATAACGGCGAGGGATAGTGTCTTCGGATCAAAAACGGACGCTACGGCAGATCGAAACATGGTTGTAAATCCCATACCGAAAAGGAGTGCGAGTGATATGGCTCCAAGGAGAAATGCGTTTCCCATGGACAACTTTTTCCTGATACAAATAAGTACCAGGATAAAGACTAGAAATACTCGTATGATTGCTGGGACCTGTTCTATTACCGGCATACGACAGCTCTGTATCAGAATATTTACACTAAGAAATCAGGGGAATCATATAGTCGGACCATGGTGTGGAGCACGTTTCGATTTCGTAACGAACATGGACTTATGCTTCTTCAAAACGATTTGTTTTGAGGTTTTTTCTAACCCTGTCCGGCGTAAAGATGCGACCGTTCATGGCGATGTATGTGCCGTGGGGAAGGGTCTGTACGGCGGCAACTGCGGTGCCGATGTTAAAAACCGCGTCGGATGATTTAAAACCTGCCGGTTCGATTGCTCCCGTAAGGACAATTACTTTATCCGGTATCATCTGCAGCTTTTGAGAGGTCTGAATCATCGTATCCGTACCATGAGTAACAATAATGTGTTGATGCTTGTCCGATGATATTGTATCGAAAATTAATTGACGGTCAGCATCGGTCAGGTCGAGACTGTCTTTCTTTAGTATGGATTCGAATTCATATTCAAAGGCAACATTCATTTCATGAATGATGTTCTTGGTAATTGGATCACCCACCTGATAGTCGCTTTTTTTATCAAAATATACCTTGTCGATCGTTCCCCCCGTGGTGAAAAATTTGATCCTCATTTTTTTGACCTCCGTGTCGGCGAATGATTGAGATCACATAATTGGACACCTGACCGTCTGATTTGCATAATTGATCCGGGAATCACATCATGTCCGGGAAGAACCATTGACCTTACAGGGCACGACGACGGCTTTTTTGTTTTTTGGCTTTATGGAGTCTCTTGTCAGCTTTCGACAAAAGGGCAGCGGGGTTATCGACACCGGCGTCTTCCGTTGATGCTATTCCACAGCTCATGGAAATGGGAATAGTCGTATTGCCGTATTTCATCGATTGATCTTGAAATAGATCATTCAACCGTTGAGATACCATCAGCGCATTATCTGAGGTCTGATTGGGTAATATGATGACGAACTCATCTCCCCCGAAGCGGGCAACGACATCTTCTTTTCTCACGACTTTTTTTATTTGTGACGCCACATATTTCAGATATGTATCCCCACAGCTGTGGCCGTGCGTGTCATTTACCATTTTGAATCCATCAAAGTCTATGAAGATTAAGGCCAATGGAATATTGTAACGATTGGAACGACTGAATTCTCGTTCAAGGGTATTTTCCATCTCCCGTCGGGTCATGAGTGATGTCAGGGGATCACGTGTTGCCAGCTGTTTGAGTTTCTCCCGTACGGATACATTTGAAAGGCAGATGGAAATTTTTACGGAAAGTTGTGAAAGGAAATACGTATCCATGTTTGGTTCAAACCGGGATCCGGAATAGTCGCCCAGGTTCAGACTGCCGATTATTGTTCCGTCAAGCACGAGGGGGGCGAGGGCCAGTGACTTTACAAAATACTTTTGCCTTTTCGGAAGGAGTTTGTAATAAGATTTCAACCCTTCATTGACCAGAACGGGGGTTTTTTCATCTTTGATAAGTTCCAGGAATGTATTTTTTCCGATCAGATTCAAGCGCTTACTGAGGAGTTCCGATGATTCTACCGCTTCGAGAATACGGGAGACTTCACTGCCGTTGATAATGGAAATCCACACATGGGGAATTCCGAATTTCTCTTCTATGGATAACAACAATTTTTCGAAAAGATCTTTTAAATTGTTAATAGCAAGAATACCGACTTCGATCTCAAAGAATTTCCTGGCAATTTCCTCATTAACTTTAATGTTTTCCAGTGCAACTATCGGTTTCCGGTCCTCGGTCATAGCCTATTCCTCACTTGTATGTGTCATGATCTTCTTGGTGTTGATTTGCTGCGTATAGGAGAGGAGAGAGTATTTATCATATTGAAAATTCTCAATCTTCACGACAGCATAATAGAGCTTTTATTCACAACAACTGCGTTTTTTGCGCAGATTTTGGTGCCGGGGAAATGATAACGGTAAAAGGCTAAAGGCAAATGGCTCAAGGCAGTATCGATTATCGGATTTGGGAAATCGGTAACCTGGTACCTGGAACTTGGTTCCTGTTGCCTTGTGCCTTTCGTCTTTGCTATGGAAACATTTCCTTGAAACGTTGTTCTCTTTCAATTTGTCCGACTTTCTTTCCCAAGAGATTGTCCAACTTTTTGTCCATGTTAAAGAACTGCATGGCGGCGTATCTCAAATTTGCGTCTTTCTGGGTACCGGGCGCATCCCATGCTCGTAAAACTTTCGCTTGATAACTAAAAACGTTCCCGTCGATACTGATCTTTCCTTCGACTATTTTCCTGGGTTCGATGCCGAGATTTTTTGAGAACGATATCTTTGCTCCTCCGATCGAAATATCGATAATATTGACGGAACTTCCCAACGCAGACAGTGTGATACCACTGTCTATACCCGGTTTGATCCGGAAATGCATCCTCACATTGAACTCTGTGATATCCGTTTTCTGTTCAACGACGATAGCAGCAACGGTATCAGATGAAGACAACTCATATTCCGAGATAAATTCAACAATCTTCCCATAAAATCCGTACCGAGCCGCATCATCTTCATTCTTTATTAAATAGGTTACAGCAACTTTGCTGCCAATATATCTATTTGCGAGGGGTGGATTCGGTTGGGATAAAATGACACATTTTTCGATGACATCGTATATAAACGCCCGTC
This sequence comes from Deltaproteobacteria bacterium, assembly GCA_016935565.1. Taxonomy (GTDB): domain Bacteria; phylum Desulfobacterota; class Syntrophia; order Syntrophales; family UBA6807; genus JAFGQS01. The sequence continues at coordinate 41,893 of JAFGQS010000118.1, forward strand.
TGACATCAATCCTCTCTTGTGAGAAATCGACGTCTACAATTATATCAGAAGTTGATCCCGGTCTTGCACCCGGAAACTCAGCCATCGAAAAAGCTCCCGTTTAGATTCTTTATCGAGAGAAGAGAAAATCGCTCCTACACTTTGTTGAACATTATTACCTTCATATCCTTACTGCTGTCAAGACCGAATATAGAAGATTGTCTAGTATGTCAGCAGTTACGAAAACGCATTCAACTGTTACGATGATTAAAAAGCGATCTGAGTATGTAGAGATATGTGAAAATCAACAATAGCAAGATCTAACGTGGCAAAGCAGCAAAGGCAAAAGGTCGTAGACTCATGGCCAAAGGTACAAGGCAACAGGAATCAGGTGCCAGTGTTCTAAAAAAGGATAAGAACATGATATATGATGGTAAATATATCATGGCCCTATCCTTATTAATGTGTGCCGCTATACTGTATTGTGTTCCTGCTGATTATACGTGATATAAAGGCTCCATCGTAGCCGGGTGATCCATGACTCTCTTACATCTTATAAGAACTGATGTGCCTTCACTTCGTATGATGCTGATGTTCGCCCTCATGGGCAGACACTTTGTCTCCGTATTCTGCCATCAATTTATTCTGTTTCGGATGTGGGCCGAGCCATGCTACTTTGCCGCTTTCGATATCGTAGATTGCACCGACGACTTTGAGATTTCCCCTTTTAATCCTTTTTACCGTAGTCGGACTTATTTTGAACAGGTCTTCAATAGCGTGCCAGACATTGAATATAACCGCTTCTTGAATCAGTGCATCGCCGTGTAACTGAGGGTGTTTTTCTTTGGCTTTTATAACAGCAGGAATTATATTGTCAACCAAGGGCGGAATCTTACCATGTAATTTTTCTTCATGAACAACGGCCGTTACAGCTCCGCAATGAGTATGGCCGAGTATTCCCAGAACAGGTGTTGCAAGGTGATCTACGCCATATTCGATAGAACCCGCTTCATCGATATCGACAACGTTGCCTGCCACGCGGATAACAAAAATGTCACCAATCCCTCTGTCAAAGAGAATTTCCACAGGAACCCTTGAATCGGAACAGGTTAAGACCGTAGCAAACGGATGCTGTCCCTTTGAGGATGTCAGGTTCCTTCTTCTTTGATTTTGATTGGGATATTCGGATTTGTTGGCGACATAGCGATTATTTCCCTCAGTGAGGATCGTTATAGCCTCATCCGGAGAAAGCTCTGATCCTCTGATCCTATGATGTCTGAAATCTGAATGCTTTTCTGTGCTATAAATAAAATAGCATATACTGCGATGATAACTGCAAAAAAAGCATACACCTTTTTCATGTACCGACCTCCTGTTTAGCGGCTTGTTATCTATTGATTATTCAAAAACCGACGGTAGGATGTAGCATAAAATTGCAATCCAACTTTTACGAGCACTGTCCTGTCTATCCACAATGATTATTGTCAAACAGATTGCTACTGAACATATGATTACGGTGACGATGTATACGTTGAGAAAGACATGTTGTCAAACCTTTTACGACCAGTACCGACGGATGCTTGGACAATGAGATGCACTGACCACATCCGTATAATAATTCAAAAATATAATCAAAGACATAGCAGATTTTTACTTTCTTTTCCTTATGTTTAAGTATAAAATAAAGATCAGTTATTACGACGTTCCATATAAGCGGAACGAGAAAGCGAACCCATATGGAACATATGAAAGTTATCGTACGATATACCGATGGCAGGATGATAAAAGGCTACACGGGAGATTTCTTCCCCCATAAGGACCGCTTTCATGTATATCCGGTGGATAAAAGCGATGGCGATACAATTGAAATATTTATGAATGCCCTTAAGGCAGTATTTTTCGTTCGGGATTTTGTCGGGAACGCTACATTTGATGAGCGTAAAAAATATGTTGAAGGAGAAGACCTTTCCGGTCAAAAAGTAAAAGTGACATTTGTGGATGATGAAGTAATGGTTGGGTCAACCCTGGGCTTTGATCAGAGCCGACCCGGTTTTTTCCTTTTTCCTGCAGACTCCAAGAGCAATAATATCAGAGTGTACATACTGTCATCTGCCGTAAAAAAAATGCAATTCTTCTGATAAATGTATTTTTTTGATCGAACTCCGCAGAAAGTGGCAATGAATCGAGAAATTTTCATTTTTGTAGTAAATATTATTGTTCTTCTGTTTTAAAAATAATAAGAGTATTTGATTCTAACAGATTGATTTTGTGGTATAATTGTCAGCATGTTATCAAACTCCCCCTGCCATTCCCTTAACTCAAAGGGAACGGGAGGGGGAATATTCCGTGTAACAAGCAATGTATTGAGGCTGTCAATGTAAGTATGAGAGAGAGCAAATAATGTATTTCCCCCTGTTTGTTCACTTTTATTGCAAGGTTTTACTCTCTCTTCCGTTAATGAATTTATAGCTTCATTTGCGTTATTCCGCGGGTTTCGGCTCTTCGGTTTTTCCTTCATCTTCTGCTTCAGCCGGTGGTGTCCCCTGATCTTTCGTTTCATCGGCAGGCGGTTCTGAAACTGTTTTGTCCGTTTCAGCGACATCCGATGTCATCCCTCCGATTTTCTCTTCCTGTTCTTTGATCTGTTGGGTCAGATCGTTGATCTTTCTTTCTGCAATGGAAACCTTGGCTTCGATATTAATCCGATCACCTTCAGATTCATGTTTCTTGGTTTTCAGCTTTGCTATATTTTTGATATTTTTTTCCTTTTCTCCTAGTTCCGCTCTATCGATTGCTTCGAGTTTCACAATATCGAGATTTAAGGAAGCAGCTTTAAAATCCTTTTCGGCCAGATCTTGCTTATAACCAGCAGATTCCTTCCGGGCTGAGGCTAGATCCTTTTTGAGTTCGGCAAGTTTTAACTTCTCTTCCAACAGTTTCATGTCGGATTCCGCTTTTTGAACTCCTTCCCGCTGATCCTCTGGAACCCGGGCATATAATTCCGGATCGACATCAGATGTGAACGAAGTTACTGTTGTTGTTATGGAACTCTTCAACGTTTGTGTTGTTTGACATCCGACCAGCAAAAGAAATGCTGATACAAGTATCAGGCTGACGAAGAAGAAGCGCTTCATAATTTTCCCTCCCTTTATGATCCTAAAATTTCTTACAAATTATCCCATATTGTGATATATTCCCTATCGTTATACGTTTGCGTTAAGCTATCATGAAAAATTACAGTGGTAAAGGTTTAATTAATAGTCAATGGAAGATAATGAAAATTTTTCAATGACAGTATGAAGATATGGGAGCATATGCCTCCTTTATGGTCTTCAATAGTGCGTGATCGAAAGTTTATTATGAAATTTGTGTGAAAGAAAACAGATTTTCTATTATATGTGTCAATCAGTGATGTCTTATAATGGTAACGGAGATTCGATAAACTGAGAAGGACTAGTCAAGCGGTGCGGTCACACCTGAACGCGAGACGGCACGGGATGAGAGGACATCACCTGTAAATAAGTATGAGTATGGGGAACAAATAAAACAGTCGTAGCGGTATCGTGTAAATACCCTATTCAACAATCGAGCCCGGGTAGACTCATGCAACACATATGGCCAATAGGCGGGGGCAAAGGGGGGTCCGGAAAGAGCTTTCTGGTCAGTAATCTCGGTGTATGGCTGGCTATGCAGGGAAAGAAAACTCTCATGGTTGATGTTGATTTAGGTGCGGCCAATCTGCATACATTGGTAAACATACCGTATCCTGAGAAATGTCTTTCGGACTTTATAAATAAGAAGGTTGACACGCTTGATGAGACGATTATTGAGACATCAACGGACAATCTTTATCTCATCAGCGGAGCTAATAACAACCTGGATGCTTCAAATCTCGTCTATTCACAGAAAATAAGGGTTTTGAGGGCCATCACCAAATTACCCTACGAGTATATTCTGTTGGACGTTGGAGCAGGCACTTCATTTAATACGATAGACTTTTACATGATTTCGGATTACGGTGTTTTTGTAAGTACGCCTGAGCCAACCTCTATCGAAAACGTATACCGCCTCATTCGGTCAGTTTATTTTCGTAAGATCAGACAGATGTTAAACCAGCAGGATTTCAAAAGCATCATTGAACAGGCTGGTGTTCTGTGTAAGGAGTCGTCAATAGATTATCTGTCCGCCATTCCTTTTTTAATAAAAGACCGGGAACCCGAGACAGGAAAAATCATCGAGCTGATGCTGCAAAATATTCAGTACAGGTTAGTCCTCAATCAACACCGAAAGCGGGATAATCCGAATCTCGGTTTCTTGATGTGCAAAATGGTTAAGAAATACCTTGGCATCAAGATGGAATTTGTAGGGAATATACACTTCGACGAGAGGATTCATGATGCCGTGCGAAAGAAGGTTTCTTTTATTTCTCGATACCCCTACACGCAGGCCGCATCGGATATCAGGGAATTGTGCAACAAAATGCTTTTAATAAGCAGTCAAGATTCCATTGCGGGTGATGAACATGTTCAGGTGCATCACTTGTAGCGAGGATTGTCAGGTTAATTCGATTGTATGAAGCCATTAGAGAAGCAGAACTATTACGAAATCCTTGAGATTTCTCCCAATGCGACACAGTTTGAGATTCGTAGTGCCTATAAAACGGCATTATACATCTATGACAATGGTTCACCGGTGAGCTATTCGTTTTTTTCGAAAGATGAGCGAAAAAATATTCTTGTCTTGCTGGAGGAAGCTTTTTTAACGCTGATCAATGATCAAACCAGATCGGAATATAACCGGAAGCTTGTTGAAGAAGGGGTTTTGGATGAAGAAACGTTATATGGGGATGATTATAAAAAACCGATTCCGATAATTGATTTAAAACGTTCCAAGGTGTCAACAAGCAGAAAAACCACGTCCGGTAGCATTGAGTCAGGGAGAGAATCACATCACATTATGAGTAAACTTCTCGCACTGGATGTTATAACGGGAAGTGATCTGAGAAAGATGAGAATGTTATTGGGAGTGCCTCTGGAACATATCGCCGAGTATACCAAAGTGCGTATTAACCTGCTCCGTTGCATAGAAGAGGATAGGTTTGAAGAGCTTCCTTCAATGTTTCACTTGAAAAGCTTTCTGAGATCTTACATTGATTATTTCAAGCTTGATCCGGGACCCTTCGTCGATCGATACATGAAGAGAATAATCGACTGAAAACGTTTGTGAAATTGTAAACGTGAATACTCCGTTTTGTAAACGGGGTGATTCACTGATTATTCAAAAAACTATTGCTTCATCATTCGTGCCTTTCGTACATGAACTCATCATCTCATGTTTATCAATCGGTTGATTTATCCGTATCTGAACTTCATCATAACGATATACATCGAAAAGATAAAACCGACAGCATTTCCGATAATGACAGGAATCGCTCGTATCAATATGCCATAGATGAGCCATAAAAAAAGACCCCCTGCAAGGACAGAAAAAGCCCAGAGAGACAGATCTCCCGTTTTTTTTGTGCGGTAGACCTTTAAAACTTGCGGTGCCATGGAAACTGCAGACAATAAAGCAGCAGAAAAACCGATAACATTTACCAGATCCATGATGTCTCTTCTTTCATTACTTAGAAATGTTTCTCTTCGAACGTAACAGACTAATAAAAATCAACAATGATACGATTGTATTACTGATTGCCGGGATCTGTAACGTTACAGGTATTCCTTCATATTTTCTTTTTCCAGTATTTCAACTACCTTTTTTATATCTTGTGAACGGCCTTTATGACAGATGAGAAGGGAATCTTCCGTTTCAACAACGATAAGATCTTGGATTCCCACGAGAGCAACGAGTTTGTTGGGACTGTAAACCAGAGAATTCGATGCATCGACGGCTATAACAGATCCTTTCACAGCATTACCCATCTGATTTCTTTCAAAAATGTCATAGAGGGCATTCCAGTCGCCGATATCATTCCAGCCAAAGCTACCCTTTATGAGCAGCGTTCCTTGAACCCTTTCCATTACTCCATAATCTATGGAAATCGGGTCAGTTTTTTCATATACCTCGCGAATAACTTCTTTTTCTTTTTCTGTACTGAGAGATTTTTCTATCGTTTCAAGTCCTTGATAAAGATTCGGAAGTAAATTTTGTATTGCGGAAAGTATTGTTGATGCCTTCCATACGAATATTCCGCTGTTCCAGAAAAATCTTCCACTGTCGACGAATTCAGATGCCTGTTGCAGATCGGGCTTTTCGCGGAATGAAGCAACTCTAAATATATCATTGCCACCTATGGAAGCAAGAATGTCTCCCTGTTCGATGTATCCGTAACCTGTTGCAGGCTCAGTCGGTTCTACGCCAATCGTTATCAGATGATTTCCTCGTTGTGCCATTTCGCCGGCGGTCATCAGTGCCTCGCGAAAACGATCTTCCTCGGTAATCATATGGTCAGCGGGAAGCACTACCATGACGGCTTCGGGATCTCTCCGCTTAATGTACAGTGCCGCAAGGCCGATACAGGGGGCTGTATTCCTTCCCACCGGTTCGGCAACGATATTCTTCTCCGGTACAAGAGAACACTGTCGTATAATTTCATCGCAATGACTTTCACCGGTTACAATATACATGTTATCCTGGGGTATCAGTGGTCGTATCCTTTCAATGGTTTTTTGGATAACTGTCTGACTGCCGGTAATACTCAGCAAATGTTTTGGTTTTTTTTCTCTACTGAGCGGCCAGAATCTGGTACCCCGGCCACCTGCCATGATAACAGCATACATGCAATTCACCTTTCAAGAGACGTTATGATATGAGGCGCAGCAAAATGATGTGTGCTCCTCATGTGTAATGACCGATGACAAAATTTAATATCGTATATAATCTGAAAAGATAACAGCGAGGACCGTTATTGTTTCATTTTGTCGGATCTATTACCCATGCCCGGGTGCACGTGACACATCGGACGTAAACGGTATGGTCAGTTCGTAAACTCCTTCACTGACGAGGGCCTGTACCGGAAACGGAGCTTTTTCAAAGACTTTCATCATTGCATTGTTTGCCGTCAGAACATCAGCCTTGAATCCCTTGATGCCCCGTTTTTGCGCTGTCTGTATTAATAACTCAAAAAGAAATGTTGCCATACCCCTGCCTTGAAACGCTTCATCGACAATGAATGCTGTATCGGCAAGGGGTCCGTCATCTGAGACAACATATCTTCCTTCGGCAATAATTCTTTCTACTCCTGATTCTTCAATTACTCCCACAATTGACATGATTCTTTTATAGTCCACATTGACATATTCCTGCATTTTCATATGAGGCATTGTTTTAATGGGACTGAAATATCGGTAATAGACGGCTTGATCAGAAAATCGGTAAAATAATCTTCTCATATCACCTTCATCGGATGGTCGAATTGCCCGGAAACGGACGGTTACGTTATCCCTGAAGGTATGTGTTCGGGCAAGTTCTTCAGGATACAGATGACCCGATTCAGTGAGATAGATCTGATCACGATATAAAATATTCGCCTCTTTAGCCTGTTGAACCAGAGAACCTCGATCATCGGGATGAGCAACATCGATTAATGCAAGGGCACGCTCACGCACGGTCCGACCTGCCAGGTATGCCACACCATATTCCGTGACGATCATATCGAGAGATTCACTGTTAGAAAATTGACTGGAATAATCTTCGATGGACAGTAAAATATTGGGTTCGTCTTCGTTGCCTCGGCTCGGGAGGGCAAAAATGATACGACCGCCGCGTGACTGTGTTGCGCCGGCTAATAATTCCTGAACTTCGCCCGGGCCGGCAGTCACATTTCCTTTGCCCCCGTGGAGTGCAATCCCTCCGGTGACATCGACCTTTCGTGCCGGTATGATTGCCATAAAACCATGGTTTAAGCCTATGCTTCTGGGATCGGTAACGACATCGATCCCCTGAAACTCAACCAACGGATTGTTGTCCAGCCATTTCATGAGCTCCGGCGTTCCCTGAGCGTAGGCTACCAGACTCTTACCCCTGAAACTTATTTTATGCCGGTTCGTTATAGCTCCGCTTTTGATGAGGTCCATCAATGCGTCGGTCATCATGACGGAATGAACACCGAGGTCCCGCTTTCGATTCAACTGCTTTCCGAGAGCTTCGAAAAGAAACCCGGGAAAGAAGGAAATGCAGCTGCCATCTTCGATTACCGACGCAATATTCAGAGCTATTTTTTCATAGACCTCGGGTGCAGGACAACGTGGGAAATAAAGGAGTTTTTCCGTAGAATTAACCAGATAATCAAAATCACTAATGTGAACAAAGGTGTCTCCCAACGTTCGGGGCATTTCCGTATTGATAACGCCGGCGACTAACGACGCCTGTTCCATTGCGAGTTTGGTGACATCGACTGCCGTACCGAGGCTGCAGAAACCTGCTTCGTCAGGCGGTGTTATCTGGATGAATGCAGCGTCGACCTTGATGGCACCCGTTCTGAAAAGTCTGGGAATCCGAGAAAATCGACAGGGTATCAGATCAATTGTTCCGGCTGTAATAGCATCGCTTGCACTCCATCCGGAGAAAAAGGTCTTCAGTCTGAATTTTTGTGAATATCGTTCATCGAGGGGAATGGCATCTCCAAGGCTTATCAGCTGGATCAGTTCAAGATCTTTCAAATTGCTCTTGTCTGACGTCATAAGGTGCTTGATAAGCGTGCGTGGTTCAGCGACACCGGTACTCAGAAAAATACTCATCCCCGGTTCGATTTTTTCGAGCACGTCCTCGGGAACAACAATTTTCTTTTGCCAATCGGTAGAATTGGTCACTGATAGAGGAGAACCCTTCTTTTTTGCTTTGCGATGGTTTAATATATTAAACATTGCGGGATTATATCAGTTTATTATTGAATATCAAGAAGAAGATGACCTGCACATACGAAGAACGTAAAATGAAAAGGTAACTGAATGGGCGACAGAGCAGTGCGTTTTGTCAGGAATGACCGTATCTACCAAATGTTTGAACACGGCTGTGTCGCCGTTTGATTTAGAAGAAATATCCTTTAAAATCAACAGATCAATTTACTCCAACTTGCATGTGAAGATGTAAATAACATTTCTAAAGCATAAAGGCAGACAATCATTATTGATATCCACACTTTTCTTCTTGACCTTACCAACGTTCTACGATTAAACTGGAATAAATATTGGTTGGTATGAGTATAACAATTTATAAGTATTTCATACTGTTACGATGTTGGAAAGATTGTCGGATGACGTGAAACGAAAACGAGAAAGGAGGCACTGACCATGACAAGGTTCTTTATGTTTGGTACATACTCGCACGATGCAGTAAAGGGGATCAGCGCAGGTCGGACGGAAAAGGCGATGGTCCTGATCAAAAAGTACGGCGGAGAAATACAGTCCATGTATACGCTGCTCGGGCAATACGACTTGATTATTATCGTCGATTTTCCCGGATTAGAGCAGGCGCTGCAAGCATCGGTTGCCCTGTACAAATTAACAGGCATTTCATTTGCGACGTCACCCGTCGTCGAAGTGGCGGAGTTTGACAAGCTGGTTGATGAAGATCAATAAGGCTGGTTACCTGACATTTTGAAGTATTCTGTCAGCAATCACTATGTGCGGGGTTATGATATCTCGATTTTCATACGTGTTCCACTCAATATCAGATAGATGTTACTATCTATCTGATATTGGGTATATATGTCAGAATGTTTTCTGTTTATCCTGAAACAACAAGAGAGTCATTCTATAAGTAAGCCATAATTATTTTCTGTGTTACGTACAGTATGGCAACTATCATCATTTTACCGTAAAAATCATTGTATATAAGATATTGGGTCTCTGCCTGGTTCTGTCTGATAAAAAATCCTTACTTCTTCAAGAAAATTTATCTTGCGCCCTTTATTTCGGCAGGGTTATCGTAAAACTACCCGACATATTTTTTATGCGTTATGGCTGCATTCGGCATTCTATTGAGGGATTATGATTTATTGCTTAGATTGAAAAAACCCACCTCTGGAAGGCGGCCTTCTTTCAATACATGGGTCTGATGTTAAGATGCTTAAGGAGTTACACTCTTTTTCTGCGGACAAAAACAAGCCCGAACAGACCTGCACCGAACAAGGCAAGTGTGGCAGGTTCGGGTGCACCCGTGACTACTGTGTTGAATGTAAGATCATCAAGGCTGTAACCGTAATCGCAGGTGCAATCCATCTCGACAGCCTGCATATGAATTCACCAATCCCCGCAGATTGCGTCACACAATATCGTAAAAGAGATATTACCGTCTTTTATAACTCTTCTGCACAGCATTATCAATCTGACGCGAATGAAGGGCCTTCGATTATTTGTCTTGTTCAGATCAGCATAATATATTAATAGTATAGTATCGTGCAGAGGGGTTGAAGATGAGAGTTATGAAGGTAGTAATGATTGTCGTGGTGGTAAGTTTCGTGCTTCCCTGGAATTCAGCCGTTGCATATGGCGGCGGAGGTGGAAGCGGCGGCGTCTCACAGGCGGGAGACAGTTCTTTTGGCGGTGGTGCCGTCAGCTGGTCGTCGAATCCCAACGGACTCGATGTCATGGGATCGTCCATCTGGCACGGTCGGCCCGAGAACCTGGAAAAAGGACCTTATCAGCCCGGCAAGGCGGTTGAAGATGCCGAACAGGATCTCCTGAACGGCTTCAAGCGCGGGGAATATACGAAAGAGGAAGTGAAAGAAAACCTTCTGTGGGCAAAAAAAGCAGGAATACATATCTCGAATGAGGCGCAGAAGGTTCTTGATGGGCTTTCCACAACAACCGGTTCTGCTGGAGGCCAATCACGAACAGGGAGAACCTCATACAGCGATCCTTCGCTTTATTCACATACTAACTGGACTGGTGACTCGGTTCCTGACGTAACGGCAGTCGTTCTCATTTTGCTCGCTGCCATCACTCCTGATAGCAAGATGAATTCAAAGGAAGCTTTAGCGTTCCTCATTGTTTTTTCATTAGCAGCCAGAGGATACATTTTTTAACACGACTATCGAGTGTGGAGGCTTCTGAATCTTAACAGCCCCCGAGGTTTCTTTATTTACCGACTACCTGAATCGTTCTGATCGCTCCCGGTTCCAGATTGACAAACTCCGGGGCGACGCATGCCAGATCCTCAGCACCGAACCGTGAGAGAAGTACCGGGGGGCTGTCGTAGCCGTTTTCGTCGATATGGGTGATAAACAACTCCGTATAGGGGGTGTTTGTCTTGGAACTGAACACCAGCCACCGGCTGTTGGGCGACCAGCTGTGCCAGGA
>JAFGQS010000013.1 GCA_016935565.1 Deltaproteobacteria bacterium
CGATCCACGAAATGCTGGACGGACCATGTGCCGGTACTGATGATGAGTGGAAAGGCAATATGCAGTACTTCGGCGTATCCGCCGTCCTCGTTCCATCGATTTTTCAGTCGTTGAATTACGTTCATTCAATCAAATAAAAGAAAACCTTTTCATCATTTTTTTAAAGGTTGACACAGGGGCTACAATCAATGGCCTTCCTTTCCATCCCCCTTTTTTAAAAGTTGAAACGGGGGCTGCGATCAATGGCCTTCCTTTTTATCCCCCTTTTTTAAAGGGGGATACAGGGGGATTTTAATGCAATATTGAGAGAAAATTCCTGCCCCACTGTAATAAAGTGTGATAATGTCTGGATCTCATGACATCGTGATTAGTCATTTATTATGTAATGTCGCAGTACATCAAAACATTTACCATTATAAAAATTCTCGCAATTCAAAATTAATCAGAAAAATGGTAACGTGGATACATGAGATGAATAAAACATATTATCATGTATTATTTCGATGAGTGCAAAAGGAAAAGCCATGGAAGACGACTATAACAGGAAACGAATGGAAGATGCCCGGCGTGCCAGGGATCTGGCGGAAGAATTTGCCGTCCGGGAACGATGGACGCGGACGGAATTAATACGCTTTCAGCAGCGGCAACTTGATTCTATAGTCAGACATGCCGTCAAACACTCTCCCTTCTATAAGAAACTGTATCGGTCTGTTCCGATGGATGGGCCGGTAGCAATCGAAACATTGCCCGTCATCGATAAACGAACGGTTATGGATAACTTCGATCGTGTTGTCACGGATGCCCGTTTAAAGCTCGGTCACCTGTATGATTATATGGATAATCTTTCACGTGACGACTACTACATGGGAGAATATCGCGTTCTCACAACATCGGGGAGCACGGGATTAAAAGGGGTTTTTATTTTCGACCGGGAAGCATGGATTCATATTTTAGCAAGCATAAACCGGGCAACTTCAATGATGGGGCTATCGCCGCTCAAACGTATGAGAATAGCCTCCATCGGAGCAAACAGTCCGTTACACCTGAGTTATCGTCGTGCCGTTAGTATGGATTTTGGTTTTCATGATTACCGTCGTCTGGAAGCGAGCTGGCGTATTGACGATCTTGTTCGGGATTTGAATGCCTTCCAGCCTGAATATCTCCATACCTATTCATCGGTGGCATCCCTTCTTGCCGTCGAGCGGAAGGCCCGTCGCTTACGGATCCAGCCGAAGGTGATTATAACAAGTGCCGAATTACTGACCGACACCATGAGAAAGACCATACAAAAGGCATGGAATGTTATCCCGTTCAAGTCTTACAGTACGACGGAAGGTATCCTCGGTATAGAATGCAGGTATCATAACGGTATCCATATTTTCGAAGATCTTGGCATCGTCGAGGTTGTCGATGAGAAGAATAAACCGGTGCCGGACGGCTCACCGGGAATGAAAATCTTATTTACCAATCTGTATCAATATACACAGCCTGTCATTCGCTATGAAATCTCGGATATGGTAACGATTTCTTCCGAAACCTGTCCCTGCGGGTGCCCCTTTCAGCGAATCGTCTCAATAGAAGGAAGAAATGATGACATTCTCTATCTTGAGGGACTGAAGGATACAAGCGTTGCGATACCGCCGTTCGTGTTTCACGGAGTTATAGCATTGTTCAGAGATATCATAGAGTACCAGATAATCCACAGAGACGATGGACTTCATTTTCGTTTTGTACTGTCGGAAAGATCGAAGCGAGAAGAGACGGGTTTGCTATTTAAAAACAGGATGCGCCAGGAGCTCGAAATGTTTCAGGTAATATGTCCGAACATTCATATCAAATTTATCGATCATATCGAACGCGATCCTCAAAAGATGGGGAAGATAAAACTTGTTATCAGCGATATACAACGATGACTGCAATGTGTCAACGACAATCCTGACGCCACTTTCTTTTCACCGGGGTTCTGCTCATCTTGGCCGCTTGCTTTGAATGAATATTTGACGTCCTGACGTCAAAGCGTTATAGTGTCGTTCAAGAATGGGAGGTGATATTATGCCAACATCCGCAAAACGTGCCACGGTATATTTTGATCCTGTTATACATAAGGCATTGAAATTAAAATCCATAGAAACGTCCAAATCAATTTCTGAACTTGTAAATCAGGCCGTCAGGGAAGCTCTCGCAGAGGATGCGGAGGATCTATTAGCGTTTGATGAGAGGGCTGATGAACCCCTGATCAGCTATGATGAAATGGTCAAGAGGTTAAAAAAAGATGGCCGAATATGAAATTTTTTTCAAAGAATCGGTTTGGAAAGATTTAAGCAAAATTCCTAAAAACGATATAAAAAAAATACTATCAAGGATTAAAACACTTGGAAATGATCCTCGTCCGCCGGGTTGTGAAAAACTCACTGGTCGGGAACTCTACCGTATCCGGCAGGGAAAATATCGTATTGTCTATTCAATACAAGATAATGAACTTACGGTTTGGGTTGTAAAAGTCGGACATAGAAAAGATATATATCGCTGAAGCGAACCTTTGTGTTCAATGATCTCTTGAGAGAATAGCCATACATGGAGGCAACAGTATGAAAGCTGTCTTTGCGAAAACGATGTATACGGGCAGATCGGTTGTTCATGATTCATTCCTGTTGTTTAAAGACAAGACGATCACCGGAATATCCAAAAAGAAGAAGGGCACGGTCATGGGAGAATATGCCGTTCTGACCCCCGCTTTTATCGACCCTCACAGCCACATCGGTATGCACAGGGCGGGTGAACCCGTAAGTGAAGCGGAAGCAAACGAACAGATCGATTCGATTCTTACGCTTTCCGACTCCCTCGATTCGATTCACATGGACGATGCAGCATTTCAGGATGCGGTTGAGATGGGGGTGCTTTATTCCTGTGTGGTGCCGGGAAGCGGGAATATTATCGGCGGGAACTCGGCGGTCATCCGGCATTACACCAGGAACAGTACCGATGCTCTCATCGCCCGTGCAGGTATAAAGGCCGCCTTCGGTTACAATCCCATGTCAACGGTTCATTGGAAAGGAAAGCGGCCATCGACCCGCATGGGGGCGGTATCGCTTCTGAGAAGCAAACTCCATGAGATTCAGCAGAAGATTGAAAAATACAACAGGGCAAAGGGCAGGAAAAAAGATGAAATATCCTTTACGGCGGAAGAAGCCCTCTTAAAGGACATCCTGGAACGGAAAGAGCGCCTCCGGGTTCACGTCCACAAGATTGACGATATCGCGGCACTCCTTCGAATCGTTGATGAATTTGATCTTGATGTAACGGTTGAGCATGCAATGGATGTACACAGTCCGGAGATCTTACGAGATTTGAAAAGGCGAAACATACCCGTCGTCTATGGGCCGATTGACGCATTTGCTTACAAGGTGGAACTCAAACACGAAAGCTGGCGAAACATCCGGCACCTCCTGGAATCGCGGGTTGTGTGCGGTCTGATGACGGATCATCCCGTTACACCGGCCAGGAATCTGTTTCTGCAGACCCGGTGGTTCATCCGGGCGGGATATTCCAGGCAGGAGGCGATAGAGCTTGTATCACGGAAGAATGCGGAGATCATCGGTATCGGTGATGTTCTCGGAACGCTCCGGAAGGGAAAATGGGCCTCGTTTATTTGCTGGAACGGAGACCCGTTCGATCTTGTGAATTATCCTCTGGCCGTGTACGGGGAAGGTGATGTGCTCTTTTCCGAAAGTAGCCAATAAGAGAATGGAATTCCGTCAGGTTGGATAAATAAGCTCAGTATTGTCCGGGCCCTAACTCCCATTTAACAACGGGGAGGATCTCATGGTTTCCCCCTTTTCTAAAGGGGGACCAAGAAGGGGGATTTTGTTCTTTTATTGAGGCCGTAATATGATAGTGGTTTATGTGCAATTTCCTCATCGGACAATACTGAAATAAACTAATATTTCCGATTTTCCGCCATGATCCAATCAAGGGAACGAATGAAGCGAATCAGGATACCGCAGCCGATCTCGGGAGGACTGCTCCTGTCATACGAATGTTCCGCCAGGTGCCGGCCACTGTATGTACGCATGTTCACCGGACTGGAAAGCCGACTGGATTTCGGAACAGGATATGGAAGCGTGTTTGTCGCTGCTCGGCGAAAAAATACAGCCGAGTCCCCGGGGACGGAATTCAGTCAGTTTAAACTATGGCCTTCATTTTACCGGTGGTGAGCCGTTCCTGAATTTTGACCTTCTGGTCAGGGCGGTTGAGATCGCCCATGAACTGAAGATTCCCTCGACCTTTGTCGAGACAAACTGCTTCTGGTGCTGGAGCGACAGGGTGACCGGAGAAAAGCTGCACCTTCTCAAAGAGAAAGGACTCAGGGGGATTCTCATCTCGGTGAACCCTTTTTATGCCGAATACGTTCCCTTTGAGCGGACGGAACGGTGTATCAGGATCAGTTTCGAACTCTTCGGCAGTAATGTCATGGTATATCAGACGGAATACTACCATCAGTTCCGGCATCTCGGCATCAGTGAAAAAATTTCACTTGAAGATTACATGGAACTCACGAGAGGAGAAGACCTGACTGAAAAAGTTGAACTGTTCCTGACGGGGCGTGCCGCCTGCCGGTTAACAATGTTTTATCCCCGATTCCCAGCCCGGAGTTTTTTTGACGAACCATGCAGGCCGCCATTCCTGAGAGAATGGCATAACCATTTTGACAACTACGGAAATATTATGCCGGGCTATTGCGGTGGAATTTCACTGGGCACATGGCGGGATATCGATCATCTTATAAACGAGGGGATAGATTTGGAGGAACGCCCGGTTCTGAACTTTCTCATATCGGATGATGTGCAGGGGTTGTTTCATTTTGCCGGGGATTATGGCTACGAGGAGTCTCCCGACGGATATGTATCGAGATGCCATCTCTGTCTCGACATCAGAAAAAGCCTCGTTTCGAAAAGAGATTTCCGTGAACTCACCCCCGGAGAATTTTACTCGCACCTGGCGTGATGACAGTTGACGCTGGTTGTGTTGTTATTGCTATGTCGGAGAGAAGAGGTGTACGATGAATGTCAGATTTGTCCATACGAACCTTATCGCCCATGACTGGAAGCGACTCGCCGATTTCTACGAACGCGTGTTCGGGTGTCAACGGATACCTCCTGAAAGGGATCTTCGAGGTCAATGGCTTGAGGATGCAACCGGCGTTCCCGGAGCGGAGATCCGGGGCGTTCACTTACGACTCCCGGGATATGGTGATGAAGGGCCCACCCTTGAGGTATTCCAGTATAAACCCGAAGAGAACCGTCGGGGAATTGCAGTTAATAGCCCCGGTTTCGCCCACATCGCCTTTGCCGTTGATGACGTTGAAAAAATTCGTGATGCGGTTATCACAGCAGGCGGCGGAACCGTGGGCGCGGTTGTATCGCTAACGATTACCGGTGCCGGTGATATTACATTCGCCTATGTGTCGGATCCCGAGGGAAACATTATAGAATTGCAGCGGTGGTCGTGATCAAATGCCCGGAAGTGTGGCGGCATTTGCCATTACGGCGGAAAGACGAAAGACTTCACCGGATTATACTTTCTCATGTACAATCAACGTTGATACCGCGAGAGCTTCAACCTTTGAATTCGGGGAACTCAGGAGGGCTGAAGTCAATGGTATTCCATTTAATCTCCCTTTGTTAAAGGGGGACACAGGGGGGCTGAAGTCAATGGTATTCCATTTAATCCCCCTTTGTTAAAGGGGGACACAGGGGGATTTTGATGAGACTTTTAGAGAGTTCACCCCTGCCGTCGAGTCTCAGAATTCTTTATCCTGAGTAAGCAACTTTTTATAATGGGCAACAGCTTCTTCGAGGAGAAACGTAAAGTAATCGAAATCATCCTTGGCCCACTCGAACTGTTCCGATGACATAAACTCCCCGTATTCGCGATGAAGTCGTTCCGCCAGTTCTTTCAGTTTCAATTTTGCTTTTTCGACCTCTATCGCATCGGGGCTCATTAATAGGGTTTCAACGGGCGGTGCAGCTAATTTTATTTGAAATAGTACATCCAGTTTGTCCATCATCTGTTTCCTTTGTGGTCATGATAGAGAGTACACGTGATTACGCATAATCAAATCGGTGCATCAGATTCAGCCAGAACGACGGAGGTTTCGACCTGACGTTCCGGTATGGTCCAGTATTTTTTCAACAGCCTGTTTTTTTCTTCCGGGGAGACCAACCGAAACCCGTGCTTTTCATAGAACCGTGTAGCCCAGAACGCATCGGCCCAGGTTCCGATGAAGAGAGGACCCGTTGCTTTTTGGCGAAGTTCGGTAAGCAGTTTCCCGCCGATGCCTGCCTGCTGCCTGGCCGGGCGCACGTAGGCATGTCTGATGAGCGTTACATCCTGAACAGTCTGAATGCCCATGATACCGAGGAGTTCGCCGGCATCTTCATATCCCCAGAATGTTACACCATCATCAATTTCATGGCGGAGTTCGTCCCGGGACATGTACGGAACTTTCAACCGGTCTTCTGGAATGACTCCGCGGTAAGCAGCAGATGCATCATTGATGATGGCATAGATTGTTTCAAAATCGTTTTCGCTGCACTGACGGATCATGGGTACTACCTCAATAGCCCCCTTTCCGGTGTCGTTCTCATTACGATTCCGTTAAGGCTTTCCATGTTTTTCTTTCCAGGAAACTTCCTTCCACATTTTCTTCCATTTCGTGAAACATCTTCAGGGGGACAGCAAAGGTGAACAGATCCTTGCCCAACTGGCGTCTTACATTGTTACGCGCGGATAGATCGGTCAGGCCTATCACGGCCCTCGGGTTGTCAGACCGTACCTCTCGATACGGTATGATGCCGATGGTCTGGCAACCTGCCGCAAAGGGAATACTGACACTTTCAAAATTTTTCCTGCCGTAATTTGCCAGGACGACCATCGCAGAGAGCTGATCGGGATTGGCAAGAAAGATGATGACAACAGGTTCTTCCTGTTCTGCATTCACATCCTTGAGTGGTTTAAAGATAACATACTCTGCAGGAATGTCGGTGATCGGCAGAGCATCAACAAATTCTTTTACAATCTCCGGTGATTTTAAGTATCGTTCACCGTGACGAAATTCATCCATAAAATGATTGCCCACCATGGTACAGATTCTTTCGGCGATCTTATTGTTTCCCCATTTATCATTGCCTGTCGATAAAAAATCGTAAAATCCTTCAATGCCGCCGGGAACTTTCAGGTACTGGTTTCCGAATCCCAGTCCAACCCCTCCGCCCCAGCAGCCGAAGGTCTCTCGGTCAAATACAGCTGTCCGACCTTTTGCTGCGTTTGCAAAGAGAGCCATGACGCATCCCCACCGTCCTTTCTTAAACTGGAGTGCGTCTTTCGGTCTATCATCGGACCAGATAAGCGCGACAGGGTTATATGTCAGATTAAGTGCCGAGACAATTTTGCTTTCCATATCGTTCGATCGCCCATAAGAGTCTGCCGTTGTTACTTCACGCTTGCATACTGTGTAAGGTGATGCGGTATCTTTATAATATCTTGAAGATGATAGTGTGTAAAGGAAGTATCTTACTGATGAAAGCAACTTACCGGATGTTGATCGCAAAATCAAATAATTTGATATTCTTTATTTCTTATTTCTGTTTTCTCGAAGGCCGTGAGAAAAAAGTTATAAGTTGTCGACAATAGAAAATCGAGACAGACAATGACGATATGTCATTCATACATTATATGACTCATGTTACGTATAGGTGTCAAATCTCTTCAGAAAATAATGTACCGTTGATTCATAATATTCGTTTAATAGTTTCAGAATCATCGAAATGGTGAAAAAAAGCATAGCCTGTGGTGTTTAGTGTGGGGTAGCTTTGTTGCTGAAACAAACAAAGGGGTTAAGACTATGCTTAACCCCTTTGATATTAAATGGCGGACGATCTGGGGCTCGAACCCAGGACCTCTGGCTCCGGAGGCCAACGCTCTATCCAACTGAGCTAATCGCCCGCTCTTGTACTGTCATGGTGACCATTACTACGAGTCACATGAATAATCAATATTATTCAGGAGTGGTAACATTTTTTTGTGTGGGCAAAGAGAGATCCCGTACGATCTGACTGATGTGATCGCTTTTGTTCATACAGTAAAAATGGAGACCCGACACGTCATTTCCCAGAAGGTGTTCACTCTGTACTATGGCATATTCAATGCCGTATTTCTCTACTTCCTCGTTTTTATCGCTTATCTTGTAAATTTTGTCATGAAACCTGGATGGTATTTTCGCACCGCTGAGTGCCACCATTTTCGCTATCTGTTTATAGTTGAAAATCGGGAAGATACCGGCAATGATCGGTACAGCAATCTTCTGCGCTGTAGCCCGGTCACGAAATCGATAAAAATCATCATTATTGAAAAAAAGCTGGGTGATAATAAAATCAGCACCGGCGTCCACTTTACGTTTCAGATTTGCAATATCGGTATCGAGGTCCGGTGCTTCGATGTGCCCCTCGGGATAACCGGCGACACCAATGGAAAAGTTATCATGTGCTTTGATGAATTCAACCAGTTCGTTGGCATAGCCGAATCCACCGGCAGTCTTGATGAAGACTTTTTCTTCCTGAGGTGGATCGCCCCGCAGGGCGAGAACGTTTTCAATGTTTTCATTTTTAAGATCATTGAGAACTCCGACAATATCCTCTCGTGTTGCCTGAACACAGGTCAGATGTGCAAGAACCTCCGTTCCGACTTCATTCTTTATTGTCGATGCGATTTTGACGGTTTTGTCTCTTGTGCTTCCTCCCGCACCGTAGGTTACTGAGATGAAATGAGGTTCCAATGTTACCAGGTTTTGAATTGTGAGGTACAGACTTTCAAGACTTCCTTCACGTTTCGGCGGAAAGACCTCAAATGAAAGGGTAAAGCCATCTTTTAATAACATGTTCTTGATTTTCATAACAAATCACTCCCTGAAAGTAACCTTTTCATGTCACTTCATC
>JAFGQS010000014.1 GCA_016935565.1 Deltaproteobacteria bacterium
ATCCCCTCAAACACAAGTTGTGCCAGTTGTCCCAATAGACAGAGTTTTAAATACAAAACTTCAAGGAAATGTTTTTGGTCTTTGTTGAAAAAAAATAATGAGTTCTGTGAATCATGCACATTGAAATTCTTTATATGTTTCAATGTGCTCCATTGATCTTCAGCCTGAAGCCGGTTGGCCACATCATCAGGATCGGCTCCTGCCATCAGTGGTAGAAAATCGAAAACGTGCATGGTTGGAGCATCGACAGCTATCGTGAAAAACGGATAGAAAGAAACGGCAACGATTCTCGAATCGGACAGATGCTCCCCGTGGTAGCATTCCTGAAAACTGGTGCAGTCACGGCACGGAATATTCGTCTGTCCGTTGCCGTCTTGTACCAGTCGGCCGAATCCTTTGATCAGATCATGCTGGTCTTGTAATGTCGGCAGATCTGATGGATCTCGCGTACGTACATAAAAATGGGATATGTTCACTGTATCGTTACAGTGCGGGCAAAACAGATATCGCGAAAGAGAGGTTCCGTAAGGTTTGAGACACATACGAATCAGCAGAGCATCATCATCGCACATTTTCAGTGGAAATCCGCAAAGAGGGCATGGCGGCTGAAAAAATATTTGTCTGTATTGGCAATAGAATAAGGGAGACCATTGCAGGAACCGGCCGTTATCGTCGACTTGATCCTTGAAGATAACAACTGAATCTTTTTGGTTCGAATTTCCAAGATAGGTAAACAATTTTTGCCATGCCTGATCAATATCCCGGTTATTGGCAGGCCATGATTCGCCCGTAGTGATGTGGTAGTCATCTTTTTGGATGAGGATAAAAATATTCTTAATGCCGGATCCTGCATCGCTGACGATAGAAGCCTCAATGATCGTAGCGAGCGAATCCGAGTCTCGCATTGTTGAAAAAGGAAAGCAATCTCCCTCGTGAACAGATATCTTTTGTTGACGTGGCGGTAATTTTAACTGGAATCGAGCATCGGGGCTTTCCAGATAATGAGCCCAAGAAGGTATATCCGTATTGGAATACATGCCCCAAACTACCCCTGCTTTGAAGCTGCTCGTCATCAGCAACTTTTCCGTTAAGAATCCGTATAATCTCAATCTGTCCGCTTCTGCTATTTCAGAATCCGGTTCGACATACATAAGCGGGCTGTTTGAGTGATGAACTATATAATTGCAGTTATGACCCCTCCCCTTGTGACAGGGTCATTTTTGAGCGACGTTCCTTTTTTAATTAACGAATTATGCATAGAGTTCATAACTAACACAGTAAATAGTGGTTTCCGAACATGAATATCAACTAACAATGATCGTAAAATGAATGATACATTGTACCGAAGATCATCATCACAGTTTTTCAGGGTCTGCAGCCATCTGACTGTTTAAAGAACGATCCAGTGGTTTCAAGGAAAAAAATCAATATATGGTCCCTTTTACAGGGTCAGGTTCTGATGAATTATCAATTAATGATTATAGAAATTTTATTGAACTGTCAAGAATCTTATTAATCTGTCCACGATAGTTGCTTGAGGTTATTGATACACTGTTTTGTTCAGAATTATTTCGCTTTGCTGCTCATGTCATACAATGGAATTGGCCACTTCCGGCTGTTAAACATTCGCAACTGCCCCGTTCGCAGCACAGAAAAATGATATGGAGTATATCATGGAAGCAGGGGGCGTTAATCTGAATTCCGCCCGCTCTCTTCTTCGTTTTGTACCCATTCTCAGGTTTGCCGATGGCGAGCATATCTCAATGTCTGCCGTTCTGAAGAATAAATTTCCGCAGATCACTGTTCATTGTTTCGTTGCATGACAGTGTGTCGGATAGATACCACAGCGTCAATTCAATGACAATCTACCGACAAAACGACGGTAGGGATCCTTACTGAAAAATGTAACATGCTTTAATGCTTTGTATTTGCCGATGATAGAAACTGGCACGGAAATTGATAGAAAGTAGAGCCAGAGGGTTGTTTCCGGCTTTCGGCAACGACCCGTACCGTGAGACAAAAAGGATATTTTAAAGCGTTAGATTACACAAGATAACCAAGAGAGAAGCCGGTATGTGCACACGTGTAAAAAATAATGTTCTAAGCGACTGTGAAGTATTTCTTGATATTGTTGAATTTCTTCCCGATGCCACTTTCGCTATCGATTGTGGTGGAGAAGTAATTGCCTGGAATAAAGCCATGGAAGAAATTACGGGCATTCCGAAATGGAACGTTATCGGCACGAAATATAATACAGTAGCCGTCTTTTTTTATAAAGAACAGAGACCATTGCTTATTGATCTCGTTCTTTCCGATCATAAAGAGGCGGAATCTTTTTATAAGTATTTTGATAGAAAGGGAGATGTTATCTATGCCGAGTCGTATAGTCCTTCAGTCTATAACGGACAGGGGGCTTACCTCTGGGCAAAGGCATCTCCGTTGTATGATAAAAATGGAAACGTGATCGGTGCCGTTGAAACGATACGTGATGTAACCGATCTTAAATTAGCGAATGAAGCCCTCCGGGCATCGGAAAGCAAATACCGTCAACTTGTCGAGGATATCAATGATGTGATTTATGAACTCGACAGAGACGGGATAGTCACATATATCAGCCCGTCAGTTCAGGAAATTGCCGGATACGTCCCCGAAGAAATCATAAATAACAACTTTGCGGTTTTTATACATAGCGATGACCGGCAGAGACTCATCGATGAGTATCAGGACATATTGTCCGACCATGTATGGGAGCCGGGCAAAGAGTTTCGGATAATAACAGCGACAGGCGACCATAAGTGGGCTCAAATCTCCGTTCGACCAGTCATTGATGAAAATCAAGTCGTCGGTCTGCGAGGTGTATTAAGGGATATCAGCAAATACAAGCAGGCGGAGGAAAGTTTACGTCTGAGTGATGAAAAATATCGAGAGCTTGTCAATACCACCGTTGATGGTGTCATCTCCGTCGATTCGGATATGAAGATAATTTTGTGGAATCCCGGAGCTGAAAAATTATTCGGATATGCTGAACAGGAAATTATGGGGCAATCTTTGTTAAAGATTGTTCCCGGGCGATATAGAAATGTAAAAGAAGACGGGTTTGCTGAATTCAGCAAGAATGGTACCGGACTGGTTGTTTTCAAAACCTTTGAGCTTTACGGTTTAAGAAGAGATGGTTCCGAGTTTCCCCTTGAACTATCGGTTTCGTCACGAAAGATGGGCACAACCCATGTAGCCACTGCGATTCTCAGAGATATTACCGATAGAAAACAAAAAGAAAAGACGATTCGGGAAAGTGAAGAACGGTACCGTCAGCTTGTTGACCTCTCTCCCGATGCCATAGGAGTTACCAATAGTGAGGGTGTGTTTGTTTTTGTTAACGATGCGGCGGTGAAACTTATGGCCGCGAAAAGTCCGGACGATATTGTCGGGAAGTCTTTTTTTACATTTTTATACCCTGATTTTCACGTTGGTGGCAAGAAACTCCTGGCGCGGTTGACAGACAAAAAGATCGGGTTTCCCCTTACCGAGACAAGGCTCATTCGGCTTGATGGAGAAACCATTGATGTTGAGATGGCGGCAACTCCGATGACATATAAAGGAGAAGCTTCTGTTCAGGCCGTTGTTCGGGATATTACCGAACGGAAAAGAAAAGAAAAAGCACTGAGGGAAAGTGAAGAACGATATCGTATATTGACTGAGCATGTAGCCGATGGCGTTGCGCTTACCAGGAACGGAAAATTACTTTTTGTAAACCAGTCCTTTGTCTCCATGTTCGGTATTGCTCCGTCACAAGATATCATTGGAAAAAGCACGCTTGACCTGGTCGTTGATGAGTATCGGAAAGGGTTTGTCGAACTGATGGAAGGTCTCGAAAACGGGATTAATACTCACAGCATGTTCCAGGTTAAATGCCGGACGGTGGATAATCGTGAATTCTGGGCGGAGGGATATCACAATATTATTCAATGGGACGGTGCACAGGTTATTCTATCCAATTTTAGAGATGTTACCGAGAGAAAACTTCATGAACTGTTTGAAGAAGAAGAAAGAGACCGCCTTCAAAAGGAGAACATTCGCCTGAGAACTTCCATCAAAGATCGGTACCGGTTAGGCCGGATCATCGGGAAAAGCCCGGCCATGCAGGCAGTTTACGAAATTATCCACAGGGCTGCCGCATCGGATGCAAATGTCATTATCTATGGGGAGTCAGGTACCGGTAAGGAACTGGTGGCCCACGCCATCCATGATATGAGTGACCGTAACGATAGTGAATTTGTTCCGGTCAACTGTGGGGCCATTCCGGAAAATCTGCTCGAAAGTGAATTTTTCGGACATAAAAAAGGGGCCTTTACGGGAGCGCATATGGATAAGCATGGTTACCTGGATATTGCAGAAGGGGGGAGCCTCTTTCTCGATGAGATCGGTGAACTGGGTTTGAATATCCAGGTGAAGCTTCTCCGTGCCGTAGAAGGGGGGGGATATACACCCCTTGGCAGCACACAAGTACGGAAATCAAATATTCGCATCATAGCTGCAACGAATAGAGACCTTATGGATCAGGTCCGAAAGGGCATGATGCGGGAGGATTTGTTTTATCGCATACACATTATTCCCATCAGAGTTCCCGCTTTGAGGGCTCGAAGGGAAGATATTCCATTACTCATTGAACATTTTCTGAAATTGTATGGCAAGGAAAACAGTACAACGGCAATTCCTGGAAAAATCATGGATGCTCTGTATAAATACGACTGGCCCGGCAATGTCAGAGAACTTCAGAATGTATTGCACCGGTATCTTACTATCGGAACCCTTGATTTTATGCCCTCTATTTCCGTCAGTCCGGTCGAGAACAACATTTTCAGTGATAGAGAAAAAGAACCGATCAATATGTCCGATCTTAATTCCGCTATAGAAAACTATGAAAGGAGTCTTATTATGAAAACACTGGACCAGTGTCAGTGGCATCGAAATAAAGCGGCTTCGGTATTAGGAATTTCAAGGAATACCCTGTTCAGAAAGATGAAAAACCACGAACTGATATAATCATATTGAAAATGACCCGGGGCGGATGCATACTGTATCACCGTCGATACATATCGAATTGTTCCATTGTTCCAGGATGATATATTCATTTTTGCCTTCCTGTGTATCAACTCTGAAGCATTCCTGAAAAGACCGTTCAGAGAGCTTTTTTCTGCGAGGCAAATGTTTTGCCGATAAATCAATGTGTTAAACCGGAGCCTCTGTACTGGCACGGTGTTTGCCTTCATTTCCCTACAAAGAAACCGGAAAGGACATGTATGAAAGTTCTTATTGTTGAAGATGACGTAGCGTCATCATCATCGATTTCGGATGCTGTTGCGAGCTGGGGATACAGAACTGAAAGTGCAGAAACAGGTGAGCTTGCACTGAAGAAAATTGAAAACGAAAGCTTCGATCTTGTTCTCCTCGATATTTTTTTACCGGACTGCAAGGGTCATGAACTTATTTCACAATTTAAAACGAAACAGCCCGATATCGGAGTTATTACCATGACCGGCTATAATTCACGAGACCTTGAAAAAGAGGTCAGAAAACAGGGTATTCTATTCTATATGATAAAGCCCTTTGCTGACAATCATCTGAGAAATATTCTTGACCATATCGATAAGAAGAAAATGAACATGTAAATATAATGGAGGAGGAAGACATCTATGAAGAAGAGATCACTTGGCTTCAAACTTGTTACCGGAGGGATTATTGCCGTTGTAATCCCCCTTGTTGTGGTTGGTTTATTCTCTGTAATGAAAGCATCAGATTCCCTGGAAAAAATTTCAAAGGAACAGGCAATGAACATTGTACATGATGTTTCCAATATGGTGGAATTGGTGCTTCAGGAGGAAATGAAAATCACGACCGATTTGTCCGTTGGAAATGCAACGATTCGAACAGGTACAAAGGTTACGCAAGAGGGTATAAAAGACGCGGCGGAAGACATTGCACAGCTCGACTTGAAACTTGCAACTGCAATGAAAAGCATTGGCCGTGATTATGAGGTAATATTCGTAACGGATGCCGATGGTAAGATATATGCAGATGGTGTAGGCGGTGGGTACAAGGGAATATCTGTGGCGGATCGCGAGTATTTTCAGGTCGCAAAAAGCGGAAAAATTAACATCGGAAATCCGGTAATATCAAAAAAGACCGGTAAGGCAGTTGTCCCCATATGCACTCCCGTCTCATCCAGATCGGGAGAATGTGTCGGTACTCTCGCTGTTATCCTCAAAACGGATTTTTTTGCTGATAAGATTACCAATATCAAGATTGGTGATACAGGATATGTTTATATGGTAAACGAACAGGGTGTGGTTATCGCTCATCCCGTCAAAAAGCATATCCTGAAAACAGATATGAAGAAATTGAAAGGAATGGAATCCATTACGAATAAAACATTGGCACACCAGACCGGTGTCGAATCCTATGTTTTTGGTGGTGTCGATAAGATCGCTGCGTTTACACCGGTAAAATTGAGCGGATGGACTGTTATTGCAACACAGAATACCGATGAATTTCTGGCTCCGGTTCATTCTATTCGCAACTTCCTGCTGATTATCGGTAGCGTTTTATTGCTGGTAACGATATTGGCAGTTTTATGGTTTGCCCGTGGTATAACCAGGCCGATTAACCGTGCCGTTGGCATGTTGAATGAGGCGGCGGATCAGGTAACAACGGGTTCGGGTCAGATAGCAGCGGCGAGCCAGTCTCTCGCCGAAGGAGCAGCCGAATCGGCATCGGCCATAGAAGAA
>JAFGQS010000119.1 GCA_016935565.1 Deltaproteobacteria bacterium
CGAGGTTATGGCGGGCCACCTCAAGGAAGATGGGGAGTTGTATTTTCTGGTGAAGAAGAGGAGATAATACAGGAGTCAGAAGCCAGAGTCAGAACAATATGGAAGGATTCCGACACTATGAAACGGCGGCTGTGACGATTTGATCCAGCCGTATCTCTTTGTTATGAATGACAGTTTTCCTGTCATAGGTGGAATGTTTAATGCCATTCGATATGGCGTAATGCTATTTACGCTGTCTGACGCACCTAATAAAAAGAGAAATTTTTGTCAAATGGCAGAAAGTGAAATTGAGAAAAAGACAGCCATGCCAAGATTTTATTGGAATTTTCCTTGATTGTTGGTTTTCTTTATGTTAGATATTTTCGCAATAAATAGTAAAGTGGACTGGTGAGTTCTTTAACATTATACTTTTTTAACGTTGATTTTATAGTACCTGACACTGCCGAGTACATCTATTATGTTTCACACAATCATTTATGGATGGGGGGGTTATGACGGAGCATGTTGTGGTGCTAAAAATGCTTTTTTGTCAAACTATAAAAAAAGAAATGAAAGGGGGGCGTTTAGTTATGACAAAGGCTGAATTGGTCGCAGTGATGGCTGACGGTGCGGGCATTTCGAAGGCGGCAGCGGCAAAGGCGTTAGACACTTATATCAAAACGGTAGCTACCGAACTTAAGAAGAATGGAAAATTAGGATTGGTAGGCTTTGGAACATTTTCTGTCACAAAACGAAAAGCAAGAACCGGCAGAAATCCTCAGACAGGAGATAAAATAAAAATCAAAGCTAAAAAAGTAGTGAAATTCAGGCCTGGAAAAGCACTTACTGATAAAGTAAAATAATTCATTAAAAAGACCTCCGACATGTCGCACAAAGTCGGAGGTTTTTTTTATCTTTTTACCGGTACCGGTTTAACCGCACACCTGTTGTTTTCTCACGATAGTTCCTGTATCAGTTTGCGAATATTCTTATTTCTTGGAATTGACAGGATGGAACCTTTTTTGCTATACATCGGCGCAATCATCATAGAGATAACGGAGATATAGAGTGAAGAAAAAGAGAATACTGAGTGGGATGCGTCCCACAGGCAAACTCCATTTAGGAAACCTGCATGGAGCATTACAAAACTGGGTGACATTGCAAAACGACGGCAGCTATGACTGCTTTTATTTTGTTGCCGATTGGCATGCGTTGACCAGTGACTACAACGATACGAGTCTTATAAAAGAGAATGGCAGGGATATGATCATTGATTGGCTCAGTGTCGGTCTGGAACCGGCTGTGAGCACCCTCTTTGTTCAGTCCAGAATTAAAGAACATGCCGAACTCTTTACACTGCTTTCCATGATAACGCCCCTTTCGTGGTTGGAAAGGAATCCGACCTATAAAGAGATGAAAACGGAATTGGCTGATAAGGATCTTTCCACCTTCGGTTTTCTGGGGTATCCCGTCCTTCAGGCCGCAGATATCATAATGTACAAGGCCTATGGAGTGCCCGTTGGTGTTGATCAACTGCCACATGTTGAGTTAACTCGTGAAATAGCGAGAAGGTTCAATTTTCTTTATAGAGAAATATTTCCCATTCCCGAACCCCTTCTGGCCGAAGTGCCGAAGCTTCTCGGTATTGACGGAAGAAAGATGAGTAAGTCCTACGACAATTCCATCTATCTGACCGATAGGGGAGATGTCCTGAAGAAGAAAGTTGAAGCAATGTTTACGGATCCCCAGAGGATGAGGAAGACCGATCCGGGACGGCCGGAAATATGCAACGTATTCACCTTCCATCAGATCTATTTACCTCAAACCGAGGTCGACGAAATATCAGACGATTGTAGAAAAGCGGCTGTCGGGTGTGTTGCATGCAAGAAACGACTTGCTGTCCGTATTCTTGAGGGAATGAGACCGATTCATGACCGTCAGGATTATTATCGAAGCCACCTCGATGAAGTCGATAGAATAATCGCTGACGGTAATGCGAAAGCTGCAACAATAGCAAGGACTACAATGGAAGAAGTGAGAGATGCCATAAGAATATAAGAGCCCTCAGGGACGACTACGTAAAAAGATCGTTCAACTATATATCTTTATTTTGTCCATTTTTATGTATTTTTATTCGAGCCTGAAGACTGAATGCTTATGGCTGAAACATGCGGGAACCGATCATGGGCTATGAAATCAAGTTAGATATATTTGAAGGTCCTTTAGATCTTTTGCTTTATCTGATCAAGAAAAATGAAATAGATATATATAACATTCCGATTGCCATAATAACTGAACAGTACCTGGAATATATTGATGTTATGAAATCCCTTAATCTTGATGTTGCCGGTGAGTACCTGGTGATGGCAGCAACGCTGATACATATAAAATCGAAGATGCTCCTTCCCGTTCACGATGATACCGAGGATGAGGAAGACCCCCGCGAGGCACTTGCACGGCAGCTCCTGGAATATCAGGCATTTAAAGAAGCGGCATTAAATCTTGACACCAGGGACATCCTCGGGCGGGATGTGTTTAAAAGAGAATACGACCATGAGGATGAAGTCGATAATGAGCGTATTCTGGATGAGATGAGTGTCTTTGAACTCGTCGAAGCATTCAGGACAATAATTGCTTCGATAAAATCGGATGAATTTATCGAGATCGATATCGAAAGAATGTCTCTTTCCGATAAAATAAATGAAATTATGGAAAGACTGACGATAGAAAAAGTTGTTACCTTTTCTGAATTACTGGGACCATTGAATGATAAAATACAAATAATCTATACCTTTCTGGCACTGCTCGAGCTTGTGAAGTTACGATTAATCGAGGCATATCAGTCAGAGCCTTTTGGGACAATAAGAATATTTCTTGCTGTGAAACAATAAATGGATAATCTAAAAGCGATAATAGAGGGGATAGTATTTCTGTCGGAGACGCCCATTTCGGTGAAGAAACTGAGGGAAATTATCGTCGATGCTGAAGAACAGGAGATCCTGAAGGTTCTTCATCAGCTTAAGCAGGAATATGATGAGCGTCAGAGCGGTTTGTATGTGGCCGAAGTTGCCGGTGGTTACCAACTGAGGACACGGGATACTCTCGGGCCTTGGATAAAAAAATTCCGGGGGATAAAACCGGTGACACTCAGTCAAGCAGCAATGGAAACCCTTGCGGTGGTAGCCTATAGACAACCGATCATGAAGGCGGAGATAGAAAAAATACGCGGTGTCGATGTAAGCGGCACGTTAAAAGGGCTTTTGGAAAAGAATTTAGTAAGAGTTGTGGGTCGAAAAGATGTCCCGGGACGACCCATAATATATGGTACGACAAAAAAATTTCTTGAAGTATTTAATTTAAGGGATTTATCGGAGTTACCCACATTGCGGGAATTGAAAGAGCTGGGGGATTGAATTCATCGTGCAGGATCGTTTGCAAAAGATATTGGCCCGTGCCGGCATTGCATCCCGGAGGGTTGCAGAACAGATGATCAGAGAAGGCAGGGTCAGTGTCAATGATACGGTTGTAACTCAACTGGGAACCAAGGCGGATATTCACAAGGATACGATTAAAGTAAACGGAAAATTGATACTGACTGATGTATCCGACGTATATCTTATGATGAACAAACCCCGGGGATATCTGACAACACTGAAAGATACAAAGGAGCGACCGATTGTGACGGATCTCCTTGAATATATGCCGGATCGGGTATTTCCTGTAGGACGACTTGATTACGATTCTGAAGGACTGCTTCTCATGACGAATGACGGTGATTTCGCCCACCGGATTCAGCATCCGAAATTCGAGATCACCAAGACATATCGGGTAAAAGTGAGGGGCACTCTTTCAAGTGAGGAGATAGCTATAATCAGGAAGGGAGCCAGGCTTGATGATGGTGAGTTTACACCCGTTCAGGTTTCCGTTAAAAAGATGAATCCCAGGAGTTGTTGGCTTGAGCTGACCATTCATGAAGGAAGAAATCGTATAATCAGAAGATTCTTTGATGCCTTTGACCATCCGGTGACGAGATTGATACGAGTTGCTATCGGAGATCTCCATCTCGGTGATCTTCCCCAAGGGGAGTTCAGATATTTACAGAAAGGAGAGGTGCAAAAGTTACTGATGTTGTCGGGACCATAAACATCTCAAAATTGTCTTGACATTACCTGTAAAATGAATAATAATTGCAGCTCTTTCTGGATATGTACTTTGTCGCCAGTCAGAGAATGCGGTTAAATCATCAGGGGAGCTTTGCACAAAATCTCTCAACAATAGAGCGATTTGGAGATGTTATGCAAGGCTCTCGTTGTGTTCATGCGTAAGCTATTGATATTATTGAGTTATTTGAGGGGGGATATATGAACAAATCCGAATTAATTGATGCATTAAGCAAGAAGGAAAATCTTACTGAAAGACAAGCCACTGATGTTGTTAACCTGATATTCAAGGGATTCAATGACGAATTGAAAAAGGGTGGACGGATAGAAATCAGAGGGTTCGGGAGTTTTGTTGTAAGGGATTACGGTTCTTACACGGGTCGAAATCCGAAAACCGGCGGTACGATCCAGGTTGCTCCGAAGAAACTACCGTTCTTTAAAGTCGGAAAAGAACTCAAAGAGCGAGTTAACATAAAATGATAGTGTGTGAGTGGTATACGTAATCATTCGGACAACACGTCATGTCCAACGACATATCTCTTGCACGACATGATGATACAGGCATCCCGAATCTTCAGTAAAAGCTCTCTTGCATAAAGAGAAATTCGCCTTTTAGAATCTGTTGAACACGATAACACACGAAAAGAATGCAACATGTAAAAGGGGGATATTGATCCCCCTCTTTTTTTGGTATACGGGTTATGGATGATCAGCTTTCCTCTGATGCTTCTCTTGAAAAGAAAAAGAACAGCTTACCGTATCTTCATATTTTTCTGTTTATTATAACCGTTATTACCACTCTGATTGCCGGTGCTTTGCAGGAGGGTGTCAATCTTCTTGAGCAGCCCTCCTCTATATGGCGAGGTATGCCCTTTTCCTTTACATTGTTGCTGATACTGGGAACCCATGAATTGGGGCACTATGTTATGTCCAACAAGCATCAAGTTGATGTGACTTTGCCCTACTTTATCCCGGCCCCGTCCTTTATCGGTACGTTCGGAGCAGTCATAAAGATGAAGTCTCCTATGCTGAATCGGAGGACACTCCTCGATGTGGGAGTTGCGGGACCCTTCGCCGGAATGATTGTTGCCATTCCTATTCTTGTGATCGGACTCATCCTTTCCGATGTGGTTTCTCATACGGGTGAGGAGGGAATACGTCTGGGCAGTTGTATTCTTTTTTCTCTTCTTAATTGGATGGTTCATGGTCCCATGCCGGACAATGCAAGTCTGATGCTTCATCCCGTAGCCTTTTCAGGGTGGATCGGACTTCTGGTTACGTCATTAAATCTTATCCCGGTGGGACAACTCGACGGAGGACATATTGCCTACGCAGTTTTAGGTTCCAAACAGCGGATTGTGGCAAAGATGTTCATGGGGGTCCTCTTGCTTCTTGGCGTCATGGGATGGTCGGGCTGGCTTGTATGGTTCGTTCTCCTGTTATTTCTCGGCATCCATCATCCACCGGTCGTGTACGATTGGATACCTCTCGACAGAAAAAGAAAAATAACAGGGGCGATTGCCCTCGGTGTCTTCGTTATTACTTTTATGCCCAAACCATTTTAGTAAGTTAGAAATTGTTTTCTGCGTTTTTCCGGCAGAAAATAATTTCGATGCCGCATTTATCCCCCTTAGTGGGACTCATCCCGTTTATCGGGGTTAGGATATTTCAGGACATTGAGATAATCGTTTCTACAAGGTACACTGCCATCATGGCAATGACGAGGGCCCATGTTTACCCGTTGATTCCCTTCCCGTCATATTTTTTCCATATCGATGTAGTCTTCGGCCAATTTCTGTAATAAGTCAATCTTGTCTGCTTCGTTTTTCGATACAATATTGTCAATTCCATCAATCTGTCTGACTACCTGATATGTGTCTTCCGGTACAAGGAGCAGGGGAATATTGGCTTCAGACGCTCGTGCAAGAATGTTTGCAGCGGGTACAATATTATTTGTCAGAATAATGCATGATGTATCATGCTCTAATGCAGCAACTATCATATCGCTGCGATCTCCGCTTGTTATAACCAGTTTGCTCTCTCTCTTGAAAAGAGGATCAGCGTGGGCAGCATCGGCACTCGTAACGCCGATAAAGATATTTTTCGCGACATTGTTGAGACCACCTTCTCCTGCAATGACTTTGACAAAGAGACGCTCCAAAAGCGTATGTAGGGAAATGTATGTCAATTGAGGTATATGAGGTATAATCCCGATCACATTAACTCCCATCTTGTGTATATCGTCAAGATACGTACTTTTGAAATCATCGGTATCACTTACCTTATTGATAATCACACCCCTGAAATCAGTATTCGTGAGGTCTACATATCTTGTTATAAATGAAAGGTCGTCCATCACCATACCCTCGTCACCGCTCAGAACAATCAATAACTTTCCGTTTACGTGTTTTACCAATGATATGGAATCAAGGTTCACCGATGCGCCATGTGAAAGATTTTGACCGCCTTCGATGAATATTCGGTTCTTCTGTCTTTCCATGTCCGAAATCATTTCCAGAAGTTTCTGTTTTGTCGACTCCTCATCGTACATGTATCTGACTTTGGAATGTTCAAAGCCCATGCTCATGTCTTCCGGATTTTCTTCCAGATTAAAGATATTTGCCATGAGAGCAGCATCGTAATCCCATAAACGTTTCTTTCGGTAGAACAGTCGATCCCCGAAAGGCTTGAGATATCCAAACTCCTCTCCCAGTGATTTTGTCATTCCGATAATCACGCTGGTCTTCCCTGCATTTCTGCGTGTTGACGCTATGATGAGCTTATCCATTTGTGTCACCTCACTGATCTTTTGAAAGTAATATCCTGACATCCACAGCTTTTGCTCCCTCACCCTGTTCATACACCACAACAGGATTAATCTCTATGTCGCTGATGCCTTTACTTTTCTGTATTATGGAACCGAGTTTAAGAATGATGTCGACGAGGCTCTCCACATCCTTTGTTTTTTCTCCTCTTACCCCCAAGAGGAGCGGATAGGATCTGATTTCTTTTATCATAGAGAGTACTTCTCTGCGATTCAAAGGATGTGCTCTAAATGCGACGTCCTTCATGACTTCCACATAGATACCACCGAGTCCCACCATTACTATGGGGCCGAAAGACGGATCAATTTTGGCACCTGCTATGATTTCCGTACCCGCTTTTACCATTTCGGTCACTTCAACACCTTCAATAGAGGCTCCGGGAACGTTTGTCTTGCATCTCCGTATAATTGCCTCGTATGCATCGATGACTTCTCTTTCATTTAAAAGATCCAGGGCAACACCCCCGGCGTCACTCTTATGGATAATATCCTTTGAGACAACTTTCATAACTACGGGATATCCTATGATCTCTGCACTCCTGACGGCCTCGTTGAGGGTGGATGCGACAATGGTCCGGGGTATGGGAACATCTGATATTTTCATGATCTCTTGTGCTTCCTGAGTGAGCAGGAAATATCTGTCGTCCTTTCGTGCCTTGTTCACAATCGCATTTATGGCATCTGAATCGATATCAATGTCTTCGACTTTATCAGTAACATTTTGAAGGTAATGAAGATACGAATAGATAGCCCCCAGAGGCGATACCGAATCATACACATCATTATAGACAGGTATTCTCTTTTTCGTCAGTTGTGTCACACATCTTTCGGTAGGTTCTCCACCGAACAGGGAAAACGTTATGAGCTTGTTTTTCTTTTTGTATTTTTCATAGTTCCGTTCTATCATGGCAGGCAGCTCGTCCGATTCGAACACCGCCGTTCCACAGTACAGCGCTATGACTGCACTGATATCATCGCAGTCCAGGGCCGCACCCAGTGCCTGATCGTAGTCTTGCCATTGCGCTTGCCCCGTAATATCTATGGGATTTTTCAACGAACCAAAATCGGGAGTCGTCGGTGAAAAGATTTCTCTTAATTTGTGGGCATTATCATAAAGCTTGACTCCGAATTTTTCCGATGCATCTGTCGCCATCACCCCGATCCCGCCACCGTTTGTGACAATAACCACGTCATCACCGGAAGGAACAGGATTATTGGATAGAAAACTGCACCAGTCGAAAGCTTCCTTGATTGTCTCGGCCCTCAATGCACCGCACTGTCGCATGACAGCTTCAAACACATTGTCCGCACCGGCCAGTGACCCCGTATGCGAAGCCGCTGCCTGGGCACCACGTTTGGATCGTCCTGATTTCACGACAATTACGGGTTTGAGCTGCGTTGCCTTTTTGAGAGCCGCTATCAATTTTTCTCCATTCTTCACGCCCTCGATATACATGAGAATCACTTTCGTGTCTTGATGAGGTACCAGGTATTCCAGAAGATCCGCCTCGTCGATGTCGCTCTTATTCCCCACCGAACAGATAGTAGATAATCCTATATTTTCGACATACGTTTTACCGATCATTGCAAGTCCCAAAGCTCCACTCTGAGTGATGATTGCAACCCCCCCGGGCATAATGTCTTTCGGACCAAAGGTAGCGTTGATCTGAACTGCCCGGGAATACATGCCAAACATGTTTGGGCCCATCACGCGCATACCGTGATTTCGGGCATACTCGGCAATTTTATTTTCTTCCCGGGTGTTCCCGATTTCCGAAAAACCGGAAGAGATAATCAAAAGGTGCTTTACTTTTTTTCGAGCGCAGCTTTCTACTGCCCGAAACACAAGCGGTGCAGGGACAACGAGACATGCCACATCCACCTCTCCGGGAACTGTTTCCACCGACTCATAGACAGTACATCCCACTATTTTTCCCTTTTTCGGATTGATGGGGTAGACTTTTCCCGTATATCCATCGGCAATAATATTTTCGACCACTATATAGCCGATCTTTCCCGGAATGTGGGACGCACCGATGACAGCGATTGATCGTGGCTCAAACAGGTATTGTATGTCGGGATAGTTATTTTTTTTCATAATATAGACTCCCCCAATCGGCAGGTAAACGTTTCATCCTCGTTTACAAAACGGGGTATTCACGTTTCTAATTTCATAAAAATTCAAAGTCGCATTGAAACCGATAGCAAAGCGTATCGGTATTTGATGAAATACCCCGTATGTTGCTACGGTATTAGTATCATGGTCGGAGCTTACTTTGTGATTTATGCCATTGATTTCAATTAATTATATTATCTATCCGTAATTACGACATTTTGATTTATTTCACCATCGGGAGATGCCTGATTTTGGGGGTTGAAAACCCCGACGTTCCTATCAGTGACAGAGGGAACAGATCCAGTGATAAATACCGGAAAAATAACATTTGTGTTCATAACGCCATATGCGAGCGTATTCCCTATGCCATCAAATTTCACTGCTTGAAGGCCATTCTGAGTTCATAAACGCCGGACTCAACTCTTTTTTGAATATCAAAGCCCATTTTTTCAAAGACGTGCAGCATCGGTCTGTTTTCAACGAGAACCTCAGCGGTGAAACCGAGAAGTCCCTCCCGCTTTGCCAGATAGGTGAGATATAATATCAACTCCGTTGAAATCCCCATATTCTGGTAATCATCCCGTACGGCAAAGGCTGCCTCAGCCGTATGCTTTGTTTCTTCTATTCCATATTGACCGATAGCGACGATTTTTTCCTTATGTCTCCTGTCCGTTACAGCGAGTATAACCATTTCTTTGGTATAATCAATAACGGTGAAATCCTGTAAGCGTTCATGGGGCATGTCTTTTCGTTGCGATATGAACCGTCGGTACATGCTCTTGTCCGACAGGGAATAGAAAAAATCCTTGAGTAACGGCTCGTCGCTGATC
>JAFGQS010000120.1 GCA_016935565.1 Deltaproteobacteria bacterium
GCAGCGAGAACGGGAGGAACTGCCGGGCATCATCGAAGATCTGGAGGCGCAAAGGCGGGACATTTTCACCACTATGGCCGATCCCGAACTTTACAAGACAGCCGGAGCGGAAGTCGCGCGACTGCAGGCACGGCTGGATGAACTGGAACGGGAAATGGAGACGGCCTATGCCCGGTGGGTACTGCTGGAAGAGCTGGCGCTCAAAGCCGACGGGTAATTCTTGCCCCGACATTTCCGCTTCAATATCATCCGGTGACATCCCCAACGCAATCGCAACGTTCCGAACCATTGCGGGTGATTACCCGGGCGTCCCTGTCCTCCGCGAGTTATCTGTTACATGATCTGTCTTTTTACCCTTTATCGAGGACGACCAGTGCGTCGACGGCTATGGGTTTTCCGTCCAGAATCTTGAGCGGGTTGATGTCTATCTCTTTCACCCTGTCGTAGGTCAAACCGATCTCGCCGATAGCGATGAGCATGTCTGCCAGCACCTCCCGGTCCACCGGGGGCTTTCTGCGAACCGCATCGAGTATTTTTTTGCCACGGATACTATCCATCATATCCATTGCGTCTTCCCTGGTCAGCGGGGCGACACGGAAGGCAACATCCTCCAGTATTTCCGTAAAGATCCCACCCAAACCGAACATCACACAGGGCCCGAATTGGGCATCTCGTGTCAGTCCGACGACCAGTTCGCGTTCTCCCTTGATCATCTGCTGGACCAGGACTTCCTTTACGGGAACGTCTTTATGGGATGTTATTTTAGCGTAGGCGGCGCGGACATCTTTTTCATCACGCAAATCCAGGGCGATGATGCCAAGCTCCGTCTTATGACTGAGTTCATCGCCCGAACCTTTCAGGACCACCGGATAGCCGATCTCTTCAGCCACCGCCACCGCGTCGTTTTCGGCGGTCACTATTTTTTCCCTGGTAACGGGGATGCCGAACCCCGCCAGGAATAATTTCGATTCGTATTCAGAAAGCGTTGCTGCTCCCCGTTTCAGTGCGTCTTCAATAATATTCATAGTCAATCCCGACTCCTCTTCATCGTTTTTTGTAATAGCTCGCAACGTGACTGATCGCCCTGAGAGCATCGTTCAGGCTGTCCAATACGGGAATCCCTCTTTCCACAAAGAGAGCCCGGGTTTCGCGTGTCACTTCCTCGATTTCCATGGATTCGAGTTCCTGTTTGAGGTTCGGGAGAACGATAATGACCGGTTTATCGGTGATATCCACCGCCTCCTTGACAGCGTCTGCCATTTTTTTATAGGGAATGACATGCCGCAGAGACGGTGCCCCCGAAAGTGTGGCAATTGATTTGAAGTGATAGAGGAGCTGGGTCAGTATCTGAAGTTCCACACGAGGGTCCCTGGCCGCGCTGATAAGGGTGGACTTGATGGCCCCGGGAGCGACAAACGGATTTGCCGAATCGATCGGATTTGTCGCACTCGAGCCCGGCCTTGGAAGAACCGACAGAATTTCTTCGACGATATCGTCTTTCAGGGTGGGAATTTCCAGGTTGAACGATTCGGCAGCATCACAGGCGCTCACCCCCAGCGCTCCGCCTCCTCCCACAACGGTAATGCCTTTATACTCTCTCGGGGGAAGCAGTGAAAAAGCCAGACTGGCCTGCGCCATTTCCTGCAGGCCGTGAACCTGGATCGCATTGCACTGCCGGAGGAGAGAATTCCATATTATTCTGCTGCCCCCCATGGATGCCGTATGGCTGGTCACCGCCCGGTTTCCAGCCTCGGAAAGCCCGCCTTTGTAAACGATCACCGGTTTCCTGGCTGCAACATCCTTGAGTGTGGTGAAAAACTTCCTCCCGTTGTCTATGCCCTCTATGTACAGAGCGATGACCTCCGTTTCGGGATCGTTGCCGAGATACTCGAGCAGTTCCGTTTCGCGTAAGTCGGCCCCGTTTCCGAAGCTGATTATCTTGCTGAACCGGATGCCCATCCATTTGCCCATCTGGGCAAAGTCCACCGACATGCCGCCGCTCTGAGCCAAAAAGGCTACAGGACCGCTCTCCCGCGAGAAATCGGGCCCCGGTGCCATGGTGAGCCCGCTTTCGGGGCAGTAGATGCCGAAACAGTTCGGGCCGATAACCCGTATCCCCTTCCGGGCTATTTTCTTAATTTCCTCTTCGAGGGCAATCCCTTCGGGTTCACCCGTTTCTTTAAAACCAGCGGAAATGATCTCCACCCCTGCCGCACCTTTCAACCGGCATGCCTCAATCGTTTCCGGTACCAGCGGTGCCGCCACGGAGACGATGGCAAAGTCTATCTCATCCGGAATTTCCTCAACACTTTTATAGACGTCAAAGTCGCCGAATGTTCCCCCTTTGGGATTGACGGGATACAGTCGGCTCTCACATTGCATCGATACAAGCGCTTTAAAAATCAGACTCCCGAAACTGACGGGATTGTCGGCTGATACACCCACGACGGCAATGCTTTCAGGGTAAAAAATTCTATTAAAATCAGTCGATACGGCGCTGGTCTCTTTCGCCCATGCCATACGCGAACCTCCCTATAATGTTTTTATGGCCATTCGAGTTCCATTACTCAAAAACCGTGTCATTTATGCTCATTACATGATGTTTGTCAAGAATGAATTTATTTCTCTGAGTTAGCGGCTTGTGTTTTGCCTCTTGCGGAAGGAGATCGGGGAATTGAATTCGCATTTCGTTTTTGCAAGACAAGTTGACTTCTATCCCATTCCTTATTAAAGTTCACTTAACATTATATTTCATTCGAAGGGGAGATTAATCATGCAGACAGCAGATCTGAAGCAGTATTGCAAAAAAGCCCTCGAAGGGGAGCAGTCCCTTCCGGAAACGATTTGCTTTTGTTTGAATATTCTTATATTGCAAAAAATTGCAGGCAACAGATGAAATGCACTTGGGACCGGGGATGGGTCCGTAAAGGACCGGAGAAGTATGGTAACGGCGGCACAACGGTACCGGACACAACGGATGGTGTGAACATATGGGATTGATCAATCTTTTAATAAAAAACCCGGTGGCTTTCATTCTGATAGCCATACCGCTCTTATATTCGGTAATCCTCCACGAGGTGGCCCACGGGTGGGTCGCCAACAGAATGGGAGATCCCACGGCAAAACTGATGGGCAGGCTCAGCCTTAATCCGCTGAAACATCTCGACCCGGTGGGGACACTCATGCTCTTTATATTCGGCTTCGGGTGGGCACGTCCGGTTCCCGTCAATTTCTCCTATATTGGTAGAAGCAGGTTTGCACAGATACTGGTTTCGGCGGCAGGCATTATCGTCAACACGGTACTCGCCTTTATTGCCCTCTTTCTGCTTCAATCCCTGCCGCTGGCCCCACACGGTATCGCCGCAACACTGCTGTACTATATGGCTCAGATCAATATCATACTGGCGGCATTCAATTTGATTCCGATTCCGCCCCTTGACGGTTCCAAGATTCTCATGGGCTTTCTGTCCGAACGTCTTCAATATTCACTTTCACGACTTGAGCCGTACGGCCTTTTTATCATTATCGGATTGCTTTATTTCCACCTTCTGGACCCTGTCATACATTTTTTCCGATGGATCATACTGACGATTATCGGTATGCTCCTCTTCATGCGTTGAGTGCAGCAGATGTTCTTGTAGCCCGATTATTCAATCGTAGATGCGCCGGAGGAGTTACTGATGGAACAACTATCGTCCCATCGAAAAGGACATATAAAGAGGACGATTTTAGTATGAATCCGGAGATGTGGGCCGCCTTTGTAATCGCTTCAACGATCCTTCTCGTGATTCCGGGTCCGACAATAATCCTGGTGATAAGTCAAGCTATTGCACATGGACGCAAGGCGGCAATACCGATTGCTGCCGGTGTGACCCTTGGCGATTTTACCGCAATCACCTGTTCGCTTCTGGGACTCGGCACAATTCTGGCTGCCTCCGCCGCGCTTTTTTCCCTCCTGAAATGGATTGGTGCGGTTTACCTTATCTATCTCGGCATCAAATTGTGGCGAACACGTTCGGAAGCTGATGAAATTCCCTTTACGATTGGTAACGAAAACCGTTCGTTATTCAAAAGCGCGTTTGTGGTAACCGCTTTGAATCCCAAGAGCATAGCATTCTTCGTCGCTTTTCTCCCGCAGTTTGTTGATTCCCGGGGGCAAGCAGTGCCTCAGCTTCTTCTTCTGGGGGCTACGTTTCTTTTCCTCGCAGCGGTCAACGCAATGCTGTATGCTTTTTTCGCAGGTCAGCTTCGAGATATGATGCAGAATTCAAGGGTGCGTCGCTGGTTCAATCGCCTCGGGGGAAGTGCACTCATCGGGGCGGGGATTGTGACGGCGACGATCAAACGCTCTTCGTAACCGCAAGCCTGCCTTTCACGATAATGGCCGGTTTTCGCCATCGGGATT
Source organism: Deltaproteobacteria bacterium (assembly GCA_016935565.1). Taxonomy (GTDB): domain Bacteria; phylum Desulfobacterota; class Syntrophia; order Syntrophales; family UBA6807; genus JAFGQS01. Next base: position 4,406 of record JAFGQS010000120.1, read on the forward strand.
TTTCGCTGAGCAAATGAAAACAGTTCGAATCATCTATTCAGTCATCATAATCTGCTTTATTCTCCCGGGGCACAGTCTCTGTGCCGGACAAATTTCCAACGGGGAGTGTGTCGTTTTGCTCCACGGCCTGGCGCGAACGAAACATTCGATGAATACAATGGAAAAGCAACTTAAAACGGAAGGCTTTGAGGTTGTTAACTGGGGCTATCCTTCAAGGCATCACACGATTGAAAAACTTGCAGAGGATGCCATACCGGCGGCTGTTGAGGCCTGCCGTAACAAAGGCGCGACCACGATTCATTTCGTCACACATTCTATGGGAAGCATTCTCGTCCGATATTATCTAAAGCACCATGAGATAAAAGGATTAGGCAGAGTAATCATGCTGAGTCCCCCGAACGGCGGAAGCGAGGTGGTGGATACGTTCAAGGACACGTTCCCCTTTCGATTCATACACGGCCCCGCGGGAAAAGAGCTGGGAACAGATGCTTTCAGCCTCCCGAGGAGACTTGGTAAGGTCGAGTTCGATTCAGGTGTGATTACCGGTGACAGATCCATCAATCTCATTAATTCGCTTCTCATTCCCGGAACAGATGACGGCAAGGTTTCCGTAACGAACGCACAGGTAGAAGGAATGAGTGATTTTCTTGTTGTTCATGTATCCCATCCATTCATTATGAAGAATCGCGAGGTAATAACCCAGACAATTTATTTTTTGAAAAACGGAAAGTTTAACAGGAATGAGGGACACCGGAAGGAATGAGAGGCTCAAAGGTCAGCACTCAGACCTTGAGGCGTTGATGCACAACCATAGAAAGGGGCAAGGGGATCAAGCGATAACTCGATCCCCTTTAATACAACCGGCATTCTGTCTCATGCTGCATCAAACGAAAGCGGCAAGCCTTTTATACACATAGTAACAGGAGATACGTCATCAGAGCATACAGACATCGCCGGCGCATACACCACTTCCAAGTGACAATTGAGTAGGTTTATGTTTTCTTGTCCTTTTTCTGATATTGGGCTCAACGGGATATTCTTTTCTTGTAATAGTTCTTGTCATGATTCACTCCTCCCTTCTTTTCTCATCAGGATTACAGCGTTTCTTTATTTTCCTTCATATCGTCACAAGAACTGTACAGCGGAAAAGTGATCGACACAATCGGCGGGTGGCTGAATTCAGGGTCGGATGACATACATTTTATTTATAAGCCAAGAAGAAGGTTCGACTGGGACAAGAGCTCTTTCATACATGGGGTCCCGGCGTATGAAACCATCGGAATTTGTCCGATGCAACACGAATACTGCCAATTACAGAAATGGTGTGAGGAAGCGGCCACGTTCAGATTGAAGCCTGATTTGTTGCTCACGCAAAAGAACGGAGTTGCATCTTTCCCCGTGCATCGAAAACAAATGCTGTTACTATTATGAACATGAGACGGCAGCGGCGGGCCCCGGTTCAGGCATTCATGGACAGCAATGAACCGACCACACCTGTAACAGCACCGAAAAAAGGAAGGCATTCTTTCAGATTATGACACGCAAGATTTTACTCGGAAAAACAGGGCTTGAAAGTACACGACTCGGCTTCGGGGGCATTCCGATTCAGCGTGTCGATGAACGGCAGGCCGTAGAAACGGTCATTCATGCAATCGAAAAAGGAGTCGACTTTATCGATACGGCCCGCGCCTATACCACAAGCGAAACAAGAATCGGCATCGCACTCCGTGAAACAGCAGAGAACAGGCTGGTTCTGGCAACAAAGTCCCAGCAGCGAACGGCCGATGGTATCAGAAAGGATGTCGAGAAGAGTCTGAAAGAGCTTAAGAGAGAGACCATCGATCTCTACCAGTGCCATTTCGTCAGGGATTTCGACACCTATGGCACAATCATATCCACAGGAGGAGCCCTGGAAGGGCTGCTCATGGCCCGTGACGAGGGACTGATCGGACACATCGGGATAACCAGCCACAGCCTTGACGTCCTGAACCATGCTATCGACGACGGGCTCTTCGAGACAATCATGGTCTGTTACAGCTTCCTTGAACCGTTGGCGGAAGAAACCGTCATCCCCAAAGCACTGGCAAAGAATATGGGAGTGATTATCATGAAGTCCTTTTCCGGCGGCGTTATCGATAATCCCCGGCTGGCCCTCAAATACGCCCTCGCCATCGATGGGACCGTCGTCATCCCCGGCGTGGAAAGCAAAGAGTTGTTCGACCGGAACTGGGACGTTTTTCTCAGCGACCTGGCCCTCGATCACGACGAATTCCAGGAGATTGCCGCCATCAGGCAACAGTTCGACAAGCACTTCTGCCGGCGTTGCGACTACTGTCAGCCCTGTCCCGAAGGAATTTCGATCCAGGCAATCTTAGGAATCAAATCGATGGTCAAACGGATGGGTAAGGCCGTCATTGAGAAGGGGTGGCCCAAAGAGGTCGTCGAAAAAGCCCGGAACTGTAACGGATGCGGCGAGTGCATGGAACGGTGTCCCTATGATCTTCCCATACCGGAACTGATCAGGGAAAATGTGGAATGGTTCGATGAACAGTTGCTCTAGCAAAAAACGGGGACGGGTTCACATTTCCGTTTAACGGGCCATGGTCAGACTCTCAGGATGGAAAACGGCTTCGGAATCGACGGCGGATTAGCTCCATCACCATTTCCTCAACTCAGCAGCATGAAAATCCGCATTACGGCGGTCGTTATCACCGATATCAACAACATGATAAAAAATTCTTTTCTGATTCCATACTTTTTTAGAAAATGAAACAGGATGGTCCCCGAGAGAAAAACCAAAGGCAAGATGAAGCAGGCTCGCGGGGAGAAAGACCAGGTGGCACTGACGGCGACAATTGCCGCAAAAAGACACCCCGTATAGAGGTTCATGGCTATTGTTTTTCGACCTGCTGTAAAAGCGACAGTACCTCCCACAAAACATATTCCGAGAACAGAACCGACCACTATAAGCATGATTTTACCGACGGATTGGATGTGCTGTGCAGTGACCTCATAATCAGTTGCCGATGCGGGCGTATACAACCGCAGGAAGAGATTCACCGCTACAATGAGAACAAGTAACGCGGAGGCGATGGAAATTCCACAAAGATGATTGTTGCTGATGGTCTTCAGTCGATAATCTCCTGAGGTAGTGTGTAGTGAACAGATCGTAAGGCTCCGTCAAGGAGAGAGGGGTCACCCATCTATCGGCCAACCCCTCTCTTCAGCACGTAATGTTGACAGTCGTATCTATCGGGTGTAAATTCTGTAGTCAACCACGGCGATACCCTGCTCGTAAACAAGCACCGGATTAAGATCGATCTGGTCGATTTCCGGATGATCCGTTACCAGCCTGGATACGGCCGCCATGAGATCGACGAGAGCTTTCTTATCTTTCGGATTCTGGCCTCGTACGCCTGCCAGCAGTGGATACCCTTTGATACCCCTCATCATCTGTAAAAATTCTTTTTCCGCTGCCGGTAAGAGGCAGAACTGCACATCCTTGTAGATTTCCGTAAAGATCCCTCCCAGGCCAAACATGAGGGACGGACCGTACTGGGGATCGGTGGTCACTCCTAAGATTACCTCCAGACCACCCGAATCGGCCATGAGTGACACGGTCACGCCGTCTATTGCGGCCCCGGGAGCCTGAGCCGTGACGGCCGACACGATTTTTTCATAGGCGCTGCGCACTTCATCGTCTGTAGTGAGGTTGAGCTGTACACCACCAACATCGGTCTTATGGGATACATCAGCGGAGGCTATTTTGAGAACGACGGGCATTCCGAGATCATTTGCCAGCGCAACGGCCTCATCCGACGACGCTGCCAACGGGGCATCAAATGCCGGAATACCGTAATCCTTCAGCATAGCGACAGCATCGGACGCCGACATCAGTTGTAGGGCGGCAGCCTCTGCTGTGTGCGGTTCCTCCTTGATGTCCGCATCAGGCTCGTCGAAACGGAAGAACTGGTACAGGGCTCTTATGCCGCGCTCCGGCGTGGGAAAAGCCGGAATGCCCTTTTGGTGCATGAGGGCCGTTTCTTCACGTTCAACATCGGCACCACCACAGAAAATGACCAGTTCCGATTCTCCCTGAGTGACCATATCGGATGCCCCATGAATCGGATCACCGAAAAGGACCACCATTGCATCGAATTCGGATCGGGCTTCCTGAATCACCCGGGCGTACAGACTCGGGTCGGTTATGGCATCGCCGGTGAGATCAACGGGATTGCTGACACCGCAGTGGTCGGACAGGAAAGCCCTCAAACGTCGCTGCAGTGATTCGCTCGGAATCGGTACCTGAAATCCAAGTTTCTCCGCCTCGTCGATCGCCAGAATGGCAATGCCGCCGGAACTGGAGATCGTCAGCAAGCGCCTTCCGGGAGGTTTTTTCATATAGGCGAGAGCCTTGGCAAAATCGTAGAGTTCTTCCAGGTTTTCCGCCCGATATACTTTGTACTTTTTAAATATGGCCTCGTATATTGCGTCACTACCCGCCATTGATTTGGTATGGCTCTCAGCCGCTTTCCGGCCCCAGGCTGTCCGTCCCGCTTTCAAAATCACCACCGGTTTTGTGGCCGTGGACAGGGCCTTGAGGAAAACATCGGGTCTCTTGACACCCTCCATGTACAGGGCGATGACTTTTGTGTTCGGATCGTCATTGAAATATTGGATACAGTCTGACTCGTCCACATCGGCCCGATTGCCCAGGCTGACGAAAACACTCACTCCCAGATGGTCCTCACTGGCCCAATCCATAAGAGCCGCCCCGACAGTGCCGCTCTGTGCAATAAATGCCATTCCCCCTTCGTTGGTGAGCAACGGCCAGGAAGCACAAAGATTATGGTGTGGACTATTTACCCCCTGACAGTTGGGACCGATGACCCTGATTCCATACTGTTCCGCGATACGGGCCAGCTCTTCCTGCAGTTTTTCTCCGTCTTCTCCCGCTTCGGCAAAGCCCCCCGTGACGACAATTGCAGCTTTTACCCCCGCTTCGCCGCATTGCTGGATAGCCCCCGGAACCATTCGGGCGGGAATTAATACAACAGCCAGATCCGCCGGAGTCGGCGTTGAACCGATATCTTTATACACCTTCAGCCCCAGAAGCTCGTCGGCCTTGGGATTGATCGGATAGATCGGCCCCTCAAACCCGGCATGAATCAGGTTGTACAAGACATCATAGCCAAGTTTTCCCGGTGTACCTGAGGCTCCAATTAATGCTACGCTCTTCGGGTTAAAGATGGCGTCCAAATTACTTAGCGACTTCATATTCCCTCCTTATTTTGTGGTTTTTACAAGACAAAAGAAATTGAATGGGCGCCCTGATAGGATGCCCTACACTATCACAGGTGACGTGCATTTTCCACGGTTAAGTTGAGCATGTTCAACATGTTGTTCACTACCGTGGTCATCCATCGTGATGGAGGAACAGTGTTAAATGGGCTTTCGGTAATTGTCGGTCGTTGTTTTTACCAAAGCTCGGTGCCGATCACCGGATGGAAGCTGTTTTCTGCTTGATATTATATATTGTATTGACTATATATGAGGGCACACAGATAATATCCGACCCGGGGAGGTCGGACAGGGGAGGAAATATCCATGAGAATTCGAGAGGCGGGAAAGATCACCGATAATCTCTGGTACCTCGGCCGCATGGAGTCAGGGGTTTATGTACTTGAAGGACAGGACAGTTCGATCATTATCAACGGGGGAATCAGCTTTATTCTGCCCGATGTGCTTACACAGATGAAGGATTTCGGGATTGATGTGGACAAGATCAGGAAGCTCCTCATCCTTCATTCCCATTTCGACCATGTGGGAATCGTCCCATACTTTAAACGGAACTATCCTGAAATCGAAGTGTACGCCTCGGCACCGGCGTGGAAGATTCTCACGATGCCCAAGGCAATCGAGACCGTTAATATGTTCAGTAAGATCGTGACCAACCAGATGGGCCTCGGGGATAGCCTCGACTCCTTTGACAGTGAATGGCGCGATGATGTTTCGGGTACGACCGTCTCTGAAGGTGACCATATCGATCTTGGCGGTGTGACACTGTCCATTATGGAAACACCCGGTCATTCCTCCTGTTCCATCACGGCCTACGAACCGAACCTGAAAGCCCTTTTTGCCTCCGATGCTGTCGGTATACCATACAGGGAAACTGCCTTTCCATCGGGTAATTCCAACTACACCCAGTTTCAGGAAAGCCTGGAAAGATTGAACACCCTCCAGGTCGATTACCTCTGTGCTGACCATTACGGCTATGTCACTGGAGACGAAGCACGCACATATGTCGATCTTTCTATTGAGGCGGCCCGCAAAATGAGGGCTGATATGGAGGATGTGTATCGTAAAGAGGCTGATATCGATACTGCCGCAAAGACTATCACAAATTCTTTTTACAAGGAGAGCCCCGATTATTTTATTTCAGCAGATATCCTCGAGGGGGTCTTTAAACAGATGGTGAAGCATATTGCCCAAACCCTGTAAGCGGGATACTGACGAGACAGGATAGATTAGATATTCGATAATGTTTCCATCCTGAAACAGGAAATGGTGCCAGCGGTTTTCCGGATAATCGGAATCATGTACGGAAAGTGATTTTTATATTGTCGCATCGAGATTCTCGGGTGATAGATAAAAGTTGTATCATGATTAAATTTCACATAGGAAAGGAGACAATACTGTGAAACAATTACATTGTGCCGTTATTGTTCTCATCATCATATCACTGTGCAGCGGTTGTGCTTTGTTCGGAAAGAATAAGGAATTTCAGCCGTTTGATGTATCCGCACTCAACAATATTGCCTCGGGCAAATCAACAGCAACAGACATTACGGCACTCTTCGGTGCACCGACCGAGGTTGTCAAGATGTCCAACGGCAATGCCTATATCTACAAACGTTCGATCTCAAAGGGTACGGGGATCTGGCTGGTTCTCATCAGTTTCGGCAACTTCGAGCGTCAGCATGACCAGATCGTCTTTTTCTTTAATGACAGAGATATCTTAACGCACTACGGCAAGAGCTTAAATGCCGAGAAAGCATCATATGGATTTCCGTTTTAAGATTATCCGCATTCTCATATCGCTCTTGATTTCAGGAATCTTCATATCCGGCTGTATTTCTTTCGAAATGGTAAAGAGAATCGAGGGGTCACCGGTTACCCCTCCCGGTGATACCATACAGGTCGGGAAAACTACCCTGGAAACGGCTCTTTTGCTCCTTGGGGCACCGGACCAACTGGCCGAAATGGAAGGAAAGGATCTTCTGATTTACGAACAGGCTCTGTACCGCGACAACAGAATCTCCGTGGGAATTCCTCTGGGCGATATTACGGGACCAAATATTGATCTTTCTGCCTACGGAACGCTGGTACGCTACAATACGCTTGCCCTTTTTTTCTCTCCTGACGGTATTCTCAGGGATATTGTTTTTGAAAACGGCTCAGACCATCCGTACCTGAAAACCTTATTTCCCGAAGAGGACAAAAAATAAGAATATTTCCCCACAGGATCAGTAAAAAATATTCATGTACCGTTCCGATAAACGTATGAGTAATACATTGTCACATTGATCTTTTGAGACCTGGAAGACTATCATTTTTTCTTGACGGAGGTAATGCCTTCCGCTTAAATGCCTTTCAGGGGTAGGGTATTCTTTCATAAACCGCTCCTGTCTATCTTTTCTTTGACTGTGTACGTAAGACACTTGACCTGTCGTACAACGCGGGTTGTTTCTTTTATCGAATAAGGAGGGATTGTATGTTCATCATTAAAAAAATAGTGTCACCATTTTTATCACCTGTAACACTCAGTCTTCTCATCTCCTTTATCGGTCTCTTTTTCCTGCTGGCTACAAAAAAAACGCGGACAGGAAAATTATTGGTATCGGCTGGTCTGCTGCTGATGCTGTTTCTGAGTTATGGTTTCGTATCTGATCGTGTGATCGAACCCCTCGAATACAGATATAAGCCCTATGACATGCAATTGACAAACGAACTCCTCAAATCGCAAAACCAGTTTCCGCTGAAGTATGTCGTTGTCCTCGGCGCAGGTCATATCTCAGACCCCTCACTGCCCGTAACCAGCCAAATCAGTGATGATTCACTCATCCGCCTTACCGAAGGCATAATTATCCACAGAAAAAATATGGCAAGCAAACTGGTCTTATCCGGCGGCATTGTATTCGATTCTATTTCTGACTCGGAAATGATGGCTCGTGTTGCCGAAGAACTGGGGATAGACCGGAATGATATCATCATGGAAGCAGAATCAAAAGATACCGAGGACGAAGTCCGCTTTATTAAGCGTATCGTGAAGGATAACCCCTTTGTTCTTGTTACATCGGCAAACCATATGCCCCGGGCGATGGCCATGTTCCAAAAACTCGGCCTCGATCCCATCCCAGCTCCCACACGGCATTATGTAAAACGCGGCACAGGGGAGCCCCATGACTATTTCCCATGGGCCATGAACCTTGCTAAGGCGGAAGCGGCCTTTCATGAATATTTCGGCATGATCTGGGCGAAACTCAGCGGACAAATATAACCGGAGGATAAAAAAAGGAAAGTGAGGATCACTTTCCTTTCGTTAGACTTTATGGATATATTCCGTTGAGATTAGACAGGCTTTCTATCCGTATATGAGCGGGGTTGCGCTTATCCGATCTTCCAGGTTGTCCCGCCGGCACTGTCTTTTAAAACCACTTTTTTAGCAGCAAGGATATCCCGTATCTCGTCAGCCCGATTCCAGTTCTTTGCCGTCCTTGCTTCTCGCCTTTCTTCTATTAAACGGTCGATTTCATCAGTGTCGAGACCCATTTTTTGAGCTTCTCGCTTTTTATCCTGTTCAAAATATTCATCGGGATCTTCGAGAAATAACCCCAGAACCTTGCCGACACGTCTCATGTTTTTTTTGGCCTCGTCGAGAACGAAAAGCGATTCGGCAGTGGGGGCAAATTCCTTGTCCGCCATATATCCGTTGACCAACCGAACGGTATCAAAAATGTATCCGATTGCCCGTGCCGTATTAAAATCGTCGTCCATGGCTTCGACAAACCGCTCGGGAAGCGCTTGCACCCGTTCGAACACTTCTTTATCTTTTCCCGACAGGTCCTTTGCCGACATATCCGAAGAATCAACGGCCGCCGAGAGGGCATCTTTCATCTTCTTCAATGTCTCATAAAACCGCTCCATCCCCATCCGGGCATCGGTAAGGGATTCATCGGAGAAATCAACGGGACTCCGATAGTGACTCTGGAGCATGAAGAGTCTCAAAACCTCGGGATGATACATATTCATTGCTTCCCGCATATTAAAAATATTTCCGAGGGATTTTGACATCTTTTCCTGATTCACTCTGATAAAACCGTTATGAATCCAGTAGTTGGCAAAGGTCTGACCTGTAGCACCTTCAGACTGGGCTATTTCGTTTTCGTGATGAGGGAAAATGAGATCCCGTCCGCCACCATGGATATCAAAGGTCTCTCCCAGGAATCGCTGGCTCATGACCGAGCACTCAATGTGCCACCCCGGCCTGCCCCGACCCCAGGGACTGTCCCACCATGGTTCACCTTCCTTGGCAGACTTCCACAGGATAAAATCAAGGGGGTTTTTCTTTTTTTCGTCTATGTCGATGCGGGCTCCCGCCATCATATCATCAAGATTTCGACCGGACAGCTTTCCATACCCTTTAAATTTGTCTACCGAGTAGTAAACATCACCATCAACGACATAGGCCAGACCTCTTTCAAGGAGAGCATTGATGAGCCTGATCATTCCCTGTATGTTTTCCGTGGCCTTGGGAGCTATGGTCGGTCTGGCCACACCCATTCTATCCATGTCTTCATTATGTTCTTTAATATATCGCTCGGTAATGCTCGTAATATCAGTCCCTTCAGAATTGGCTTTCGCTATAATTTTGTCATCGACATCGGTAAAATTCTTGACGTACGTTACGTTATATCCCCTGTATTTAAAATATTTGAAGATCACATCAAAAACAACTGCCGAACGGGCATGACCGATATGGCACATGTCGTAGGCGGTAATACCGCAGACATACATGCCGAGCTTGCCATCTTCGATGGGTCGAAAATCTTCTTTTCTATTTGTCAGAGTGTTGTAGAATCGTAAACCCATATCAACCTCCCAATAATTTCACTTGGTCAACACGTATCGTGCACTTGATTAACATGTTTATGGGAATAAGGAGACGAATTTCAACCCCATTTCTTCGGGTAAACCAAACATGAGGTTCATGTTCTGCACTGCCTGACCTGCGGCCCCCTTCATAAGGTTATCAATTGCAGTTATAATTACCACCCTTCCCGTCCTATCGTCAAGTGTAAGTCCGATATCGCAGTAATTTGAACCCTTGACGGAAGAGATATTCGGGTAGGTACCCTCTTCATAAACCCGCACGAATATCTCATCTTTATAAAATGTCTTATAGAAAGCGATAAGGTCGGATGCCGTCATATTTTTCCGGAGTGTCCCGTATATGGTGCTGAGGATCCCCCTGTTGACCGGAATAAGGTGAGGAACGAACGACACGTTTATCTCACTTCCGGCAAGCAGACTCAGTTCCTGTTCTATCTCGGGGGTATGGCGGTGAGTGCAGATTTTGTAAGCCTTGAAACCCTCATTGACCTCGCAAAACAGCGATCCGATTGATAATTCTCTTCCCGCCCCACTGACACCCGACTTGGCATCAACAATGATTGAAGAGCTGTCAATACAATTCTCCTTTACAACCGGAGCCAGGCCAAGGATCGCCCCGGTCGGATAGCACCCCGGGTTGGCAACGAGCCGGGCATTTTCAATATCGTCTCTGTATAACTCGGGAAGTCCGTAAACTGCTTCGCTGATGAGTTCCGCCGATGTGTGCTCTTTATACCACTCCTCGTAAATGTCCACATTCCGCAGACGGTAATCGGCACTGAGATCGATAACTTTTTTCCCCGCCTTTAAAAAAAAGGGTGCTACTTCCATTGCCTCACCGTGAGGTACCGCCAAAAAAACAGCATCGCACAGACCGGCAACGTCTTCCGGCGAGGCATCGATGAACGTATCATCCGTCAGACCTTTAAATATTGGATAGATATCAGCAATAGGAATTCCTTTATATTTTCTCGATGTCAGTGCAACAACTTTCGTTTCCGGATGTCGAACAAGGACCTTGAGCAACTCCTGTCCCGTGTAGCCGCTTGCCCCGTAAATACCGACGGTTATCATACGCTTTCTCCCGCACATAAAAAAAGGAGGCGAAAGCCCCCTTTGTGATCGTTGTTATCTCTTGGAATACTGGAATCTTTTCCGTGCCTTGGGTTGTCCGTATTTCTTCCTCTCTTTGATCCGGGCATCTCTCGTCAAAAATCCGGCCTTCCTCAAAACGGGTTTCAAGTCAACATCGTACTCCGTCAGGGCTTTGGATATACCATGTTTAATAGCACCCGCCTGTCCTGAAGTTCCCCCACCGTTAACGTTAATATAAAAATCGAATGCATCCCTTTTTCCGACGAGGTCAAGCGGCTGTTGTATAATTCTTTTCGTACTCTCTCCCCGAAAATAATCAACGAGGTTTCGATTATTAACGACCCAGTTACCGCTCCCCTCTTTCATCCATACTCGTGCTATCGCGGTCTTTCTTTTACCTGTTGCATAATATCTTTTTTCTGCCATTCTTGACTCCAAAACGTGACGTTTACAACCGGATTATAATTCCAGTATGTGCGGATTTTGTGACGAATGGGGATGTTCTTCTCCCCTGTATACCTTCAATTTTTTCAACATTCTTCTTCCCAGACTATTCTTCGGAAGCATTCCCCTGACGGCAAGATGGATAAGCCTTTCGGGCTTTTCCTTGAGGATTTTTCCTGCCGCAATTGACTTTATTCCACCGGGGTAACCCGAGTGACGATAATAGATCTTATCGGTGAGCTTCTTACCGGTAAGCCTGATCTTGTCGGCATTAATGACAACTACAAAATCACCGGTATCAACATGGGGGGTATAGATCGGTTTATGTTTACCCCTCAACCGTCTTGCGATTTCACTGGCAAGTCTTCCGAGAATCTTACCTTTCGCATCAACGAGATACCAATCTTTCTTGACATCACCTTCTCTTGCACTGTATGTCTTCATATAATCACTCAGCTCCGTAAAAACTTAAGACGCTAACCTATGAAATTTAGATATATTTGTCAAGGAAAAAACCTAAAAATTTCTCGTTATGCTTGACGTTTCTCCTCCCACACGTCCTACTTTCCCCAAACCATAGAGAGAAAATATGATCATATATGACCTGTCGTCGGATGTGTCTGAATACGACACTCCCACACTCCAGCACTGTTTATGATAATCAATGGCATACGTTGACTCGAGATACTTCTTATCAAGTACATTTCTTCTGATAACGTATTTGAAATCGAGAGTTTTTGTAACCGTCGCATCGAGGGACAGGTTTATTTCTTCCAGCTGGTCCTGAGTATATCGGTATTCGACACTCACAGAATCTCCTCGCCCGTCACTCACCGCAAAATTGCAGTTCGTTTTTTTCCATTCACCGTCATTCACATCATAGCTCGCATCCGAATCAAGTGATAAATATTGAAACGGATTAAAATCGAATTCAATGGCCACATTGCCGAAAGGCCTTCTCGTATCGTTTGGTTCGGAAAGATTTCTCTGTGCTTCTTTGATATTATAGGGTTGACTTACTTTTAAATTAAAAAACTCCCGATAACTGATGCCCCCGGCACTATCCTTCACCCGCGCGGTCAACGTGTTGGTGAGCGAATAGGTTACACTGTTTTGCTCGGGTATGGTTCCAACAAAATCGGCCAGATCAGCCTGATAAACATACGGAATATACGTGTAGGATACCTCAGGTTTCACGCCGTGCCTGACTTTTTCAACGGTCTGCCCATTAACGGAAAAGATTCGATGTACTTCTGTCGAGAGAGTCGCTCCAATATCATATAATTCTCGACTTCCCCTTTTCCCCGGAACGCCATCCTCGGTATTCATGCCGTCCCATTTCGTTTCATGGAATCCTATTTCCGGCGTAAACTGGAAATAATCACTATAAGTGAGAGGCAACGAAAAGATGGGATGAGCATCAAAAAGATGCCCTTTGTATCCTCTCGTTCTGTAATAGTAATCGTATGTGGACTCGAGTTCAAAATAAACGGGAGAATCGAAGAGCGGCTGGGTAATACCGGTAAAGGTTACCTCCGGATATTTCTGGAGTGTGGTGTCATTGGAATAGCTCTGAAAATTGTCTGTGTACTGGGCCAAGGCGGTCAGATTAAATAAATCCCATTCCTTCACTACACGAGCCGTCGATTCCAGGGATGCCAGAGATTTATCACCGACAAAGGAAACCTTGTCAAATCGTTTGTTCCGGCCTTCCCCATAGTGTTCAAGGTAGTAATTATTCAAATCGAAGTCTTTAAAATACCAGTTATCAGAAACTTTTTTGATATCCGTCCTTATATAGAAACCGGGGCTGAAAGTCGTCTCATGATTCAGGTAGTATGACCATCTTTTCTGATTCTCGCTCCAGTTTCGCAATAACCCATCCCCTTCAGTCTCAGAGACTGCCTTTGCATCATTCAGATAATCACCGTAAAAAGTGCCGTAAGAATTCTCGCTGATACAATATCTGAATTCCAGTCCCTCTTGTAACCCCCGCTTATCCATGTAACGCTGATACAGCGTCGCATCCGTACTTTCTGAAATAGCCCAGAAGAAGGGCACTTCAATATCCCAGCCGTGTTTATCCCGTGAATAGGCAATGCGCGGAAAGAGGAGCCCCGACTGCCGTGTCGTTTTTGCAGGAAAGACCATCCAGGGTACATAAATAACGGGGATGTTCGATACTTCAAACGTACCATGTTTCATCGTTCCGTATCCGTCGACAGTCACGTCGATCTCCTGACCGGTAAATCTCCAGTCCGGCCGATCTCCGTCACAGGTCGTAGCCGTAACGTCTTTCAGCGAATAGGTGTCCTCTCCTTTCTTTTCAATCTCCTTACCGCTCAGATAAAAATGGTTTCTGTCAAAAAAAATCGTTCCGTTGTGCAATGTACCCGTTTTTGTCTCCACATTAAATTGAGCACTGTCACACCGTAAGAGATCTTCTTCACTCCTGATTTCAACATGTCCCTCAGTTGCTGCATCTTTTGTTGTCTTGTTCATGGTAACTGAATCGGCCTTGAGGTAACCCCCGGTAAATGTAACAATCACATTCCCGTGCGCCCTGTAGGTATCCAGATTGCTGTCATAGGTTATACTGTCCGCTTCTATATTGACGGGTCCCTTCTGAACCTTCCTTTCAAAAGCACGGAGACTATCCAACCATGGAAAAACTATGAGCAGGAATAATAATAGAAAAAGTATTGTATTACGTTTTTTCACCCGAATATTCCTTGTTTCATTGTTTACTACTGTTGCAGCATATGCCCGATCGAGTTCCATCACTAACACAATCAAATGCTTTTTCACTACGATAAAACGTCAAGTGCTTGTTTTATTTCTCCTACGAGGTAGAGTGAACCGGTAACACATATCAAATCATGTGTCCGGGCCCGACGGACAGCTGTCAAGAGAGCCTTCCGGGAATCATCGATAACCTCAACGTTCCTGTTGTAGTAATGCGCCACCGGACGCAAGGCATCCGGCTGAAGTGCCCGTTCCTCTCTCGGTCCGGTTACAATGATCTCATCGGCAAGGGGGGCCAGTCTTCGCAACATTGCTCTATAATTTTTGTCCTTGAGAACACCAAAGATAAGGATCAACCTGTCATAGGTAAAATCGTCTTTCAAGGTACGATAAAGAACAGAAATAGCAGCCGGATTATGGGCTCCGTCAACAACAAGTCTGGGATTGTCATTGAGCACCTCCAATCGCCCTTCCCACCGCACCTCTCGCAGCCCGTGTACGATGGTCTCTTCCGCAATACTATACCCTGTATCCTCTAAAAGCTCCAGGGCGGCCAAGGCGAGAGCAGCATTGTCAATCTGATGCCTGCCCATCAGCGGAACGGAGAGATTCTTGTACGTCTTTGAAATTCCATCATATGAAAAAGTTTCGCCTTTCGATCTTCTGATCCGGATTTCTTTTCCCAACCGATAGAGACGTGATTGCCTTGTACTGCAAATGTGCTCCAGCATCTTGATAACGGTAGTCTGCTTTGCAGCCGTCAGGCAGATACCATTCCTTTTGATGATCCCCCCCTTTTCCCGGGCAATGGAGTTCAGATTCCTCCCAAGATACCGCTGGTGCTCCAGAGATACATTGGTAATGACAGATACTTCGGGATCAACCACGTTTGTCGCATCAAGCCTTCCCCCCATACCGACCTCCAGGATCGCGAGATCCACCCGGCATCGATAAAAATGGACAAAGGCAATGGCAGTTGCAAATTCAAAATAGGTAACATCTTCCGTGACAACATTCCGCACCTGATCGATGAGTTGCAACAGATCTTCCTGTTCAATCAGTCGATTATTTATGCGTATCCGTTCTCTAAAATCAACGAGGTGAGGAGACGTATAGAGACCAACCGTGAACCCTCCCCTGGTCAGGATAGAAGAAATTATGGCAGCGACAGACCCCTTACCGTTTGATCCGCCAATAAGCACTGTCCGATAGTTTTTGTGAGGATTGCCCAGACTTCGGAGAAGTCGGGTTACAGGGCCGAGATCAAGGTTTATGCCTTTGCTCTTAAGATGAGTGAGGTATTCGAGAGGATCATAGTGTACCATAAATGCTTAATAATTCAGAAATCGGAAGTCAGGATATTCAAGGTTCTACGACAATACCGTATTTGTTTAGATTCTGACTACCTGATGCTGTCTTCTGACTTCTCTTGAAACATTCTCTATAATACGGCATGGCACTCGGTAAATCGCAAGAACCGGTTATGGATCCCATCAGATGTGAATAAATTCCCCCTCGTTGAGAATCCTGATATTATTTCGCTTAATCAAGCCAACTTCTCTTTTAATCACGTCATAATATTGGGGTTTGAGGTGATAAAGATAGATATCGGGAGACTCGAGAGATAGTTTTGTTAATTCTTCGTTCAAACTTGCCGGGGTAAAATGGCCCGCTGCTTCAGCGACATCTATCATGTCATTGGGAAAGGATGTTTCAATGAATATAGCTTTGACATCGTTACGGGCATTGGCAATCTTCCATATATCCTCTGTTGGACCCGTATCTCCGATAAAAATAACGGAACCGGTACCAAAGTCCACCACATACCCAACCGTTTCAACAACATGGTTAACCATGACGGCGGTAATAATGATACCGTTCAAAGCATACTGCCTTCCCGGTTCAATGGGACGGAACCGGATAACAGGATTGTGCTCATCCGGAATCACTGAAAAATCGGGCCACACAACGCTGTTAAAGAGATTGGAGCGGAGAATATCAATTATTCCCTGTGTTGAAATGATGTCCACGGGAGATTGCTTCTGGCGAAGGAGATTATCAGCCAAAAACGCGATATCTTTAACATGGTCAAGATGAGAATGGGTCACGAGAATGTTATCTATCTCGATCTGTTCTTCTATGGTAAGTATCGAGGTTACCGTACCTGCATCAATCAATATCTTGTCATCTAAGAGGAAACTCGTCGTATTGTATCCGGGAAGCTGCGCTCCATGACAACCCAAGACCCTTATTTCCATCTCTAGTTCTCACTCTCTTGTTTCATCGATACGATTACGTTGGTAAACTAACACAGCTGATTTATTGAGGCAACAAAATTATCTAGTAAATTAACGGGTTTTGAATTTTGAACAGCAGACGAGATTACAAAAAAGCCATGGGAGGATTACTTCATCACCCATGGCCTTTGCCAAACTGTAATCGAAACCAGGATTCCTCCTACTGTATGAATCTATTGCACTATCATTAATCCGGTTTTACAACAAAGACCTCATCACCGGGACGAACACGGTCAGAAACCTTAATTCCGATATAATCGCCTTCCACGGCCTTTTCAATCTTTTCGTTGTTAATCTCCATTGAATCGATATTTTCTTCCAAATCTGTCGTATGTCCCGTGATCTTAATGGTATCACCGACATTCAATTCTCCCGCCGTGATCTTGACTGCTGCCACACTGGGTTTCGCAAAGAATTTTACCACTTCACCAATTTTTTCTTCTGCCATAGCTTATCCTCCTTCTCTGATCCTATAACTATTAATTCTGGTCTTAAAATAAAATGGAAGAACAAACCTGATCAATTTAAAGAAGCATGGATCATTTCTACAATGATTTGGGAATAACATAACAGAAGCATTGTCGTTTTTCCAACAAAAAAAGCAAGAATAAAAAAAGCAAGGCCAAATGCCTTGCTTTTATGCTATAACTTCTTGCAGTAAGAATGAATTCTCACTGCATACATTCTCTGTTTCAACGCTATACTAATTCAATTTGCGAAAGCGGCGCGTTATCACCGATTCGATGACCTACCTTGATGATACGGGTATATCCACCCGCCCTGTCACTATAACGGGATGACAAGTCATCGAATACTTTACCGGTAACTTCGCGATCTCTGATGTATGAGAGAGCCTGACGTCTTGCATGCAGTGTCCCTTTTTTACCCAGAGTAATCATCTTATCGGCAACGCTTCGTAACACCTTAGCCTTTGCATCGGTCGTAACAATCTTTTCATGTTTTAACAGGGAAGTTACCATATTTCTCATCATTGCCTTCCGGTGGCTTGAGGTTTTTCCAAGTTTTTTCACAACCTTCCTGTGACGCATTGATTTTCATTCCTTTCCGAAACGCTAATATCTATTCTTCATCGTCTTCTTCAGCGATTGATTCTTTGCCTTCACCGGTATACGGAGGAAAGTCAATTTTAATACCAAGGTGGAGTCCCATCTCCTGGAGTATTTCCTTGATTTCATTTAAAGACTTTCTCCCGAAGTTCTTAGTCTTAAGCATTTCCGCTTCCGTCCGCTGTACGAGTTCCCCGATAAGATGAATACCGGCATTTTTGAGACAATTAGCCGATCGTACCGAAAGCTCAAGCTCATCGACACTCTTGAACAGATTTTCATTTACATGTTCTGTTTCTTCTTCCTCTTCCTCTACAACAGCTTCTTCAATCTCTTCAAAGTTGATAAAAACATCCAGTTGTTCTTTTAATATTTTCGCCGCATAGGCTGTTGCATCTTCCGGCAAGAGACTCCCGTCTGTCCAGACCTCGAGAACCAGTCTGTCATAATCCGTAATTTGTCCGACTCTCGCATAGGACACGGTGTAAGCAACCTTCTTGATCGGTGAAAAAATAGCGTCGATATTAATGGTACCTTCGGGCTGATTGGGATCTTTTTCCTTTTTTGCCGGCATATACCCTTTCCCTATCTCAATGAACATCTCGGCCTTAAAAGAGTGCCCATTTGAAAGTGTCGCAATATGATGATCCGGATTGAGTACTTCAACCGTCCCGTCCGTAATAATATCTCCTGCCGCAATAACACCTTCTTTCGAAGAATCGATATGCACAACCCGCGGCCCATCTTCATGGAGTTTAAAACGAACTCCTTTCAGATTAAGGATGATGTCGGTAACATCTTCCTTGACACCGGGAATCGTTGAAAACTCATGAAGAATTCCATCGAACATGACCGAAACAATGGCTGCACCATAAATAGACGAAAGAAGTACCCTTCTGATTGCGTTACCCAGGGTATTACCAAATCCTTTTTCCAAAGGCTGGATTACAAACTCGCCATAGAATGGTGAATGGGTCTTTTCATCTACTTCGATCCGTTTCGGTCTTATTAAACTTCGCCAGTTTCTTTGCATAATTCCACTTCCCCATTTACATGGTTTATTCTGTTACTTGGAGTAAAGTTCAACTACCAGCTGTTCCTGTATAGGCATTGTCATCTCTTCCCGTGAAGGAAATCTCTTGACAGTACCGGTAAAATTATCTTTATCCAGTTCCAACCATTGTGGAATACCCCGCCTGGCAACTGTATCCACGGCTTCAAGAATTCGACTCACTTTTCTGCTTTTTTCTCTCACCTGAATCTGGTCTCCTACGGTCACCAGATACGATGGAATATTCACTTTCTTCCCGTTGATCATGAAATGATCATGTTTTATCAATTGTCTCGCTTCATTTCTCGAATTGGACAATCCTAAGCGATAAACCATGTTATCTAATCTTCTCTCCAGAAAAATAAGCAGGTTTGTACCAGTTACACCCTGTTTTTTGTCCGCCTTTTCGAAATATCCCCTGAATTGTCTCTCCAGAAGACCATACATTCTTTTCAGTTTTTGTTTTTCCCGTAACTGAACGCCATAATCCGTTCTTTTACGTCGAGATTGTCCGTGCTCTCCGGGTGCATATCCTCGTCTTTCAAAGGCACATTTATCACTGTAACATCTGTCTCCTTTTAGAAACAGTTTTAATCCCTCACTTCGACACAACCTGCATAAGGATCCTCTATATCTTGCCAAAGGTACTCCTCCATTTCTTTCTTATATTTTATATAGTTAAAAATCTCACACTCTTCGTTTTTTGGGGGGGCGACAGCCATTATGAGGGATCGGGGTCACATCTCGTATAAGCGTTATATTGAGGCCAGCGGCCTGTATGGCTCTCAAGGCTGACTCACGACCGGATCCGGGTCCCTTCACATACACCTGTACATTTCTGACACCATGTTCTTTCGCTTTTTTCACGGCATCCTCCCCCGCTTGTTGTGCCGCAAAGGGAGTTCCTTTTCTTGACCCTTTAAATCCCTGCACTCCGCACGATGACCATGAAATCACGTTTCCACTGAGATCGGTAATCGTTACAATGGTGTTGTTAAACGTAGATTGAATATGCGCAATTCCTTCTGATATATTCTTTTTTTCCTTTTTCTTTCCGCTTCTCCGCTTTGGTCTTGCCATCTTTCCTCCGGATCTTAATTATTTCCGCTTACCGCCTATTGCTCTACGGGGGCCTTTTCTCGTCCGCGCGTTCGTACATGTCCTCTGACCTCTCACAGGAAGTCCCCGTCTGTGTCTCAAACCTCTGTATGCCCCTATATCCATGAGACGTTTTATCGACAGACTTATGTCTCTTCGCAAATCACCTTCAACCTTGTGCTCCTTATCGATAATATCTCTTATAGCGGTTACTTGTTCATCAGCGAGATCATCCGTTTTCGTATCAAAGTCGATACCTGACTCTTGAAGTATCTGCCGAGCCTTCGACCTGCCGATACCATAGATGTAGGTTAGAGCAATCTCCATCCTCTTGTTTTTGGGTAAATCTACTCCCGCTATTCGTGCCACTATAAAACCTCCTGATCGGTTAACCCTGTCTCTGTTTATGCTTCGGGTTTTCGCATATTACTCTCAACACGCCACGCCGTTTGATAATCTTACACTTATCACATATCTTTTTCACAGAAGACCGTACTTTCATACTATTCACTCTCCCTCATGGAACAACAATAAAACTGTGTGGACAGTCTTATTTTGTCCTATAAATAATCCTTCCCCGCGTCAGGTCATAAGGAGACAATTCAACGGTTACTTTGTCTCCCGGCAGTATCTTAATGAAATGCATCCTCATTTTACCGGAGATATGAGCAAGGACACGATGACCATTCTCAAGCTCGACGCGAAACATGGCGTTGGGAAGTGGTTCAACAACCCTACCTTCGACGACAATGGCTTCCTCTTTTGCCATAAATATCTTCTCCAAATTGTCACAATAGCAAATGTTTTCTACCGATTTTCATAATTCTACATTACCTTGCTGAGTATCACAGGACCGTTTTCGGTAATGGCTATGGTATGTTCGAAATGGGCTGACAATTTGCCATCCAATGTAACCACCGTCCAACCATCTCTCAGCACTTTCACCTTGTAGGTACCTTCATTCACCATCGGTTCTATGGCAAATACCATCCCGCTCTTTAATTCAATTCCCCTTCCCTGCACACCGAAATTAGGAATCTGCGGTTCTTCATGAAGTTTACTTCCGATTCCATGACCAACAAAATCTCTGACGACGGAAAAGCCGGCATTTTCAACATGGGTCTGTACCGCAGCAGATATGTCACCAAGTCTGTTCCCGACTTTTGCTTCATTTATTCCCTTATAAAGAGCTTCATGTGTTGCTTCCATCAGTCGTTCGGCAACAGGCGTTACCTCTCCAACAGCCACGGTGATTGCAGCATCTCCGTAATATCCGTTATACAATGTGCCGAAGTCCATACTGATTATATCGCCTTCCTCCAAAACTCTTTCTGAAGGAATACCATGGACGACTTCAGAGTTCACCGATGTACATAAGGAAGAAGGATATCCCATATACCCTTTAAAAGCAGGGTCTGCGCCTTTCTTTTTTGTCATCCTTTCGGCATATATATCAAGTTCTTCCGTTGTAACACCCGGCTTTACTAATTCTTTTAATCCTTCCAATACCTCAGCAACGATATGATTGCTTGCTCTTATTTTCTCGATTTCTTCGGGAGATCTCAGTATGACCATCGTTTTACCATCCCGGTCTCAGCGAAGCCGTTAGCGCCTCCTCGCCACACGTCCTTTCTTCATGAATCCTTCGTACTGCCGTGTCAGCATATGCGTTTCGATTTGGCCTGCCGTATCAAGGGCAACTCCAACAACAATAAGAAGGGCCGTTCCCCCAAAATAAAACGGTACGTTAAACTGCGCCATAAGGACACCTGGCATAACACATACAGCGGAAACATACAGGGCTCCACTGAAGGTAAGTCTTGTGAGAACCTTATCGATATATGCGGCGGTCCTCTTGCCCGGTCTTATGCCGGGAACGTATCCGCCATGTTTCTTCATATTGTCTGCTACATCTTCAGGATTGAAGGTAACAGCCGTATAAAAATAACAGAAAAAAATTATAAATGCGACATAGAGTGCATCGTGGACCAGTGTCCCCGGCATCAGGTATCCGGCGAATGCCTTCATCCATGGATGAGGAATAAAATTTGCGATTGTCGCCGGAAACATGATTATAGACGACGCGAAAATCGGTGGTATAACTCCCGCGGTATTGACCTTCAAGGGCAAGTGGGTCGTTTGCCCCCCGTACATTTTTCGTCCTATCACTCGCTTGGCATATTGAACGGGTATTCTTCTCTGGCCGCTTTCTACAAATACGATGACGCCGACAACGGCGATCATTACAACGAACAGCAGGATAACAAAAAATATGCCCATCTCACCGGTGGAAATAAGCCGAAATGTGTTTACCACTGCCTCCGGTCCACGGGCTATAATACCGGCAAAAATGATAAGTGATATACCATTCCCGATACCCTTCTCAGTAATACTTTCACCTAACCACATGATAAACGACGTACCCGCCGTGAGGGTAATCACCGTCATGAGGCGAAAGGCCCAACCGGGATGAATAACAATCGATACACCTGACGGTCCGGCCATATTTTCCAAACCAATGGCAATACCGAATCCCTGAATCATACTCAAAAGGACCGTACCGTACCGCGTATACTGGGTTATCTTCCTCCTGCCGGCATCCCCTTCTTTTGATAGTTTTTCCAGATGGGGAATGACCACGGTAAGCAGTTGCAGGATAATGGACGCACTGATATAGGGCATAATCCCTAATGCAAATACGGACAGCCTGCTGAGTGCCCCCCCTGCAAACATGTCAAAGAGCCCTAACAAAGAACCTCTTGCTTGATCAAAAAAAGCAGCTAAGGCCGCCGTGTCTATCCCCGGTGTGGGAACATGAGCACCAATTCTATAAACGGCAAGAAGAAGGAAGGTATAGAGTATCCTCTTCTGCAGTTCCGGTATCTTAGATATATTTCGAAAACCACCCAGCAAATCAGATAACCTCTACGGAACCGCCTGATGCTTCAATTTTTTCTTTTGCACCACGGCTTATATTGTTTACCTTAAGTGTCAGCGGATATGTGATATCCCCTTTCCCCAGTATTTTGACGCCATCACCTTTTCTTTTGATAATTCCCTGGTGGAAGAGCGTATCAGAATCCACGACAGAACCTTCCTCAAACTTCTTTAATTGTTCAAGGTTCACGGCAATAATATCTTTTCTGAATTTATTACGAAATCCTCGTTTGGGCAACCGTCTTGACAACGGCATCTGCCCACCCTCAAAACCAGGCTTCACTCCGCCACCTGAACGGGCATTCTGCCCTTTGGATCCTTTGCAGGATGTACCACCGTGACCCGAACCGTTCCCACGGCCTACACGTTTTTTCTTTTTTCTTGAACCTTCAGGCGGTTTCAATCTGCTTAATTTCATACCTGCTACACCTCACCTTCTTCGACGGAAACCAAGTGAGCAACCTTCGTAATCATACCGCGGATCTCAGCAGTATCTTGTAAGTAAACGGTTTTATTTAATTTTCTCAGTCCCATGCCGGTGAGCACTTTTCTTTGCTTATCGGGTCTTCCGATAGGACTTTTTACCAATGTAATCTTTAGTGTATTTCCCACAACCATCCACCTCAAATTAGAATCTCTATTGCTCGACTACATTTTTGCCCAAACGAGCAGCAACGTCTTGTTCGTTTTTTAATCGCATAAGACCATCCATAGTAGCCTTAACAAGGTTGTGTGGATTGTGTGAACCAAGACATTTCGTTAATATATTATGAACCCCCACCACTTCCAAAACCGCTCTTACCGCACCTCCTGCGATGAGGCCTGTTCCTTCGGATGCGGGCTTCAACAGAACCTTACCGGCTCCATAATTACCGATAATCTCATGGGGAATAGTCCTATTGGTTATGGCAACGCTCACCATATTTTTTTTGGCCTTTTCCATTCCTTTTCTGATTGCCACCGGTACTTCATGTGCTTTCCCCAATCCGATACCGACAGAACCATTCCCATCACCGACGACAACAACGGCGCTGAATCTGAATCTCCTTCCACCTTTGACAACTTTAGCTGTCCTCTTAATCGCGATAACCTTATCAAGAAGTTCTATTTCTTCCATATATTCCTTATCCATATAGCTTACCTTTACAATAAATCCGTAACCATCCGACCATTAAAACTTTAAGCCCTCTTCTCTGGCACCTTCTGCAAGGGCTTTGACCCTTCCATGGTAAAGAAATTTACCTCTATCAAAGACAGCTTCCGATACATTTTTTGAAGTCAATTCTTTTGCCAATAATTTGCCTACCTCCCGGGCTGCCTCGGTTTTCTTTAATCCGTTGACATTACCTCTCAATTCCTTACTGAGGGTTGATGCATATGCCAGGGTTCGACCTATGTCATCAGCAACAGCCTGTACATATATGTGTTTGGAACTTCGAAATACAGCAAGACGTGGTCTCGCTTCCGTTCCAAAAATTTTGCTTTTTACTCTCTTTTTCCGCTTCTCACGTATTTTTTCTAACTTTTTTGTCGTTCCCAATATCAAACCTCTCTGCATAGATTACTTATTATGCCCCGGCTGACTTGCCCACCTTTCTCCGTATCTTTTCACCTGCATACTTGATTCCTTTTCCCTTATATGGTTCAGGTTTCCTGACACTTCTGATTTCCGCTGCAACCCGTCCGACAAACTCCTTGTCAATACCGGAGACAACCATATTAACTTGCCTATCCACTTTTATTGAAACACCTTCGGGGATCTTGTATTCAACCGGTTTCGAAAATCCGACAAACAACCTCAGTATATCATCCTGTATCTCCGCACGATAGCCAACACCGCTTATCTCAAGGGCTTTCTCAAACCCTTGGCTCACACCGGTCACCATATTGGCAATTAATGTCCTTACGAGACCGTGAAAAGACCTCCCCCGTTTGTTTTCAGAGAGTCTGTTGACAACAATCGTACTGTTATCGACCATGACACTTACTTCCGTAGGAATTTCCCTTGAAAGAGTTCCCTTTGGACCATCAACTACTATTCCAGATCCATCCAGTGCAATCTTTACACCTTCAGGTATTTGTATCGGTTTTTTACCAATCCTTGACATGAGTGAATCTCCCGCACTCTCCGTGAGTATTATTTCTGGACACTACCATATATTACAGAGGATCTCGCCGCCCACGTTCATTTCTCTTGCTTCGTTGTCAGTTATGATACCTTTGGATGTTGAGACGATGGACACACCATAACCGTTAAGGACCTTTGGAATTTCTTTGCTTCCAGAGTAGAATCTTCTTCCCGGTTTGCTGATTCTCTGTATGTCGGTTATTACTCTCTCTTTCGACACAGTATACTTGAGATAAATTCGTAATACTCCCTTTCGCCTGGTGCTGTCTCTTTTTATTTCAAACCCACTGATATAACCTGTTTTTTTCAATACTTTGGCAATACTCAAATTCACCTTTGAAAAAAACACATCCGTACTTTTAAATTTTCTGTGATTTGCATTTCTTATTCTTGTTAGCATATCAGCAATAGGATCGGACATCCCCATATAATCTTCTCCTTTACCAGCTCGACTTAATTACGCCAGGAAGTTCTCCTTGCGATGCCAGTTTCCTCAAACAGAGCCGGCACATGTTAAATTTTCGGTAATAGGCACGAGGCCTCCCGCAGAGGGGACATCGATTGTATTCTCTCACAGGAAACTTCTTCTTTGTCTTTGCTTTCGCAATTAAGGATTTCTTCGCCACATTTACTCCTCCGGCTCTTTCTCACTAATTTCTGAAGGGAATTCCCATCAGTCTTAAAAGTACCCGTGCTTCATCATCCGTCTCAGCAGACGTAACAATAGTAATATTCATACCCCTGACTTTATCGATCTTGTCATACTCAACTTCAGGAAAGATAAATTGTTCCTTAATGCCCAGCGAAAAATTACCCCTTCCATCAAATGATCGCGGTGAAATACCCCTAAAGTCTCTGATTCGTGGGATGGCTACACTGATGAGTCGATCAAAAAATTCGTACATTCTCTCTCTTCGCAACGTTACCATGCAGCCTATTGACATCCCTTTACGAACCTTAAAGGTAGCAATCGACTTTTTCGCCTTGGTAACCACCGGTTTCTGCCCTACGATCATGGCAAGTTCTTCAGTTGCATTATCGAGTATCTTGATATTTTGAATCGCCTCACCCAGACCCATATTCACGACAATCTTCTCGATCTTGGGTACTTCCATTACATTTTTATATTTTAATTCCTTTATCAAGGCAGGAACTACTTCTTTAAGATAATATTCTTTTAACCTTGCCATGAATCCTTCCTCGATCTATTCATCTAGTATCTCGTTACATTTTCTACAGACACGCACCTTTTTCCCGTCTTCCAATGCCTTGTATCCGATACGAACACCTGTATTGCACTTGTTACACAACAGCCGAACATTGGAAATATGAATGGATCCTTCTTTTTCAACAATACCACCCTTACCATGCATGTCCGGTCTCTGATGCTTCTTGAGCATATTCAATTTTTCAACAATAACCCGATTCTTATCACGTATTATGGTAAGAACTTTACCGGTCTTTCCTTTTTCCTTACCAGTAATAACTTGTATTATATCACCTTTTTTTATATGAACTCCCAGCATTTCTTAATCCTTATCGCACTCTGTTAAAACAAACGTAACGCTATAAAACCTCCGGCGCAAGAGAAACGATCTTCATAAATCGCTTGGCCCGTAATTCGCGAGCCACCGGTCCAAAGATACGTGTTCCGATCGGTTCCATTTGCTCGTTAATCAAAACAGCCGCATTTTCATCAAACCTCAGGCTTGAACCGTCATTCCGCCCGATCTCTTTTTTCGTTCTCACAACGACTGCTTTCATGACGTCCCCTTTTTTAACCTTGGAATTGGGAATCGCTTCTTTCACCGATACGATAATAATATCACCTACCGAGGCATATCTTCTTCTGGTTCCACCGAGCACTTTTATGCAATATACCTTTTTGGCGCCTGAATTATCTGCTACATTTAATTTTGTCTGCATCTGTATCATAATTAACTCCGAACCATATCCATTATAACCGTCAGACCGATATTTTCATTATTTTGCCCGTTGCAGAATCTCGCGCACCCGCCATCTCTTTTGTCGACTGAGTGGACGTGACTCGACGATTAACACCGTATCACCGACATTACAGTCATTCTGTTCGTCATGAGCTTTGTATCTCACATGTTTCCTGATATACTTTTGAAATTTCTGATGCTTCACCAGTCTTTCCGTTAAAACAACGACTGTTTTATCCATTTTATCTTTGATGACAACGCCCTGCATGGTTCTTCTGTTACCCCTTTTATCCATGACCTATTTTTCAGCCTCCTTTTCCCCAAGAACCGTCTTTACACGAGCGATATCTTTTTTTACTTGTTTCATTGCAGAAGGAGAATCCAACTGCCCAGTCCCATGCCTGAAACGGAGTTTGAAGAGTTCCCCAACAAGGTCTTTCTCTTTTTCCTTCAATTCCTCACGACTGAGGTCTCTCAATTCCTTAATCTTCATCAAATATCTCCCTCGTCAGAAACCTCGTCTTGACAGGAAGCTTGTGAGCTGCCAATCGACACGCTTCCCGTGCCATATCTTTTGAAACCCCTTCTATCTCATACAGAACTCTTCCAGGTTTCACGATTGCAACCCACTCTTCAGGAGATCCTTTTCCCTTTCCCATGCGGGTCTCTGCCGGTTTTTTCGTAACGGACTTATGGGGGAATATCCTTATCCAAATCTTTCCACCACGCTTTACATGACGTGTCATTGCGATACGAGCAGCTTCAATTTGTCGTGAAGTTATCCGTCCACACTCAAGCGCTTGAATGCCATAAAGGCCAAAATCAATCCTGTCTCCACCCTTTGATTTGCCCCCCATTCGGCCCTTTTGAAGTTTTCTATATTTTATTCTTTTCGGAGCTAACATAATTCAAAACCTTATTATATCGTTCTCTATTACCAGATGGTGTTTCTCTCAATCAGCAGCTTCTTTCCTGTCAGGTAAAACCTCTCCATGAAATATTAATACTTTAACGCCGATAACACCGTATGTCGTTCTCGCTTCAGCAAAGCCATAGCCGATATCGGCTCTCAAGGTGTGAAGAGGGACTCTTCCTTCTCTATACCATTCTCTCCTTGCCATTTCCGCTCCGCCAAGTCTTCCTGCACAGGCGACTCGTATTCCCTGGGCACCGAACTTGAGGGCTGAAGTAACGCTTCTCTTCATTGCTCTCCTGAAGGCAACTCTTCTCTCAAGCTGTAAGGCAATATTTTCGGCAACGAGCTGTGCATCCACCTCGGGCTTTCGTACTTCAAGAATATTGATAATGACTTCGCCCGTCATCATCTTCTCAAGATCTTTTTTTAGCTTCTCAATTTCGGCCCCTTTGCGACCGATAATGATTCCCGGACGAGCAACACGCATATTAATTTTGGCCTTATCGGCTGCTCTTTCAATTTCTACCTTCGATATACCGGCGTGATAAAATTTTGCCTTTAAATATCGCTTGATCCTGAGATCTTCGTGAAGTAACTGATGATAATTTTTTTCAGAAAACCACTGGGAATCCCATGTTTTATTTATACCTAATCTGAACCCGATAGGATTTACCTTCTGCCCCAAGCTTCACCTCCCGTGTTTTAATATTCATCTAAAACAACTGTTATATGACTCATTCTCTTTTTAATCGGTGCCACCCTTCCTTGTGCTCTTGCTCTCCACCTCTTCAGTGAAGGACCCTGATCGACAAATATCTTTTTTACGTATAGTATATTCTCATCGACATTCGGATTCTGGGTAGCATTCGCGACGGCTGACTTCACCACTTTTTTGATGATTCGTGCCGCTTTTTTCTGCGCAAAGGTTAGAATCCGATCTGCTTCTTCAACCTTTTTGCCCCTGACCATATCCACGACTAATCTTGCCTTCTGCGGCGAGATTCGAACATATTTTAAGACAGCTTTTGATTCCATTTTGTAAAAAACCTCGAGAGTAATTTTTGCGCCTTTTTATCGTCTCTTCATCCTCGATTTTCTGTCTCCTGCATGGCTGTAAAACGTTCTTGTCGGTGCAAATTCGCCAAGTTTATGTCCAACCATGTTTTCCGTAACAAAAATGGGAATAAATTTCTTCCCGTTATGTACTGCGAATGTATGGCCAAGAAATTCGGGAGTAACCGTAGAACGGCGGGACCATGTCTTTATTACCGTTCTGCTTCCCGTTTCTTCTGCTTTCTGTACCTTCTTAAGCAGCTTCTCATCAACAAACGGACCCTTTTTAACTGAACGTGCCACCCTTTAACTCCTTTTCTTTACAATGTATTTATCGGAGTATTTGCTCTTCCTCGTTTTATAACCTTTCGTCGGAACACCCCACGGCGTACAGGGATGTCTTCCTCCGGAAGATCTTCCTTCTCCTCCACCCATCGGATGATCAACAGGATTCATGACAACGCCACGCACCTTCGGTCGCTTTCCTAACCATCGAGTCCTTCCGGCTTTACCGACGCTTACATTCTCGTGATCGATATTCCCTACCTGTCCGATTGTGGCCTTACACTCCTGGTGAACCTTTCTCACTTCACCGGAGGGAAGTCTGACCTGTGCATATGCTCCTTCCTTCGCCATCAGCTGAGCATACGAGCCGGCACTTCGTATCATCTGGCCTCCCTTTCCGATCTTCAGCTCAATATTGTGAATGTGAGAACCCAGGGGTATATTCTTGAGCGGTATGGTATTCCCCGGCTTTATATCGGCCCGCTCGCCGCTGATAACGGTATCTCCCACGTTGAGTCCAACAGGCCAGAGAATATATCTCTTTTCACCATCGGGATAATGAAGCAAGGCTATTCTTGCAGATCGATTCGGGTCATATTCAATGGATGCAACTTTCGCGGGGATATCCCTTTTATCACGCTTGAAGTCGATCAATCGATATTTCTTTTTGTGACCTCCCCCTATATGCCTGCTTGTTATTCTTCCCCTGTTATTCCGTCCGCCCGTTTTTTTCTGGGGCCTGAGAAGACTCTTCTCCGGCTCAGTTGACGTAATCTCATCGAAGGTCAAACAGGTTTGAGATCTTCGGCTCGGCGATGTCGGTTTGTACAGTTTGATTGCCATGAATTCGCGTCCTTCTCTTTATGCCTCTTACACTTTTTCAAATACTTCTATATTATTGCCGGGAGCGAGGGTAACGACAGCTTTCTTCCAGTCTTTCCTTTTACCCATCATTCGTCCCAATCGTTTTTGTTTGCCTCTCATGTTTATCGTATGAACGCCCGTCACTTTAACCTTAAAAATCTTTTCAACGGCGTTGTGTATGTCGATCTTTGTTGCCCTGCGGTCAACTTCGAAGAAATATTTATTCCTCTCATCTCTCGCAATCGTGGTTTTTTCAGTTACCAGCGGTCTCTTTATGACAGAATATATATCCATTATGACAATAAAGCCCTTTCTATCATCTTTACAGAAGATTCCAACAAAACGAGATTATCATACTTTAGCAGATCATACACATTGATACCTTCCGAACGCATCATCTTTACTTCCTTGATATTTCTTGAGGATTTCTCAAGAACAGCATCAGATCTATCCAGAACAAAAAGAACGCTCTTTAATTCGAATCTGGTAAGAACTTCTTTAAACTTTTTTGTCTTGATTTCATCCATTGGAAAATCCCGAAGAATCAACATTTTGTTTTCCGTGACTTTTAAGCTGAGGGCGGACTTAAGAGCAGCCTTCTTGACCTTCTTCGGAATTCTGAATGAATAATCTCTTGGCCTGGGCCCGAATACAATACCGCCGCCTCTCCAGAGAGGAGATCGTATCGTACCGACTCGTGCCCTTCCCGTTCCTTTCTGACGCCACGGCTTCCTGCCTCCTCCGCGTACTTCGCCGCGACGCTTTGTCGATGCAGTTCCTTGCCTTTTGGAAGCCAATTGCATTTTAATAACGTCAGAAATTAAATGCTCCTTGACTGGCACTCCAAACACAGAATCGCTGATCTCTATTTCAGATACCTTATTTTTTTCAATATCATATACACTTAAAACCGACATGTTTTTATCACTCAATTTTCTCTCGTTAGCATACTCTTTACAGCATTCTTAATTAAGACAATACCGTTTCTCGCACCGGGGACAGCCCCCTTGACCAGTATGAGATTTCTATCCGCCCTGACTCCCACAATCGTCAGATTCTGAACTGTTTTTCTCTGGTTTCCCATATGTCCTGGCAGCTTCGTTCCTTTAAACACTCTTGAGGGATACGCACTTGCTCCGATCGAACCGGGCGCCCGGTGAAACATTGAACCATGGGTCGCCCTGCCGCCGTGAAAGCCATGCCTCTTAATCACTCCGGCAAAACCTTTTCCCTTCGTTGTTCCGATCACATCGACACGGTCACCGACGCCAAAAATATCTGCCTTTAATTCCTGACCGACCTCATAGTCATCGGGTGTATCTGTTCGGAATTCCCTTATAAATTGGAAATATCCCTTATCCGCTTTTTTAAAATGCCCTTTCAAAGGCTTTGTTGCTTTCTTTTCCTTTCTCCTACCGAACCCCAACTGGACAGCATCGTAACCATCCGTTTTTTTCGTCTTCTTCTGTATAACAAAACAGGGGCCCGTCTCAATAACCGTAACCGGAATAGCGGCACCATCTTCCCAGAATATTTGGGTCATTCCCAATTTTTTACCTATGAGTCCCATTTCCATTTTAATTATAATCTCTTCTACCAATAGATTGCGTTTTTTGATAAAAAAGAGGAGATGGATTTTTTAAAACCATCCCCCCGCTCCTTATTGAAACTACAGCTTTATTTCGACGTCCACACCTGCTGAGAGATCTAACTTCATGAGCGTATCGACTGTTGCCTGCGTCGGCTCAATTATATCGATCAATCGTTTATGTGTTCTGATCTCAAACTGTTCTCGTGATTTTTTATCAACATGGGGCGATCTGTTGACGCAGTACTTGTTTATTTTTGTCGGCAGCGGTATCGGCCCCGCGACACGAGCTCCCGTTCTCTTCGCCGTATCGACGATATCCTGCGCAGACCGATCCAACAGTTTGTGGTCGTATGCTTTGAGACGTATTCTGATCTTTTGATTTTCCATGTGTCCCTTTTACTCAATAACTACTCTAAAATTTCACTCACAACACCGGCACCAACGGTTCTGCCACCTTCACGAATAGCGAACCTCAGCTGTTCTTCCATTGCAATCGGTGTTATCAACTGGACTTCCATCTCGACATTATCACCGGGCATGACCATCTCAATGCCTGCGGGCAGCGTGGCAACACCGGTCACGTCTGTGGTTCTGAAGTAGAACTGGGGACGGTAACCGGAGAAGAACGGCGTATGTCTTCCACCTTCTTCCTTGGTCAGAACGTAAACCTGTGCCTTAAACTTCGTATGAGGTGTAATGGATCCGGGCTTTGCTACCACCTGACCTCGTTCGACTTCGTCTCGCTTTGTACCCCTCAGGAGAACACCGATATCATCACCGGCTCTTCCTTCATCAAGGGTCTTACGGAACATTTCCACACCGGTGCAGACGGTCTTGAATGTTGGCCTGATACCGACGACTTCCACATCTTCGCCGGTCTTGATGATTCCCCGGTCAACTCTACCGGTCACAACGGTACCACGACCGGATATACTGAACACATCACCGACAGGCATCAGGAACGGTTTGTCAAGATCACGTTCGGGTTGGGGAATGTAATTGTCAACGGCATCCAGTAATTCCCAGATGCTCTTCACGTCATCGGAATTACCATCATCGCTCTCCAATGCTTTCAACGCCGATCCTCGAATAATCGGGATATCATCACCAGGGAAATTATATTCCGTTAAGAGTTCTCGAACCTCAAGCTCGACAAGATCAAGTAACTCAGGATCATCAACCAAATCAACCTTGTTCAGATAAACCACAATATAAGGAACCTGAACCTGCCTTGCAAGGAGGATGTGCTCCCGTGTCTGAGGCATCGGACCATCAGAAGCAGCCACAACCAGAACCGTACCGTCCATATGGGCGGCTCCCGAAATCATATTCTTGATATAGTCAGCGTGCCCCGGGCAATCGACATGAGCATAATGTCTCTTCTCGGTCTGATACTCAACGTGTGCAATATTAATTGTTACTCCCCGTTCCTTTTCTTCCGGAGCATTATCAATTGCATCGAAGGCCATATAATCGGCTAATCCCTTTGTAGCCAGATGTTTCGTTATAGCAGAGGTCAACGTTGTCTTACCATGATCCACATGTCCAATAGTTCCGATATTCAGATGCGGCTTTGTCCTTTCAAATTTTTTCTTAGCCATTTTTCAATTACCTCCTTTACGTTAAAAAATGGTTGCTTGGTTTGTTTAATTCCTAGTTTTTATCATTATCTTGTCTTATTTTCTTTTTGTCTACAATATCCCTTGCCAAATCCTCTGATACAGCATTGTAATTCAAAAAATTCATCGTGAATGTCGCACGTCCCTGTGTTTTTGATCTGAGATCAGTTGCATAACCAAACATTTCTGCCAACGGAACTTCAGCATTGATCGATTCCGACTCTGTTCTCGATTCAATGCTTACAATTCTCCCCCTTCTGGAATTCAGACTCCCGATCACATCTCCCATGTACTCTTTCGGTACCACCACTTCAACGGACATAATCGGTTCCAGGAGTACCGGATGTGCTCGCCGTGCAGCATTCTTAAATGCTATTGAAGCTGCTATTTTAAAAGCGACTTCCGAAGAATCAACCTGGTGATACGACCCGTCTAAGAGACTGACCGTTACATCAACCACGGGATAACCCGCCAAAACTCCGTTTTCCATGGCCTCGCGGACACCCTTTTCGACAGCAGGAACATATTCTCTCGGAATAACTCCCCCTACTATCTTGCTTTTGAATGCAAATCCTCCACCCGGTTCGTTCGGTCCGACTTCAATCCATACATGTCCGTATTGACCTCTCCCTCCCGATTGCCTGACAAACTTACCTTCCGATTTGAACCTTTTTCTGATCGTTTCACGATATGCAACCTGAGGATTTCCGATATTCGCACCCAGACCAAATTCCCTGGAAAGCCGCTCAACGATAATTTCAAGATGTAATTCGCCCATACCGGAAATTAATGTCTGACCCGTTTCCTTATCCACTTTTACCGTAAAAGACGGATCCTCACGGGCAATCTTACCGAGAGCAACATCGAGCTTTTCTTCATCCGCCTTTGTTTTCGGTTCTATCGCTATCGCTATGACGGGATCAGGAAACTCAACGGTTTCCAGGAGTAACGGATGTTTCTCATCACATAACGTATCCCCCGTAGCCGTCTCGCGCAAACCGGCAATAGCAGCAATATCTCCGGTTCGAATCTCCTGCAGTTCTTCTCGTTTATCCGCATGCATTTTATATATACGCCCCACTCTCTCTTTTTTCTGCTTTGAGGCATTGTATATATACGATCCTGCCTGGAGAGCACCCGAATAAACCCTCACATACGTCAGCTGACCAACGAAGGGATCGGTCATAATCTTGAAGGCAAGCGAAGAAAAAGGCTCTTCATCTTGTGCTTCGACCGTCACGCTTTCTCCATTCAAGTCTTCTCCGACGACCGGCGGCATATCCACGGGAGAGGGAAGAAAATCAACAACGGCATCAAGGAGAGGCTGAACCCCTTTGTTCTTGAAAGCGGCACCGCATAAAACCGGTGTTGCCTTTAAAGCAAGGGTGGTCTTTCGTATTGCCTGTATTATATCTTCTTGTGAAAGAGCTTCTTCTTTTAAATATTTATTCAACAATTCCTCTTCATTATCAGCGAGGATTTCGATCATTCTTTCTCTGTGCTCATAAGCTTCATCGATCATATTGGAAGGAATGTCGTTGATGGTAAATTCAGTACCCAGGACACTTTCGGTGTCATCATAGGTGACAGCCTTCATCCGTATGAGATCAATGACGCCGGCAAAATGCTCTTCCGAACCGATAGGAATCTGAACAGGCATGGGATTTGCGCCCAACCTGTCTTTCATTGCCGAAACAACTCTCGCAAAGTCTGCTCCTGTCCTATCCATTTTATTGACGAACGCAATACGGGGCACCCGGTATCGATCAGCCTGCCGCCATACTGCTTCGGACTGAGGTTCCACACCTCCCACGGCACAGAAGAGAGCAACAGCTCCATCCAGAATCCTTAACGACCGTTCAACTTCTGCGGTAAAATCAACGTGACCCGGCGTGTCGATAATATTGACACGATTGTATCGCCACATACATGCCGTTGCGGCTGATGTTATGGTAATTCCGCGTTCCTGTTCCTGCTCCATCCAGTCCATGACAGCCGTTCCGTCATGAACCTCTCCCATTTTATATGATACATTCGTGTAATACAGGATTCTTTCTGTCGTTGTTGTCTTACCTGCATCTATATGGGCCATAATTCCAATATTACGGATATTTTGTAAAAGAACATCTCGCGCCAATGTAAATCACCGAACAACCTGTTTATTGCAACGGGCGAGAGTTTCCATCATGTTAAAACCGATAATGGGCAAAGGCTTTGTTTGCCTCGGCCATTTTGTGCGTATCTTCCCTCTTTTTAACGGCAGTCCCTCTATTGTTGGCAGCATCTATGAACTCTGCCGCTAATTTCTCATGCATTGTCTTTTCAGAACGATTTTTCGCGCTGTTTATCAACCACCTGATTGCCAGCGCTATCCTTCGTGTCTGCGAAACCTCTGTCGGTACCTGATACGTCGATCCACCAACGCGCCGTGATTTAACCTCTACGACCGGCTTCACATTATCAACGGCCCGCTCGAAAACAACAACAGGTGATTCCTTCATCTTTCCTTCTATAATATCGAAGGCCCCGTAAAGGATAGAATCAGCGACACTTTTCTTGCCTTTTTTTAACAGATTATTGATAAACTTAGCCACAAGCACGTTGTTATACTTTGGGTCCGGTATTATTTCTCTTTTTGCTATTTCCCTTCTTCTCGGCATACAATAATCCTTATCTATGTCGGCTTCTTGGTTCCGTACTTTGATCTACTCTGTTTTCTATCCTGAACGCCCATCGTATCGAGGGAACCCCTTACGATGTGATACCTCACTCCGGGAAGATCCTTAACCCTGCCTCCCCTTACAAGAACAACAGAGTGTTCCTGAAGATTATGTCCGATCCCGGGGATATATGACGTTACCTCATAGCCACTGGTGAGGCGAACCCTTGCGACTTTTCTTAAAGCTGAATTCGGTTTTTTTGGTGTTGTTGTATACACCCTCACACACACTCCTCGTCGCTGCGGACAACTCACGAGAGCAGGGGTTGTTGTCTTTTTATGAATCTTTTGTCTCCCCTTCCGAACTAACTGATTTATCGTGGGCATTATCCCTCCCGGTATAGTTAAAATTGATATTAGAAAAAACTCAAGCTATCTATCAATTCACGGCCCGCCTGTCAAGACTTTTCTCGTCCATTGCTTCTTTTTCATGCTCTGTATCTTTATCGCCGAGCACTTTGATGCCCAGTTTCTTATACATGGGAAGACCCGTTCCCGCCGGTATTAGTCTTCCCATTATAACATTCTCCTTAAGACCCCTCAGGGAATCAACTTTTCCCGACATAGCCGCCTCTGTCAAAACCCGTGTCGTTTCCTGGAATGAAGCCGCAGAAACGAAGCTTGGCGTACTTAGCGATGCCTTTGTAATTCCGAGCAGCACCGGTTCACCGATGGCGGGTCGTCCTCCCTTGGCCATTATCGCTTCATTCTCTTCCTGGAAGGTTACTTTCTCCACCTGTTCATCTGCAAGTAATGACGTGTCTCCGGGATCTGCTACCTTTACTTTTTTCAGCATCTGACGCACAATGATTTCTATATGCTTGTCATTAATCTTGACTCCCTGTAATCTGTAGACTTCCTGCACTTCGTCGACAAGGTATCGCGCCAGCTCTTTTTCTCCCTTGATGGTAAGAATATCGTGAGGATTACTTGCCCCATCCATCAGGGGCTGACCGGCGGTAACTCTATCACCTTCCTGGACAGTCACATGCTTACCTTTGGGAAGGAGATATTCTTTCGGTTCACCGATTTCAGGAATTAAGATTAATCTTCGTTTTCCCTTGAGATCCTTACCGTAAGAAACAGTTCCGTCAATTTCGGCAATAATGGCATATTCCTTGGGTTTTCTCGCTTCGAAAAGCTCGGCCACACGGGGAAGACCACCGGTAATATCCTTGGTTTTTGTCGTCTCACGGGGGATCTTGGCAATAATATCGCCTGCTTTCACAATGTCTCCCTCTGTAACAACGATATTGGCGCCCACCGATAACAGATGCCGTGCATCAGCGGTTGAACCGGGTACTTTGGCCGTCTTTCCCTGGCTGTCTTTTACCGACACACGGGGGCGTAAATCCAAATCCCGGTATTCAAAAATAACCTTTCGGGAAAGACCGGTCACTTCATCAACCTGCTCGTGCATCGTCTTTCCTTCTATAATATCTCCGAATTTTACCGTTCCGTCGACTTCTGCAAGGATCGGTATGGAGAAGGGATCCCATTCGGCAATTCTTTCTCCCTTTTTGACCTCCTTACCTTCCTCCAATTTGAGATGTGCTCCGTAGGGAACGGGATATTTACCGCGGCTTCTACCTTCTTCATCAAGAACATGAACTTCTCCGTTTCTACTCATTACGACGAGATCATGTTCCGATCGTCTTGCCAGATTGAGATTCACAAATTGTAATATTCCCTCATGCCGTGCTTCCAGTGTCGAGTGCTCTTCAAACTTTGCGGTACCGCCGATATGGAACGTCCTCATTGTCAACTGGGTTCCCGGCTCACCGATGGACTGCGCTGCAATGATTCCGACGGCTTCACCAATATTTACCAGGTGACCGTGGGCCAGATCCCGCCCGTAACACTTGGCACAGACACCATACTTTGATTTGCAGGTCAGAGCGGACCGTATCAGAACCCTTTCCAATCCTGCCCCGTCAATTTTTTCTGCTAGAGCTTCATCAATTTCCTGATTCGACCGTACCAGTATCTCACCGGTAAAGGGATCCTTGATATCTTCAAGGGCAACCCTTCCGAGGACACGTTCGCCGGCGGCCTCTATAATCTCGCCACCTTCGACAAGGGCGGACACAAAGATTCCATCGATAGTACCGCAATCATCCTCTGTAATGATACAATCCTGAGACACATCAACGAGCCTCCTGGTAAGATAACCGGAATTCGCCGTTTTCAGTGCCGTATCAGCAAGACCTTTCCGGGCACCGTGTGTGGAAATGAAGTACTGAAGAACCGTCAGTCCTTCTCTAAAGTTCGCCGTAATCGGTGTTTCGATGATTTCACCTGATGGTTTTGCCATCAAGCCTCGCATACCGGCAAGCTGTCGGATCTGCGCCGCACTGCCTCTCGCCCCCGAATCGGCCATCATATAAATCGGGTTAAAACTCTCTCCTTCGACTTTTCTATCAGCAGTTTCAGCTTGTTCGGTACCGATATCCCGGAGCATCTCATCGGCAACTTTTTCCGTTGCCTGAGCCCAGATATCGATGACTTTATTGTATCGCTCACCATCGGTAATCAATCCATCCATGTACTGTTTCTGGATCTCTAATACATCGAGGTTCGCCTTGGCGACAATGTCTTCTTTCCCGGCAGGGATTACCATATCGTCAATGCCAATGGAAAGACCGGATTTGGTTGCGTATTTAAAGCCGAGATCTTTCAGTCTGTCCGCCAGGATAACGGTCGTTTTAGCACCGCATGATCGGTACGCATAATCGATGAGATTTGCCATCTCCTTTTTGTTAAAGACTCTATTGACAAAACTGAAAGGGATTTCATCAGGAACAATTTCATACAGCAATATCCTGCCAACTGTCGTATCGACTAATTCACCATTCATACGGACCTTTATAGTTGCGTGAATTTCAACTTCTTCGGCATCGTAGGCATTGCGGACCTCTTCGGGATCGGCAAAGAGCATTCCCTCACCCTTCACTCCGGATTTCGAACGCGTAATGTAATAGATGCCGAGAACAATATCCTGACTCGGCACAATAATCGGTTTGCCGTTTGCCGGAGAAAGAATGTTATTTGTCGACATCATGAGGACCCTTGCTTCTATCTGAGCCTCGAGGGACAGCGGCACATGTACAGCCATCTGGTCACCGTCAAAATCGGCATTAAATGCCGCACAGACGAGAGGATGGAGCTGAATAGCCTTTCCTTCGATGAGAACCGGTTCGAATGCCTGAATACCAAGCCTATGCAAGGTCGGCGCCCTGTTAAGCAAAACAGGATACTCGCGGACAACTTCGTCCAAGGCATCCCAGACCTCGGGAGATTCTTTTTCCACCATTTTTTTAGCACTTTTGACGGTGGTAACATATCCTTTTTCTTCAAGCCGATTATAGATAAACGGCTTAAAGAGTTCCAGTGCCATTTTCTTGGGAAGACCGCACTGATGCAACCTGAGATCAGGCCCTACGGTAATGACAGATCTACCTGAGTAATCTACTCTCTTGCCGAGAAGATTCTGTCGAAACCGCCCCTGCTTTCCCTTCAGCATATCAGAAAGGGACCGAAGAGGTCTTTTATTCGAACCGGTAATTGCCTTTCCGCGACGTCCGTTATCAAAGAGAACATCAACCGCTTCTTGAAGCATTCGTTTCTCATTTCTAATAATGATTTCGGGTGCACTTAGCTCCTGTAAGCGCTTCAAACGATTGTTCCTGTTGATGACTCTTCTGTACAGATCATTCAGATCTGAGGTTGCAAAACGACCACCATCAAGAGGGACCAACGGCCGTAAGTCGGGGGGGATAACCGGT
The DNA here is from genome assembly GCA_016935565.1 of Deltaproteobacteria bacterium. Lineage (GTDB taxonomy): Bacteria > Desulfobacterota > Syntrophia > Syntrophales > UBA6807 > JAFGQS01. Next base: position 44,219 of record JAFGQS010000120.1, read on the forward strand.
AAAACAGTCAGGACCATCCATTCAGGCTTGTTTCCCGATTTTCTCAGTGATTCTACAACTTTCAGTCTTTTCGCCAGCTTCTTTTTCTTCGTTTCGGACGTTGCCTCTTTCAGTTCATCCCTGAGTTCTTGATCCAACTGTTCAAGTTCAATTTCTTCTAAAAGCGTCCTGATCGCCGATGCCCCGATATCCGCTTCGAAGTTCTCTTCACCGTATGTTTCGATTGCTTCCCAGTATTGCTCCTCAGCAAGTACTTCCTTTTTCTTCAGTGGTGTATTTTTCGGATCTGTAACGATCCATGATTCAAAATACAAAACCTTTTCCAATTCCTTCAGCGTCAAATCCAGCACATTTCCGATTCGACTGGGCAAACTTTTAAGAAACCAGATATGAGCAACCGGCGATGCGAGGGTTATATGACCCATTCTGTCCCTGCGGACTTTCGATTGAATAACCTCAACGCCACACTTCTCACAGACCACTCCTCTGTGTTTCATTCTTTTGTATCGTCCGCACAGACATTCATAATCCTTAACAGGTCCGAAAATCTTAGCACAAAAAAGACCGTCTCTTTCCGGCTTGAAGGTCCTGTAATTAATTGTCTCTGGTTTTTTCACCTCACCATGGGACCATGAAAGAATCTTTTCTGGCGAAGCGATCGACACCTTGATCGCATTAAATCGTATCGGATCTTTTGGTTTTTCAAAAAAACTAAATATATCTTCCACTTGATCAACTCCCCATTGTATCTAATATTGTTAGGACAATGATCACTATTGGTTATGTTTCAGCATCTTCCATTAAATCCACATCAATAGAAAGACCCTGTAATTCCTTCACAAGAACATTAAAGGATTCGGGCAATCCCGGCTCCAATGTATGTTCGCCTTTGACAATCGCCTCATATATCCTCGTTCTTCCGGCAACATCATCGGATTTAACGGTGAGAAATTCCTGCAGTGAATATGCGGCGCCATACGCTTCAATTGCCCACACTTCCATCTCACCGAGTCTCTGACCGCCGAACTGAGCTTTACCACCGAGAGGTTGCTGGGTGACGAGAGAATAGGGACCAATTGATCGCGCATGAATTTTATCATCAACAAGGTGATGAAGTTTAAGCATATAGATCATTCCAACCGTTACTTCCTGATCAAAGGGCTCTCCCGTCCTGCCATCGAAGAGCAAAACACGTCCACTTTCCGGCAGTTCGGCTATTTTGAGCATTTTTTTGATTTCATCTTCCTTTGCACCGTCAAAGACAGGAGAGGCCATAGGAATACCCCGTTTCAGTCTCTCGACAAATTTTGATAATTCCTCCTCGGTAGCCCCGTCAATACGGCTACTGAATTCGGGGTTAGCATAAATATTTTTCAATTCCTTCTTTATCGCATTGAAATCTTTCTGTCTTTCAAAGAGAGTTTGAATTTTTTCTCCCAGACCTTTTGCCGCCCATCCGAGATGAGTTTCCAATATTTGTCCCACATTCATACGTGAAGGTACTCCCAGTGGATTTAACACGATATCAACAGGGGTGCCATCACTGAAGAACGGCATATCTTCCTCCGGCAATATCCTCGACAACACGCCTTTATTACCATGCCTTCCCGCCATCTTGTCACCAACCGAGAGTTTTCTCTTAATGGCAATGTATACCTTTACTAATTTGATGACACCGGGCGGAAGTTCATCTCCGACTCTCAATTTATCTATTTTTTCTTCAAAAAAGTCTTTAATTCCATCTATCTTTGTTGCGAGGTTTGTGAATATGGCCTGAATCTTTTCCTCAACTTCCTCTTCGACTAATGAGATATCCTTCCAGAGGTAAAACGGAATATCATTCAGCGCATCTTCCGATATAGTTTCGTTCTTCTTTAACAGGATTTTTCTCTTGTAAGGATCGGACAATTTCGCAGCAGTGGTTTGCTCGATTAAGAGATTGAGGACTTTCTTCTTTACGTTATCCGTTATAATCCTCATCTCATCATCTCGATCCTTGGTCAACCGCTGTACCTCTTCTTCTTCAATCTGCAATGACCTGCTATCTTTTTCGGTACCTCTACGGTTAAATATCTTTGCATCGATAACAATCCCCTCCACACCCGGTGGTACGCGGAGAGATGTATCCCTCACATCCCCGGCCTTTTCACCAAATATGGCACGCAACAGTTTTTCTTCAGGCGATAACTGCGTCTCACCCTTCGGCGTGATTTTTCCAACCAGAATATCGCCGGCTTTTACGAAAACACCCATCCGGACGATTCCGCTTTCATCCAGATTTCTTAGTGCTTCCTCTCCCACATTCGGAATATCACGGGTAATCTCTTCCTTACCAAGCTTGGTGTCTCTGGCCACCGTCTCGAATTCTTCAATATGTATGGAGGTGTAAATGTCCTCTTTGACAACTCGTTCGCTGATCAATATGGAATCTTCATAATTGTATCCACCCCAGGACATAAACGCGACCATGACATTCCTGCCGAGAGCCAATTCTCCGTTTGATGTAGCGGGGCCGTCTGCGATAATGTCACCCTGATTTACTCTATCGCCTTTCTGGACCGTGGGTTTATGATTGAAGCATGTATCCTGATTTGACCGTTGATACTTGGTAAGATTATAGATATCGACGCCGGTATCATTGGTTGTTTCTTCTTCATCACACTTAATCACGATTCGGGATGCATCGATATCTTCAACAATACCGGACCTTTTCGCTACAACAACGGCACCGGAATCCCGGGCAACAACTGCTTCCATTCCCGTTCCGACAAACGGAGCATCCGGTTTCAGCAGGGGAACAGCCTGCCGCTGCATATTTGAACCCATGAGGGCACGGTTCGCATCATCATGTTCCAAGAACGGAATGAGCCCTGCGGCAACACTGACCAGCTGACTCGGAGAAACATCCATTAAATTGACTTCATTCGCTGAAGCAGTAACGTAGTCTCCACCTTTTCGTGCTATGACCATATCAGTGGTTATATTTCCATCTGTATCAACGGGGGTATTTGCCTGAGCGATAATGTAATTTTCTTCTTCTGTTGCAGACAGGTACCGTATCTCATGCAGCATTTTTCCCTTTTTTACGACCCGGTAAGGCGTCTCTATAAATCCAAAATTATTGACCCGTGCATACGCACTTAGGGAGACAATCAAACCGATGTTGGGTCCTTCGGGGGTTTCTACCGGACATATACGCCCGTAGTGGGTATTGTGCACGTCCCGCACTTCAAATCCCGCTCTCTCACGGGTGAGACCACCGGGACCGAGAGCCGATAATCGTCGTTTGTGTGTAATCTCCGAAAGAGGATTGGTCTGATCCATAAATTGGGATAGCTGGCTGCTTCCGAAAAATTCATTTATCACTGCCGATACGGGTTTAGCATTCACCAGATCATGGGGCATCATCGTTTCCACATCAAGAAGGCTCATTTTTTCCTTGATGGCGCGCTCCATTCGTACTAAACCAATCCTGTATTGATTTTCTATCAACTCGCCAACAGATCGTATTCTTCTGTTACCTAGGTGGTCAATATCATCGAGATTATAATTGCTGACTCCATTTTTGAGATTGATGAGGTACTTAACGGCTTCTAATATGTCTTCCTTACGTAAAACAGTCAAATCCGAAGGAACATCCAATCGGAGCTTATAGTTTATTTTAACCCTTCCCACATCGGAAAGATCATACGTATCAGGATCGAAAAAGAGGCTATTGCAAAACTTTTTAGCCGTTTCAAGTGTTGGCGGATTGCTCGGTCTGAGCCTTCGGTATATTTCTATGATCGCCTCATCTTCCGTTTCAATTTTGTCCAGCAACAACGTATCTCTTATGTAGGAATTTGTTCCGTCATCATCAAGATGTACGAACTTGAGTTCCTTAATCCCTTTTTGATGAATCAATTGAATTCCTTCAATCGTCAGTTCATCGTTACATTTGAACAGAGCTTCACCCGTCTCGGGATCAATGACGGTCTGGGCAAAAACTCTCCCGGGAAGTTCTTCCTCATTGACCTTCATTTGTTCTATTCCCAAATCAGCCAATTTCTTCAAGGCTGTCTTGGATACCTTTCTGCCCTTCTTGACAATAATCTCATCGGTTTTGGGGTCCTGAATATCATCGGGCACCCTCTCTCCCACCAGTGATTTATCTATGGAAAGATGAAATTCACCATTAACGACAGATACCGATTCTATACTGCAAAAATATGAGAGAAGCTCTTCAGATGAATACCCCATAGCCTTGAGAAGAATGGTCACGGGCATCTTTCTTCGTCTATCAATCCTGGCATAGAGGATGTCCTTAGGATCAAACTCAATATCGAGCCACGAACCCCGAATGGGCATAATTCTTGCCGAATATATCAATTTTCCGCTCGCGTGTGTTTTTCCTTTGTCATGATCGAAAAATATACCGGGCGAACGGTGTAACTGACTTACAATAACCCTTTCCGTACCGTTAATGATAAAGGTGCCCTTTTCGGTCATGACGGGAATCTCTCCGAAGTAGATCTCCTGTTCTTTGATATCCCTGATACTTCTCTGTCCGCTGTTTCGATCACTGTCGAATACGACCAGTCTCACAACGATTTTCAAGGGAGCCGCATATGTCATCCCTTTCTGGACACACTCTTGCTCATCGTACCGACTGGTACCGATGTTGTAACTAACAAACTCGAGTGAACATTTTCCACCGAAGTCCACAATCGGCATGACACTTTTAAAAGTCCCTTGAAGACCGAAGTCACCCCTTTCGAAGGGGTCAACATGGCGTTGAAGAAACTTTGAATAGGACCTTTTCTGAATTTCAATGAGATTGGGTATCTCTACAATCTCCTTGATACGACCGAAATTTTTTCTATAGCCACCCATAAAGCCTCTTTATTTTTTTACCCCTCACGAGGGTACCTCATGAGGGGTGATTATTCGTTTATTTAATTTCTACGGTTGCACCAACTTCTTCTAATTTTCCCTTTACTTCCTCAGCCTCACCTTTCGACACCGCCTCCTTCACAGACTTCGGTACACCTTCGACAAGGTCTTTTGCTTCTTTCAGTCCCAAACCCGTCAAGGCTCTCACCACTTTAATCACCTGTATCTTCTGTTCACCAAATCCGGTGAGGACAACATCAAATTCTGTCTTCTCTTCATCCGCCGCCGCCTGAGCGGGTCCGGCTGCTGCTGCCACGGCTACGGGAGCGGCAGCGGAAACACCGAGTTTCTCTTCTAATTCCTTTACCAGTTCCGACAGTTCAAGGACTGTCATTCCTTCGATAAATGTTACGACGTCTTCCTTTGTAATCTTCTTTTCTGCCATTTTTACTATCCTTCCTGTATTCTTTAATTTTCTTTTTCTTTCTGTTCACGGTATGCTTCAAGAAGCCGAACGAATTGTCTGGGTACTCCGCTCAAAACGCTGACGAGGGAAGTCTGAGCCCCCACCATAACGGACAGGAGTTTTCCTAAAAGAACTTCCCGACTCGGTAATTCGGAGAGGGCCTGGATTTGTTCTTTTGTTAAAAACGTACCATTCATGACGCCAACCTTAAGCTCCAGGTCTGCATTTTTCTTTGCAAAATCAACCAGTGCCTTTGTTGGCTCGACCACATCGCCGAAATTCATGATCAGCGCCAAGGGACCCTTTAAATGATCGTCAAAGAGATTAAACTCCGAATCCTTCGATGCAAGTTTAAAGAGAGTATTTTTAATGACCCTGATTTCGGCATCCGATTTCCGTAATTCATTCCTTAATTCCGTAATTTTTGTGACGTTCAGGCCGCTGTAATCGACAAGAATCGCCAACTGTACATCCTTAAGTTTCTCTTGAAGCTCGGCAACAACCTGTTCCTTTCTGCTTCGATCCAAATTAATGGCCTCCTTTCAACTTATAAATTAACAACCATTCGCTATCAGATCTTGAAAGTCAGACTGCCATACAGGAAGAAATAGTGAGCGACTATCTCGTCTGGGCAGGCCGAGTATACTCGATTAAACTCCCTGTACCTGCTATCTTCGACTTCTGATGCTCGTATGTTTTTTTACCGCAATAAATTCCGTACATCCAGAGGATCAATCTTAACACCGGGACCCATGGTTGTGGAAAGAGAAATGGATCTTAAATAGGTACCTTTACTGGATGCAGGTTTAATCTTGATAATGGTTTCTAATAATGCCAGGACATTCTCATACAGTTTATCTACCCCAAAAGAAACCTTTCCGACCGGACTGTGAACGATGCCTGCTCTTTCCACTCTAAATTCAACCTTACCGGCTTTCATTTCATTGACGGCACTGCCGACATTAAACGTTACGGTACCAACCTTGGGATTAGGCATTAATCCCCGTGGACCTAAAATCTTACCAAGTTTTCCAACGCTCCCCATCATATCAGGAGTGGCAACAACTCTATCAAACTCGAGCCACCCACCCTTAATCTTTTCTATCAAATCATCGGAACCGGTATAATCTGCTCCGGCATCAAGGGCTTCTTTTTCCTTATCACCTTTGGCAAAAACCAATACTCTCACATCCTTGCCAAGGCCGTTCGGGAGGACAACACTACCTCTTACCATTTGGTCGGCATGTCTTGGATTAACGCCTAGTCGAATGGCTGCGTCAACTGTTTCATCGAATTTTACCCGTGCCGTCGACAACACAAGTTCCACAGCTTCTTTCAATGCATATCGTTTCCCCGGTTCAACTTTGTTCTTTTGATCTAGAAATGTTTTTCCCTTCTTGGACATTATGACAATCTCCGTCTTACAATTTATTTAACTACTTCGATTCCCATGGATCTTGCCGTTCCCTCAACAATTCTTATGGCTCCGTCCATAGTGACAGCATTAAGATCCTGATATTTCAGATCAGCGATCTCTTTCACCTGTGCAGCGGTCACCTCTCCCACCTTTTCCCGTTTTGGATCCTGTGCACCTTTTGCCACCTTTGCAGCCTGTTTCAGGAGAACGGATGTCGGTGGGGTCTTGGTGACAAAGGTAAAAGACCTGTCAGCATATACGGTAATCACAACGGGAATGATCATTCCCTCTTGATTTTGCGTCAGGGCATTGTATGCCTTGCAAAATTCCATAATGTTAACACCGTGCTGACCTAAGGCCGGACCGATAGGAGGTGACGGCGTTGCTTTTCCTGCCTGTATTTGAAGTTTAATACTTGCTATAACCTTCTTTGCCATTACGATCACCCTAACTTCTTTTTTTCCTGAGAATACAATTCAAAAACCACTCTGTCGATCTTCGAAGGCATAACTCTACTGCTGAACAACCTGTATGTAATCCAGTTCAACCGGTGTCGACCTGCCGAAGATACTTACAATAACCCGTAATTTCCCTTTTTCCGGTTTTACCTCGTCCACCACGCCGTCAAAATTTGTAAAGGGGCCGTCTATAATTTTAACGTGATCCCCTTCTTCAAATTTGTATTTCGGTTTTGGCTTCAGTGTTCCTTCATCAATCCGTGTCTTTAACGAAAGAACATCGTCATCTGATATTGGAGAAGGTTTATCTCTACTTCCTATAAACCCCGTCACTTTCGGGGTATTTTTCACGATATGCCATGTATTATCATTCAGTTCCATTCGAATGAGTACATAACCGGGAAAGAATTTCCTTTTTGATGTCTTTTTTTCACCCTTCACCAGCTCAACGATATCTTCTTCCGGTATCAGAATGTCGTCGAAATAGTCCTCCATACCGGCTGCCGCTATGGCTTCCTTGAGAGAAAGCTTTACCCTGTTTTCAAAACCTGAATAGGTATGGATAACATACCACCTGAAAGCCATTTTTCTAACCTAAAACCAACTTAATTATTTTAGTTAAACCGAAATCAACTACCCCTAAAAAGAGTGACACAATGATAACGACGACGATAACAACCGATGTCGACGAGAGGGCTTCCTTCGGCGTCGGCCACGTAACTTTCCTCAGTTCAATCCTCGATTCCCTCAAAAATTGACCAATTTTTGACATGGTTGTCTTTATCTTATCCATCGAACGATTCCAATTCGCAATACCGGGGGAAGAATAAAATGGCAGGCCAGGAGGGACTCGAACCCCCAGCATCCGGATTTGGAGTCCGGCGCTCTATCCAATTAGAGCTACTGGCCTGTACCAAGCTAACTATTACCCTGTAAGAAAAGATTATTTTGTTTCCTTATGAAGCGTATGCGCCCGGCAAAATCGACAGTACTTTTTCATTTCAAGACGATTTTGCATGGTTCTTTTATTCTTTGTTGTTGTGTAGTTCCTTCTTTTACAGTCGCTACATGCAAGGGTAATTATATTTCTCATTCTAAGTCCACTCTCATTAAAATGGAGCCCACGACCAGGATTGAACTGGTGACCTCATCCTTACCAAGGATGTGCTCTACCGACTGAGCTACGTGGGCCGATCACGTACGAAATCCCGATTTAGCCGCCTTTCACTCAAGCGCTGCTCCAGGCTCCGACTGCATTATTTATTAAAAATATGGAGCGGGAAACGGGATTCGAACCCGCGACCCTCAGCTTGGAAGGCTGATGCTCTAGCCACTGAGCTACTCCCGCTTCTCATAAAAAATCTACATGGTGGAGGGGGGAGGATTTGAACCTCCGTAGGCTCCGCCGGCAGATTTACAGTCTGCTCCCTTTGACCACTCGGGAACCCCTCCA
>JAFGQS010000121.1 GCA_016935565.1 Deltaproteobacteria bacterium
GAGTCCGGTCGAAGGATTCATGTCTTGTCTGTCCTATCATCATGATCGTACATATACGACTAACAACTGACGAAAAGAAATGCAGATGATACAACGCCAGCTTATTGATAATACAGATAATCGTCGCTATCATTTTTTATTAACTTGAAACTTGTGTGGTTTGTTTACATAAAGGTAAAAGAATGGAGGAACATAAGATAAATGTGAATAAAACAAACAGGGTTGTACATTCTGAATGGAAAGGATGGCACTATGATTAAAGATTTTGACATGCTCCTCAATGAATCCGTGTCTCTGGGGCCAAAGCGTGTCGCAGTGGCTGCAGCAGATGACAGGGAAACAATAACAGCGGTTATCGAAGCTCGCAATATCGGGATTGCAGAGCCGATACTCATCGGTAACCGGGAATGGATTGATCTTATTTTCGAAAAGTTAGAAGAGAGTGCCCGGACCTTTGAAATAATTCATGAAAAAGATCCTGCAAATGCGGCATCTATTGCTGCGGATGTTATTCGATCGGGAAAAGGTGATATTCTCATGAAGGGAAACGTCGTGACATCGAAATTTTTACAGGCCGCACTGGGTCCTGCAGGAGGATTGAAGGATGGACTTCTTTCTGATGTAGAAGTTTATGAGGACTCAGGTGGAGGTGATAAACGCCTCGTTCTCGTCAGCGATGGCGGTATCAATATTTCACCGGGCATCAGACAAAAAATTGAGATTATCAAAAATGCCGTTACGGTGGCTCACAGGCTCGGAATACGGAGACCGAAAGTTGCATTACTTTCCGGGTCCGAACGTGTTCATCCGGATTTTCAATCAACAATAGATGCCGTTGCACTGGTAAAGATGTGTCAGGATGGTGCAGTTGATGACTGTGTTGTGGATGGTCCTTTCGCTCTTGATAACGCAATCGATATGGCATCTGCACGGCAAAAAGGAATTGAGTCGCCGGTAGCAGGAAGTGCAGACATACTGATTGTTCCGAATCTGGAGGCAGGAAATATATTTTGCAAAGGGTTACAATATTACGGTAATAAGACATTGATACATGTTGCAATGGGAGCAAAAGCACCTATTCTGATCGATTCAAGAACGGCAACAGCTCAGGAAAAAATGAGATCAATGGCACTGGCAACACTCATGTGTGATTAGCTGACTTCTTGAGCGGATTTAACAACGCCAGAAGGGGGAACATGTGAAAGATAAAGAATTCATTGTACGACAAATATCGGTATTTCTTGACAACAGGCCTGGTAGTTTAGCCGAAATGGCACGATATCTGGCAAAGAAGGATATTAACTTACGGGCACTCTCATTGGCAGAAACACGTGATTTCGGTACGGCTCGTCTTATAGTCGCCGATACTGCTCATTGCGTGAGAGCATTACGTGAAGGCGGTTATAATTTTATGGAAACGGATGTTCTTGCTGTTGAAGTGGCTGACCGGCCCGGTGGTATGGCAGATGTTCTTGAAATAATCGCCGATGAACAGATCAATGTGGAATATGTTTATGCAACGGTCGGACGAATAAAAGAATCAGCAGTGATCATACTCCGTGTTGAAGATCCCGGAAAAGCCGGCATTATATTGCGTTCGAAAGGTATTAAGTTGCTCGGCGAGAAAGATATTGAATTACTGTAATAAGCTGAAGCTGTCAGAAAAATTCAGTGAAAAGCCAGGACACGCGATATTACAGTATTGAAAAACCTTATGAGTTGCAACGTTTGAGCAGTTTTAAAATCGATCAGACAATTACAGCTCAAAGCTGGCGTCAATCTTGAACTTCCGTTTGGCGGACATGTTGAGGATGTCGGTAATGCCGGTTGTATCGCTGATTTCTCTCAGGGCTTTTTCGATATCATCCATTGTCGGAGCGATAAAGGTAAACCATATATTGTACGCATGGTTTCTCCGATAGTTATGGGTCACCCCGGGATAAGAGTTAACTGCATCGACGAATATTCTTATCTTGTCTTCAGGCACTCTGGCTGCGCACAGGGTGCTGGCAAATCCGAGTTCCCCTAAATCGAATACGGCACCAATCCTGCGTATGATTCCTTTTTCCTTCAGTTTTTTAACCCTGGCGAAAACATCATCTTCACTGAGACCGATCTGCGCACCGACCGCTTTATAAGGTTCCGGTTCCAGGGGAAACCGAGTTTGAATAATATTCAGAATTTTTTTGTCGATGGCGTCCATTATGAGGCTAAAGGCTAATGTTTATAGTATAACGAACAAAATTGTAAAGTTACTTATCACTGACCACCATCTACTGAACACTATTTTTTGGTCTGTAGATGCAGAAGGGTTCTTCGGCCAGGTAATCTCCTGATATTTCATAAGCACGGGCACGACACCCGCCACATACTTTTATGAACTCACAGCGTCCGCATTTTCCCTTGTATCTGCTCAGATTCCGCAAGTCGTTGAATACAGGGGAGTTATTCCAGATATCTCTAAAATTCTGATCGTTCAGCTGGCCGCAGTCAATCTCGAGAAAACCGCAGGGCTGTATCTGTCCTGTATGGGAAATAAAACAAAAAGAACTCCCTCCCATACAACCCCGTGTCATCGCATGGAACGGGCCCTTCTCATCTTTCATGTGTGCTTTTTGTTCTTTTTTTCTTTGATGAAAGATCCGGTAATACTGGGGAGCACAGGTGGCCTTGAGCTGAATCGGACAGGTAAAATTCTGTTCATAAAACCAGTGGAGTGTTTTCTCGTAATCCTCCGGTGATATTTCCTGATCGGCCATATCTTTCGCCCGACCCGTCGGTACCAACAGGAAGATATGATGAGCAACGGCTCCCAGTGCAATCGAAAGATTCATAATGTCTTCCACTTGATCCAGATTGAGGCGTGTTATCGTTGTATTGATTTGAAATTCGACCCCTGCCCTCTTAAAGGCCTCGATACCGGTCATGGAACCTTCAAATGCACCGGGAACACCGCGAAAGCTGTCGTGTCTTTCCGGAGTTGAACCGTCAATACTGATACTTACTCTTTTGATTCCCGACCCACGCGTCTTTCCGGCAATCTCATCAGTCACCAGGGTACCATTGGTTGCCAGCACCATACGAAGGCCTTTACGGTCCCCGTATGCGGCAATCTCAAAGATGTCTTTGCGAAGGTAGGGCTCGCCGCCGGTCAGTATGATGACTGGATTGCTGAATTCGGCTATATCATCAATAAGTTCAAAACATCGCTCCGTGTTAAATTCCCCCTCATAGGGGCCATATTCTGATGATGCCCGGCAGTGAAGACATGACAAATTGCATCGTCTGGTTATTTCCCAGGCAACCATCCGCAGGGTACTCGGCAAAATTATTTCTGATCGTGCTGAAACCATTAATAATCTCTCGTTAAGCTTTCAGCCTTGATGAATTGTATTATATGAGCCATGGTATGTTTTTATCACCGGTCCAATATTATCAAATGGACTCTACCTGCTACTCACACAATAAATTGTACATATCGTGCAGAATGTCCGTAAGGCTGATTGCCGATCGCTCATTTCGTCAGTATTTTCGCTGCATCCTGTGCAAAATAGGTAATGATAATGTCCGCCCCCGCCCGCTTAATGGAAGTCAAAGATTCCATCATCGCCCTTTCCTCATCAAGCCATCCGAGATTCGCTGCTGCCTTGATCATGGAAAATTCGCCACTTACGTTATAGGCTGCAAGGGGCAGGTCGAATTCCTCTTTCGCTCTATGAATAATATCGAGGTACGGGAGGGCCGGCTTCACCATAATAATATCTGCCCCTTCTTCAACATCGAGCATTATCTCTCTCATCGCCTCGTCACTGTTTGGGGGATCCATCTGGTAGGTTCTTCTGTCGCCGAACTGAGGGGCACTTTCGGCAGCATCGCGGAATGGCCCATAAAAGCATGAAGCGTACTTGGCTGAATACGACATGATCGGCAAATGTTCAAACCCTTCCTCGTCGAGAGCTTCTCTGATTGCAAGAACCTGACCATCCATCATCCCCGATGGCGCAATCACATCGGCTCCGGCCTTGGCCTGAGATACGGCCGCCTCTCCCAGAACTTCAAGGGTGGAATCGTTATCTACCTCTTCACCGTCAAGCATCCCGCAATGGCCGTGGCTTGTGTATTCGCAGAGACATAAATCTGTAACTACGAGGATATCGGACACTTTGTCTTTTATGGCTTTCACCGCCTGCTGTATGATCCCTTTCTCTGCAAATGCTCCCGAAGCCACTTCATCCTTTGTCTCGGGAATGCCGAAAAGGAGGACCGCGGGGATACCCATTTCTTTCGTCTTACCGACTTCATCTACAAGGTAATCAATTGACATCTGAAAATTGCCCGGCATGGATGCGATCGGTTTTTTAACCTTTTTACCGAATGTTACAAAAAGGGGATAAACGAGATCGTCCACGGACAACTTCGTCTCCCGGACTAATCGTCTCAAATTTTCATTTCTTCTCAACCTTCTCGGTCTATATTCGGGATAGTGCATGGGTACGCTCCTTTTAGATCAAATTAAAAATTAGAAGTGAAAAAAGAAAAATTAGAAATTTACATCAAGCTTCTATAATTTTTTCACCCTTCACTCTCCACTTTTCACTTTTCAATCTCCTCGTCCGTTAGATAACAGGCAGGATCGGGCGCCCAGATATCACCGGTTACTGCTTCTGATCGTGCCCTGAAATTACCGCCGCAAACATCGAGCCAGCGGCAGATAGCACACCGTCCCCTGACGTGGGATTTTCTGTCTTTCAACTGAGCCATTAATTCATTGGAAGTATCCGTCCATATCTCACTGAAGGGGCGTTTCCTTACGTTCCCGAAGGCAATGTTCCTCCAGAATTGATCGGCATGCACGTCGCCATCCCAGCTGACACAGCCTATTCCTCTGCCTGAACTGTTTCCTTCATTCATCTTGAGGAGTTCCAGGACTTCCTTCGCTCTTTCGGGGTCTTCCCTGAGTAACCGCAAATAAACATACGGTCCGTCGGCATGGTTATCCACCGTCAGTATTTCTTTGGGCATTCCCCTGTCAAAAAAATCCCGGGTTCTATCCATGATCAAATCGACAACGTTCCGTGTTTCTTCATGGGACAGATCTTCTTCGACCAGTGCTGACCCTCGGCCTGAATAGACAAGATGATAAAAACATGCCCGGGGAATATTTTCTTTTTCAATAAAATCGAAAATTGCGGGGATTTCCGTATAGTTTTTCTTCGTTATGGTAAAGCGCACCCCGACTTTGATGCCCGCGTCCCGACAGTTCTTGATTCCCCGAATGGTGGCATCGAAAGCCCCTTTTACTCCCCTGAAGCGATCATGGGTGGCTTTCATGCCATCGATACTGATACCGACATAGGAAAGACCCATTTTACTGAAAACAGTGGCTTTCTCCCTCGTAATGAGCGTTCCGTTTGTTGATATGACTGCTCTCATTCCTTTCTCCACAGCGAACTGAATGAGTTCCGGCAAATCCCTTCTCAGCAAGGGTTCGCCACCTGAGAAAAGAATGACAGGGCTGCCAAACGCGGCAAGATCGGCTATCAGCTTTTTTCCCTCCTCAGTCTTTAATTCATAACCGTACTGAACATTTTGAGAACTGGAGTAGCAGTGTATACACTTCAGATTGCATCTTCTCGTCGCATTCCATACAACAACGGGACGCTTGTCTTTTGAGAATTGAAGAAGATGGGATGGCAGTTTTTCCGATTCCGCTCCATAGCGAAGCACATCAGACGGTTCGACTCCCCCACAGTATAATTTTGAAATTCCTATCATTGCTCACCTTACTGTAAATTAAATGCTAAAAATAAGTATCTACTCATTATTATTCAAGGCTTTTATCATAGCACGGACCAGACCGGAAATGACATAGGGTCCCTGCATAATATCGACATTCAAACCGGCCTCCTGTGCCGAAGCTGACGTCACCGGCCCGATACACGCGATTTTGATATACTCGGGAAGTTTTTCATCCCTTCCGATTATATCGATAAAATTAGTCACCGTAGACGGACTTGTAAAGGTAACCACGTCTACCTTGTTCTGTTTTATTAAATCATAAAGCTCATTCCTTTTTCGCCCTGAATTAGCCGTCCGGTATGCTGTCACAACATCGACTGTAGCACCCCGTTTTGACAGTCCGTCCGGTATGATATCTCTGGCAATTTCAGCCCTGGGCAGAAGCACCCTTTTCCCCTGCAGGTTCTGCCCTTCAAAAGCCCGTACGACACCTTCCGAAATATATTCATCGGGTACAATATCAACACGTAATCCAATATTACCAATTGTCTCGGCAGTTGCGGGGCCGATGGCACATATCCCCGGCCCTTTCATGTCTCGTAAATCTTTTCCCAGCTCGCGTAATCGCTCGAAAAAGAACTTCACTCCGTTTGCACTGGTAAATATAATCCAGTCATACGTTGCAACAGTATCGATTGCCCGATCCAGATCATCAAATCGATCAGGCGGAACAATTTTAATCGTCGGAAAGTAAATGACCCGGGCACCTGCTTCGCGCAACAGCGCCGCAAGATCCCCCGCTTGTTCCTCCGGTCTCGTAATAACAATGCCTTTGCCTGAAAGTGGTTTATTCTCAAACCAGCTCAATTCTTCTCTCAAGGTAACAACATCGCCTACAACAAATATGGCGGGTGGAGAAAAGTGCCTCTCTTCTGCCCTGGTTACTATATTTTTCAGTGTTCCCGTTACGGTTTCCTGATCAGGTGTCGTCCCCCATCGGATCAAAGCAGCAGGGGTTTCGGGATCTTTCCCATTGGCTGTCAGTCGTTCAACAATCCGGGACAGGTTTCTTACTCCCATGAGGAACACGATCGTTCCATCGGTATTCAGGCTTTTCCAATCAACACGACTCTGCTCCTTTACAGGATCTTCATGTCCCGTCACAAATGTAACGGACGACGTAAAACTGCGGTGCGTCAGGGGAATGCCGGCATATGCGGGTACGGCTACAGCTGACGTGACGCCTGGAACAACCTCGAAGGGTATCCCTGCCTGTGCCAGCACCTGCGCTTCCTCCCCCCCACGTCCGAAAATAAAAGGGTCTCCTCCCTTAAGTCTGGCAACAATATTTCCTTTCACCGCTTCTTCGACGAGAATCTGATTGAGATTATGCTGCGATACGGTATGTTCGCCTCCTTTCTTGCCAACATAAATTAAACGGGCATCTTTCGGCGCATAATCAAGAATTTCCCGACCCACAAGATAGTCATAGACGACAACATCGGCTTTGCGAAGGCATTCCACTCCCCGAACCGTGATAAGACCCGGATCCCCCGGCCCGCCGCCGATGATGTATACTTTACCTTTTTTACTCATAGTACATGACTTTTCTCAGTTATGACTGTGATACTTTTAATCTTACACCTGAAGAAATCAACCAAATCTCAAGTTCAAATTTCAAATCAAATCCAAAATTCCAATACCTCAATTTTTGGATTTAAGCATTTGTTATTCATTTGGCATTCGGATTTGTCATTTGACATTTGTATATATCTACGTATCACAACGATAGATTGACTCCAGTATTTCCCGGCCGCCCCTTTGCAGAATATTTTCGGCCATTGTTCTTCCCATTTCCTCTGCATCCTCACAGGGTCCCCGGACTTCGTCCGAAATCACCACACTCCCGTCCACACTTCCGACGAGTCCCCGGAGAATTAATCGGTTACCCTGCTTTAAAGCATGTGCTGCTATCGGCACCTGGCAACCGCCACCGAGATGCTTCAGGAAAGATCTCTCAGCTGAAAGTTTTATTATCGTATCTGAATGGTTGAGAAACGAAACAAGATTCTTGATCTGTCCATTATCCTTTCTCAGTTCAACGCCAAGAACTCCTTGCCCTGCGGACGGTATCATCCATTCGATGGGGATATACTGGGACACTTCCTTCGCTAATCCCATGCGTTTCATGCCTGCCGCCGCTACGATCACTCCATCCAGATCTTCCGTTGTTATTTTTTTGATTCTTGTATCAAGATTACCCCGGATGGGAACAACCTCAATGTCCGGCAACAAACGCTTGAGCTGGATTGTTCTTCTGAGAGATCCTGTTCCGATTCTCGCCCCGTCTGCCAGTTCTTCAATTTTTCGGCCATCTTTCGAAACGAGCACATCCCTGGGGTCCTCCCGTTCGGGTATTGCCCCTATCTCAAGTTCATCGGGAAGATCGACGGGTACATCTTTCATACTATGGACGGCAATATGAATATCGCCCCGAATGAGCGCCTCTTCTATTTCCTTGACAAAAACTCCCTTTCCCCCGATCTTGACGAGCGCAATATCCTGTAGCTTGTCCCCCTTTGTCTTGATCGTTATTATTTCTGTCTCAACTGCTGGGTGTTTTGATTTTATCCGTTCGGCGATAAGATGAGCCTGCCTCAGTGCAAGACGGCTGCCTCGCGTCCCTATTTTTAATACGTTTATAATGTCCTTACCTCCCGTTCTTGTCATCAGTCCTCAGGACCGGGTGATAAATCGGGTTCGATTCAATCATCTGTCTCCAGTTTGAATAATCTCATAATAGCGGCAACATAGGAATCTGCACCACCGTTTTGACTCTCCTCTTTCAACCGTGTGATAGGATCATGGAGTAATTTATTGATAACCGACGATGCGAGTATCTTTATTTTTTCTTTCTCGTCTTCCTTCATATCCTTCATCCACGAGAGAGACTTTTCCAGTTCATTATCGATAATACTATCAGCTTTATTTCTGAGGGAAACGATCGCCGGAACGACCTCCAATGTATTGAGCCAGTTAGAAAAGTTTGTCACCTCATCGGCAATGATCGCCTCCGCCTTATCGGCCTCTCTCATACGGTTTTTTACATTTTCATCCACAATTTCTTGAAGATTATCAATGTTATAAAGGAAAACATTATCAATGTCTTCCACGGCAGGGTCTACATCCCGGGGTACCGCTATATCAATTAAAAATATCAATCTGTTTTTTCGTCGCCTCAGTGCTTCAACAATCATTCTCTCGGTGATAATATAACCGGGAGCGCCAGTAGAACTGATAACGATATCCACTTCTTTGAGCTTTTCTTCAAGAAGATTGAAGCCAATCGGTATGCCGTGGAAATCGTTTGCCAATCTGACTGCGTTTTCGTACGTTCTGTTGGCAAATACAATCTTGCTCACGCCGTTGTTCATCAAATGTTTCGCCGCGAGTTCCGACATCTCGCCGGCACCGATAATTAAAACCGTCTTTCCGCTGAGATATCCAAATATTTTTTTTGCCAGCTCAACCGCTGCAAAACTCACCGACACGGCGTTATTGGCAATCCCCGTTTCCGTTCTCACTCTCTTCGCCACACGAAAGGCGTGATGAAGTAATTTATTGAGTATAATCCCTGACGCTTTGTGTTCCACACAGTGTCGATAGGCATCTTTCACCTGCCCCAGTATCTGAGGTTCACCCATGACCATTGAATCGAGACTTGACGCCACCCTGAAAAGATGCCGCACCGCCTCATGGTCACGATAGATATAGAGGCATTCTTTCATCTCGTCGTGAGACAGATTCCCGTGAGAAAAAATAAAGAATTTTAACCGTTCCACACCGCTTACACTATCTTCGATATTGGCCACAACCTCCACACGATTACAGGTAGCCAGATACATGACCTCGCGCACCTGTGAAATGTCCTTTACCTCATCCAGCATCCTGCTATTATCGTCACAGGAAAGAGATAATCGCTCCCGTATATGCAAGGGAGCCGTTTTATGATTCATTCCAATTACTATTATACCCATTTTTCACATAAAATTATGAACACTGAGAAAGAAAATATTTACACCGATAACGGTAAAAAGGAGAATACTGAACGCAAGAATAGAAAAAACTGCCGCCTTTCTCCCCTTCCACCCGATTGCAAGTCTTTGGTGCAGTAAAAAGGCGTATAAAAACCATGATATCATGGTCCATATCTGTTTCGGATCCCACTGCCAGTGACTGCCCCAGACGGTACGTGCCCAGATCGAACCTGCAATGACCCCCAGTGTCATCAGTGGAAAGCCCCAAAGGAGGCTCACATGATTTATTTTATCGAGATCTCTCAACGGCGGGAGTAGCCGGGTGAATCGGTATGATTTTTTCTTTTTTATTAAATTATCCTGGATCAAGTACATAACACCGGCTAAACATGCGAGGGCAAAAAGTGCCTCGCCGACAAGCGACAGGATTATATGAAATGGAACCCAGTACCCTTGCAATATGGCGGGCATGGAAACATTGTCAACCAATTTTACCGACGCTACCATCATGAGCAGAAAAGCCAGAGGCGACACAAAAGCACCAAGCACTCTGGTTTTCGTCTTCAGCTGAAAAGCGACATAACTACCTGAAATGGCCCATGCGATGAATGAGAGAGATTCAAAGATGTTCGTCACCGGGCTGTATCCCGTTCCCACCCAGCGCACAATAATAGACAATGAATGAATGGCAAATGCCGTCAACAATACCCACGTGGATGTTTTGGCTATAAAAACTCTCTTCACGAGTATCGACGTAATGTACCCTACTGCACTGAAAAAATATGCGGCAAGGGCCACCTTAAATAATAGCTTCTCCATTAAACACCATCTTATTAACTTTCATCTGTCTGCGGTCAGCACGCAACGTCTTATGGTTCAGAATCTCCGGCAAACTTCGAATGTATCGCTTCACCTGTCAGATCGTATATGATCTTTCTTATTTTGTCCCAGTTTTTTTCTCTGATGTGGTCAAGGATATCTGACCTTAATACAGACTCGAACAATTTCTTATTATCATCGGAAGTTCTCCCTTGTGCAATAACCTTCGCTCTTAAATCCCCCATGATATCCAGAAGAATTTTATACTCATGTCCATACTGTGTTTCCAGTTCTTCCCGAAGGGTTCGTGCCAGTGCGGGACTTTTTCCTCCCGTCGATATGGCTATGGAAAGATCTCCCTGCTGCATGATGGATGGAAGGATAAAATCGCATTTCTCAGGATCATCAACAATGTTCACCAGTATACCTTTTTCTCTTGTATCTCGATATATTCTCTTATTCACATCATCGCTATCAGTTGCACCGATGACTATAAAAGCTCCTTCAATATGTGTATCCTTATATTCACCCTGAATATGACGGATTGTGCCATTATCAACGAGTGACTCCAGGTAAGAAGTGAGATTTCGTGCAACAACCACCACGTCCGCCTTACCGGTAATGAGCCGTTCAACCTTTCTCTCAGCCACCTCCCCACCACCGATCACAACACATTTTCTGTTTTCAATATTGATAAAAACGGGATAATAGTTCATTATGTTTCCCTGTCTGCATCTGAATGCGCAAGATATTGAATTTGAATTGTTATCACGATGGTATTGAAAATTCAAGTTACTTGCAATCTCACTTAAAAGAAGATATACAATATTTTGTCAGTCATAGTCTCTTCATTACGATTGTCATTCCTGCATGTTACCGTAACATTTCGAACCGACAGCATAAGCAAGAGAGGAGATGAATGAAATGCCGGAAACACTTAAAAAAGAAAAGTGGATCGAAATTATTTTAACAACACCTTCTGAATTAGTGGAACCTCTTTCAAACTTCCTTACAGAGTTGGGCACCGACGGCATAATTGAAGAAGAACTGGATCTGGATTCTTTCAAGGAAACACCAGTCCCGGCTTCAGAAGCAGAACTCAAAGCATATCTGCCATGGGGATCGGAAGCAAAAAAACAAATCAGCCTTTTAAAAAAATATATCCTCAACCTCTCCAAAACGTTTCCCGAACTGGGAAAACCGACTTTTATTACAAACACAATCACGGACCCCGATTGGGGGGAACAGTGGAAAAAATACTTCAAACCGATGAAGATCAGTAAAAATATCGTCATCAAACCAACTTGGGAGAGATATGCTCCTCTTGGTCGTGATATTGTCGTTGATATAGATCCCGGCATGGCCTTTGGTACGGGACAGCATCCGTCAACAAGAATGTGCATTATGGCTCTTGAAGACATTTTAATCCATAACCGAGGAATTCATGATTGGAAAGCCCTCGATGTTGGTACCGGAACGGGAATTCTTGCTATATCGTGTGCAAAACTCGGCGTCAAAAACGTTGTGGCAGTTGATCTTGATCCCCAGGCAATTGAAATTGCAAGTAAAAATATTGCTATTAATGGAGTGGCGGACAGGATAGAAATCATGAATCGTGACGTTTCCATGTGCAAGGGCACATTCGATTTGATCGTCGCAAACCTGACAGCAAATGCATTAATAGGTCTCAGACCACACCTTGTTCGGATGACGAAAGAGGATGGGTACATGATTCTTTCGGGAATAATAGAACAGGACGCAACGAGTATTGAAACAATATTTGAGTCAAAAGACATTACGATCCATGATACACTGACCGAAAAGGAATGGGTCTGTTACGTCCTGAAAAAAAGGAGTAAGACCCGTTGACCATTCCGCGAATCTATTTTCCCCGTATGTCGGAAGACGAAACCCTGGTAGAACTCGAGGGAGAAAACCTGAAGTATATAAAAAATGTCCTTCGATTGAAAGAGGGTGACCCCGTCATACTCTTTGACGGAAGCCGATACGAATACAGCACAATCATCAGAACATATACCGCCCGAAACGCATCCCTCGAAATAACGGGAAAACAAAACATTCAGCATCCCGCAACGAATATCACCCTAGCCCAATCACTGGCCAAGTCGACTAAGATGGATTTTATTGTGCAGAAAGCAACTGAACTGGGAGTAACAAGACTGATACCTTTCGTGTCTTCACGATCCATACCGAAATTGTCTGAAAATAAAATCTCCGACCGCGTATCGCGATGGCGCAAAATTGCAGTTGAGGCATCCAGACAGTGCAAAAGAGTGAGCATACCGGAAATAACGAATATCATTTCTTTCGACGAGATGTTGAAACAAGCGGATAAAGATGACGTGCGCATAATATTTTGGGAGGAGGAATCGAAACGAGGGTTGAAGACAATATTACATGATAAAAAATGGAAAGATGCAAATCACTTTTTTCTTGTCGTGGGACCGGAAGGCGGTTTCTCAAAAGAGGAAGTTGAGAGGGCGTCCGGGAATTCATTCATTTCCGCAACATTAGGCAATTACATATTACGGACCGAGACGGCTGCTCTCACCATCCTTGCCATCGTTCAGTATGACAGAGGTATTTTCAGCAGGATCGAAGAAAGGGAACGGGCTGTATGAATCACACACACTATGGGGGTTTCTGGCGAAGAATGATAGCGTTTCTTATTGATAAGTTCGTGCTCTCCCTGATATCAATGATTCTTGTTTTCATAGCATCACTATTTTTAGGTCTCGGTTTCCCCTTCGACCTTTCTATCAACATTTCGGAAGTCATCACAGGCACGTTCATACTTTCCTACTATGGGACGACTATATTCTTGAACATGGTTTACTTTACGTACTTCCACGGCACGACGGGTCAAACACCCGGTAAAAAAATCATCGGGCTTAAGGTAATTCAGAAGACAGGAGATGAAATGACATTGGGATTAGCCTTCCTTCGATGGGTAGGATACATTGTCTCCGGTCTGGTTTTTAATTTGGGCTTCCTCTGGGTTGCCTTCGACAGGAAAAAACAGGGGTGGCATGACAAGATTGCATCCACATATGTAATTAACCTGCGAGAAAACTCAACAGATGATAAGACCGATTAAAAATTTCTTGACAAACAAAACATTCGATCTTAGAATACGCCGTCTTAACGACAGGTGGATCTATTGAGATCGGGTCGGTAGCTCAGTCGGTAGAGCACTGGACTGAAAATCCAGGTGTCGGCAGTTCGATTCTGCCCTGACCCACCATGAAAAAGCAAGGGGTTAGC
>JAFGQS010000122.1 GCA_016935565.1 Deltaproteobacteria bacterium
GAATTTTCCCTCGTACAGCACTTCCCTTGCTTTTTTCAGGGTGTATGCAGCATCGGTTACCTTCAATCTTAACGAACCACCGGTATATCTCCTCCAGACGCATGGTAAGGGGGAGGAAATAGTCTATACCTCGAAAGGAGAGGTCCGGAAGCGGGAGTCGGACAGCATACGAAACAGGTCGTTATACCTTGGTTATGGTATAGTACCCGATACAATTGCCGGAGAACCAATCGTTTCGGGCGGTGCGACAGGTACCGTCGAGATTAGCTGGGAAAAGGGTGATGAGTCCGGTTCGGAGTATGATGATGAATTATGGTGGCATGCCCATACGATAACCGATTACAAAACGCTCGATAAAAGAGTCCTCGGGATTGATGAGAGGCCACAGCTGATTGTGGTGACGGGATTTCTTGGGGCAGGCAAGACGACGTTTGTCCGGAACTTTATTGAATATCACGTGCAGCATAATCGTTTTGTCGCGGTGATTCAAAATGAAATCGGCGAAACCAGTCTTGACGGAAAGTTGGTTGATCACGATTATTCAGTCGTGGAAATCGACGAGGGGTGTGTGTGCTGCACACTCATCGGCAGCCTTAAACGGGGAATACACCAGATTTTATCACAATTTCAGCCGGACTACATCATTGTCGAGACGACGGGATTAGCGAATCCCTTCAACCTCCTTGAAGAATTATCGGAAGTGGAGGATATTGTAAAATTCGACTCGGTAACAACTATTGTTGACGGTGTAAACGCAGAAGAGTCAGTGCAAAAGTACGATATTGCCTGCCGTCAGATAGAAGCGGCTGATCTGATCCTTCTCAACAAGAATGATCTCCTTACTGAGAAAAGGAGCAACGAAATTATTCAGAAACTGAGAAGCATCAACGGATACGCGCCTATACTCTCAGTTGACCATGGGCATATCAACCCGGCCTTGCTCTATGGAATAAACCCCCAGGAATTTCGAGAGAGGAAGGTGTTGCCGGAAGATCGGGAGTCATCGCATGACATGCAATACTCACATGAACATGACGGTCTGCAGAGTATCACGATACATTTTCCCATGCCTGTAGAGAAAGGCCTTTTCCTTGAAAAAACAGCATCGCTTCCACCTGCATTGTTCCGCGTGAAGGGCGTTATCGATTTTCGCGATTACGCTACACCATATCTCTTCCAGTATGTAAACGGTCGCTCCGAAATTTCAGAATTTAACAATCCCGGAATGCGGGAACGCTTTCTTACCCTGATCGGTCAGGATATCCCCACAAAAAAAATTCACGATATTTTCAAAACATTAATCTCCGACACCTGATATAAAACTGCACCGGGGTGGTGTCATTTCTTGTCAGGTTGTTGCTCAAATTTCGTCTGTTTCATCAAGGTTTGTGAAATTTCAAAATGTGCATATCCCGTTTTGTAAGCGTGAATGGAAAGTTTACCTGCCGAAAGCAGGTTTAAATATGTTATACATATTTTCTGCGGTATGGCAATTTGAGAGCCGGTGCAATATTCAAGGAGCATGCTGCGGCCAAGCACGATCAGTATCATCTCATATTGGATGGAGCAATGTCGGGAGCAGTCAAACGGCATGTATGATGTCATAGCCGACCATGAACATTTTATTCTCATCGACAAACTCCCGGGAGTGGGTTTTCATAGAGAAGCAGAATCGAAGGGACTGACAGATCTACTCAGATACGATTTCAACTATAAAGACTTATATCCTGTTCACCGCCTTGATAAGATGACGTCCGGTCTCGTCCTGTTTGCGAAAAGCAGAGATGTTGCACGGGAGTTGTCCGGACAATTTTATACGAGATCAGTGGAGAAATATTATATTGCCATTTCAGATAAGCGTCCCCGGAAAAAACAGGGTCTTATCACAGGAGATATGGAAAGAACCCGTCGCGGCATGTGGAAATTATCGCAGGGTAAGACAAACCCCGCTGTCACACAGTTTTTCAGTCGATCCTATACCGATAATTTTCGGCTGTTTGTCCTGAAACCGCACACCGGTAAAACACATCAACTCAGGGTCGCGTTAAAAAGTATCGGTTCACCCATTCTCGGCGATCCGCTCTATTATAAAACAAGTAGAGGGAGGGATATTATCGATCGTGGTTATCTTCATTCGTATGCTCTGGGTTTTCAGTTGCACGGGGAAACGTTTCGTTTTGTCGGGACACCGAATGTGGGTATGTATTTTATCGATAAATCCTTCAAGTGTGCACTGCAAGAATACAAAAGCCCGTGGGAACTGCCGTGGCCGCGGGTATCGGTACGGTAAAATCAGGTGTGTATGAAAATGAGGGACAGGGAACACGTCCGCACACAATTTTATTCTTGAACCATACGAATTGTTTGATACATAGTAGTAATTAATTGGGGTACAATCACTATCGATTTATCAAAAACGAGGGCAAAGGTTCTGCTTCTTTCCGAGACTGAAAATCGGACCGGTACTATTGAACCTGTTTCGTTTCCATAACAGATCAATCGCTGTGTCTGCTCTTCACCATATTTGGCTTGCTTTTCACTCAAAATTTTTGTATAATTAAATCGCATTTCAGGTTGAATGACGTTGTTGGGTTAACCACTGTTAATTATATTTAAACTGCGGGCCTTCGGGCCCGCATTTTATATTGTAAAGACCGGTTGAAAAGCAGACCGTCTCTATACTCTTTTCGCATCGGTAATCACCCGGATTCGGATTGATGTTTGAAACAGACTTGAAGTGCGGTCGGTAAGTCATGATGATGAAGGACTAAAGTCGTGACACATTAAACCTGAAATGATCAATAATGATGGCATCATCGCTTTCCATGGATCGCGGCATCGGCAATCCGGCCTGATCTTTTTCTTGCGTCTGAATCAAGGTGACATCTCTTATATTTCTTACCGCTGCCACACCAGCAGAGATCATTTCGTCCGAGTTTATTATTTTCCGGAGCCTTTTTGGACGAGAAAAACTTTTTTAATATGCTCACAATGAGATTTCCTTTCACATATTCAATCGAACATGAATGTTTAGTAGCTTGTCGAGGGAAAAAGAAAGTTCGGAACCCTAACGCTTATGGATATTATTGTCAAGATCATTCTCGTCAAGGAGAATGAATCTCTCTATTCTCAGAGAGGGAAATTGAAAAAATAATTTCTTACACCTGATGGGGACCTTCATATCAAAAATGACCATGTACCATATACTAAAAGGAATGCATGATGTTACTGTCAAGACATGAAATCATAGATGTTTTAAACACCTGGAATGAAGCCTGGAACAGGCATGATCTTGATGAAGTGATGGACCTGTTTCATGATGAAATCCTGTTTGAAAACTGGACCGGCGGCCAGGCAAAAGGAAAAGATGCACTCAGAAAAGCATGGGCTCCTTGGTTTGCGAATCATGGAGGCTTTCGGTTTACCGAGGAAGAAACGTTTATTGACGAGAAGGAACAGAAAGTTCTCTTTCGCTGGCTCCTCGAATGGCCGTCGTTTGAAAAGATGCACAAAGGGAAACCGGAGAGACGCCGCGGTGTCGATGTCATGCATTTCAGAGACGGCAAGATAATACAAAAACTCACCTATTCTAAGACAACCGTTGATATTGACGGAAAAATTCTCTCGATGTCCATTCCGGATAAGTAATTCGAGCCGGATGTTTTGTTGTTAGTTCATGGAAAAAGGGGCCCTGCGATCGGGCCCCATTTTTCTTTCATACATCACCGTTTGCGTATTCTGAAACGGATTACATCAGAAATTGACCTTGTCGTTTCCCTTCAGCCCGAGAATCTCTCGTGCTTCGTCGGGTGTCGCAGGTTCACTGCCGAATTCCCTGATGATCCTGGCGATCTTTTCTACCTGTTCGCCGCTGCTCTTTGCGATCTTGCCTCTCTCAAGATAAAGATTGTCTTCAAGGCCGACA
Organism: Deltaproteobacteria bacterium; assembly: GCA_016935565.1. Classification (GTDB taxonomy): domain Bacteria; phylum Desulfobacterota; class Syntrophia; order Syntrophales; family UBA6807; genus JAFGQS01. Next base: position 3,926 of record JAFGQS010000122.1, read on the forward strand.
CGAACATTACCGTCGATAAGAAACGCCTGTGTACACATGGGAAATTGATCTCGCCCTGCTACGCAGACCGAAAACTCGAAGTCGCCGATCTGTCGTCTTGCATAGTCAACGAGAAAAAGCAGATTTTCCGAACCCGGGGTAATTCCTCCCAGAACGCCCATGACAAACTGGATGTAAACCGGTTTTTTGATGTAACCCCGTTCGATCATGAAGGCAACATTGTTGATCATGGCGGAATCGTAACACTCAAATTCCGGTTTGGTTCCGTTTTCATTAAAGATGGCACAGTACTCCTTCATGGACTTGAATGTGTTCGGGAAGATAAAATCTTCACTCATTGCAAGGTACTGTGGTTCCCAGTCAAACTTGAATTCCTTCATCTTGTCGAGTGCGTGAAACAGAGCAAAGTTGATCGACCCGGCATTAAAGGATGCCAGCTCAGGCTTAAACCGTGAGACCGGTTCCACCCGTTGTTCGACAGTCATACCCAAACCGCCGCCGGTGGTGATACAAATTGCTATGTCACACCTGCTTTTTATGCTTCCGACGATTTCCTCATACAGGTCTATCCGAGATACGGGCATACCCGTTTCCGGATCGCGGGTGTGGATGTGACAGACCGCCGCTCCCGCTTCATATGATCTTACTGCCTCGTCTGCAATCTGCTGGGGGGTAATCGGTACGTAAGGTGACATCGTGGGTGTATGGATACTCCCCGTCAATGCTGCCGTTATAACCACTTTTTTCTTCATTTGTCTAACTCCTTTCAATAAACGTTATTGATCCGATTTGTAAAGTCTGTTGAATTTCTTACTTCGAACAGTCATCTTATTTTGTTCACACATTTACACTTCCGGTACGTCAGGAAGCCTAATCATGTCGAGATTATCGAAGACCGGTGAATATTTTCCACTTTCGATACCCTTTATGATCGCGACAACCTGATCATCAATGGGGGTAGGTACACCCATTTTCTTCCCGTTTTCACAGACGACGCCGTTGATGGCATCTATTTCCGTTTTCAATCCCTTTTCAATATCCTGAAGCATGCTGGCCTTCAGAAGTCCGTGGGGTCTGAAAACGGCCTCGTATATGGCAAACTTGGCTTCCATCTCAGCCTTTGTCTTAAAGGCGAGCATTCTCAAATCGGCACCCTGCATCTTTTCCAGAGTAATGCCAAGGGCATCAACAACCGTGATGATCTCGTTGGCGATATGGGCAACACAGGTAAGAGCCTTTTTGTTATCCAGGATATCGCCAAAGGTGCACCCGAGTACGGCAGACATGCCGCTGAAGGTTGCGTTGATGAGAAGCTTTGTCCATCGAATTCCGGGAAGGTTCTCCGTAATCTCCACGGGACAAACGTTTTCCAGTATTCCTGCAACCGTTTTTACCCGTTCGGTTATTGCTCCGTCGAGTTCGCCCAGATCCAGCGTCATCTTGCCGGGATCCGATGTCAATTCGGAAACACCGGGCTTAATCCAGGTGGCACCCCAGCCTACGGCACAACCCAACACCTTTTCCCTTCCGACATATTCTGCAACTGCCGCTTCGGGAACGCCGTTCTGCATCGTGCAGACGACACTGTCTTTATGAAGATGGGGAACAAGCGCGATCAGGGCCGATTCATTATAAGTCTGTTTGACAAGGTACAGGACAATATCGTAGGCTCCTTCCATTTGATCGGGCGTTATTGCTTTCACAGGTATAGTGAGATCCAACGTTCCCGTGATTGTCGCCCCTTTCTCGTTCAGGACATTGACGTGTTCCTTGTTTGCATCAATTAAAATGACATCGTCACGATTCTTACTGATCAGGGCTCCTGAAATGGTACCCAGAGACCCTACACCTAATACAGCTACTGTCATGGTAGCACCTCACTTTCTGTTGAATTCTGAAATGTTCTTATAATTTCCCAAGTATTTTTAGTAATTCCAAAAGTTTATCGTCACGCCATTTGATGATCTCCTCCGGCGTTCTTCCCTGTTCAGGGGGTCGGTTGGCCATTGCTTCGTTGACACCTTTCTGGGCCTTTTCACCCCACCCCTCGGGCCATTTTTTCCAGTCAGCCATGTCAGCCCACCAAAACTCTACGGAAGGACCGATATGATGTAAAATTCCCTGTATACCGTAAGAGCCTCCACCCAATTGATAGATGAGATTAGGGCCCATAAGGGCATACCGCAGACCGGGTCCGTAACTGACGGCCTTATCGATGTCTTCCACGGAACAGACTCCTTTTACGACAAGATCGATGGCTTCCCGGTAGAGGGCAACGGATAATCTATTGGCGATGAATCCGAGGGCCTCTTTCTGAAGGATGACAGGTTCTTTACCCAGGCTTCGGTAAAAATCATAGGTCTTCCTGGCGGTTTCTTCGCTCGTCTTTTCTCCCTTTCCGATTTCTACAAGGGGGATGAGATGGGGCGGGTTGTAGGGGTGAGCACCGATGCATCGTTCAGGAATTTTCGAGTATTTGGCTATCTCGGTTATGAGGAGCCCTGATGAGCTGGTGGCAAATACGGCATCACTCGGTGCATATTGATCACAATCGGCCAGGAGAGCCCGTTTCGTTTCATACTGTTCCGGTCCGGCCTCCTGAATGAACTGGACATCGCTGACGGCATCTTCTATATCGGCGGTATAGGTGATGAGACTTATCGCTTCGATCATCTTCTCCGATGTGATGATGCCTTTTTGGGCAAGGTACTTTAAGTTTCCTGTAATGCGATCCTGGGCCACCTTCAGGCAGTTCTCGTCGATGTCATATACAGTGACGGACACTCCGTACCATATGAAATTGGTCGCCCAGCTTGATCCAATGACGCCACCGCCGAGTATGGCAACTTTTTCTATTCGTGAAGTACTCATGTAATCCTCCTTGAAACAAAACTTTCGTTATCATTTGCTATCTATTCCCACCCTTATTTCACAATCGAGGGTTCAATATGACAGGTTAATGAACACCCATCAGTGCAAGAAGGATGATGACGATGGTTGCAAAAATGGGGAAGATTACGGTAACAACGCCAAGATCTTTATAGCCCTCTTTATGGGTAAGGCCCATGACCATCAACATGGTGATGACCGCACCGGAATGGGGAAGAGAGTCCAGTCCGCCCGAAGCAACCGAACAGATCCTATGCAAGACATCAGGAGCTATTCCCATATTCATATATGCAGGTCCCATCGTTTTCATAAAGATCGTCAGCCCACCGCTGGCAGAGCCAGTAATTCCCGCCATGATATTGACGGCACACGCAGCGGATGCCAGGGGGGGGAAGGGCAGTGACAGGGCAAAATGCATGAAACTCTTGAAAGCAACGACGTTCTTAACGACAAAGCCGAAACCGACAATGGCCGCCGTATTCAGCAGGGCCATCACGCTATCGGAAATTCCGAGATTGAGTGTTTTCAAGGGACTTTCAATTCGCGTCCAGAAGAGAACATAGGTCAGGAGAGAACCTGCGGCTAACGCAATCGTCACCGCGTAGATGGGATGTATCTTTTTCAGGACCACAATAAGTCCAATGACGCAGATCAGCGGCAGGAATGACAGCTTCCAGTCGGGGAGTTTCTCGGTGTCGGTAAGGGACAGCCTTTGCATATCGTCGTTGGGGCCGGGGACGAAGTGCTCGTTCTTGGCACCGGCCACTTTCGATTGCCATGAAAGATACCAGAACCCGAGAGAAAACATGATGATACTTGCCACGATGCCGAGGATCGGGGCTGCTGTTGCCGGTGTACCGAGAACCTGTGCAGGAATGAGATTCTGAATAGCAGGTGTGCCCGGCAAAGCCGTCATGGAGAATGTTCCTGCTCCGAGAGCAACGGCACCTGCAATAAGCCTTTTCGGCATGTCTGCTTCTTTAAACAGAACGACCGCAATAGGGTAGATGGTAAAAATGACGACAAAGACGTTGACACCACCATAGGTCAGAATTGCAGTCGATAGAATGATAACAAGCAGGGCTCTTTTTGCCCCGAAAACGTTCAGCAGCTTGTATGAAATGGCGTTGGCAGAACCACTGTCACCCATTACCTTGCCAAACAGGGATCCGAAGATAAAGATGAGGAAAAATGCCCCGATGAAGTATTTGAAGCCTTCGGCGTACGATCCTGACAGGCTCGGCCATATTTCAGCCCCGTTGGTAAGTATGACAACAAGAGAACAGAGCAGGGATGCGGGTATAATACTCCATCCTCTGAAAGCGAGATAGATAACCAATGCAATTGCTACTAATACTCCAATAACTCCTAACATAAAAGACCTCCTTCTTCTTTAATCAAGCAGGGGAATTTGTCCTGGAGAGAATGATCCTGAAGGAACAGGTGATATCGAAGGTAAGTTTCAATATCCGATATACAGAATAAGCGTTTTAAAATGAACGCCTTCGACAGCGCCGGATTTTCAGGTGACATTTTCTTTGAAGGTCAAACCTGAACTGCTCGTGTTTGCCCCTTTGTAGAAGGTTTTTAGGGTTCAAGCAATGGGGAGCAACACGTATTCAGGGGAGGTGAATCCCTACTTTTTGATCGGGAAATCTCTTAGATGGGAAGACAAGGGACGGCAATGACTTTTACTAATGATCGAGGTCAATGATGCCGATTTTGATGGCATACTTCAGTAATTCAAGACGGTCATGTACACCCAGTTTATCCATGATGTTAGCACGATGCTTTTCTACCGTCTTATGACTGACACAGAGAAAATCGGCAATCTGCTTGGTCGAATTTCCTTCGACAACCAGGCGAAATACCTGCTGCTCTCGTTCGGACAAGAGGTCATAACCCCGGACAACGGGAGTACTGTCACGGTTCTTCAGATACGTTGCGATAACGTCTGCCTGAAGTTTGGAACTCAGGAAATATTCTCCCCGGTGGGCCGCTCTGATTGCTGCCAGGATGTCGCTACTGGGGGATGCCTTGAGGACATAGCCGAGACCTCCCGATGAAAGGACTTGCTGGACATAGGTTTCTTTTGCATGCATGGAGAGAACAACAATCTGGCAATCCGGCACGGCCTCTCTGATGAGGGGAATAAGCTCAAGACCGCTGATTTGCGGCATGGCGATATCAAGGAGGGTCACATCGGGGCGAAGCGTCTTGGCTTTATCCAGGGTCTGGCCGCCATCTTCCGCCTCACCGATCACTTCCATGTCCTCCTGTCCATTTAAGAGTTCCCGTAGTCCGTCACGAACAATAGCATGATCATCAGCTATTAATATCCTGATTTTATTCATCAAATATCCTCGAGCTCCAGGGCAACTCGACACGAATGACTGTTCCCCGTCCCAGGGTAGAATTTATGTCGATAGTCCCTCGCAATGAAGCGACCCGTTCTCTCATGCTAAGTAGACCGATTCCTTCTTTTAGAATTCCCCATGGAAGACCGTCATCAGCCTGTTCGTATCCGACGCCATCGTCCTTGATAATAAAGATGACCTTGGGATAGCTGTAAGTCAGCATGATGTTGACATGTTTCGCCTTCGCATGTTTGGAGATGTTATTCAGGCATTCCTGAAGGATTCTATACAATACAATTTCGGTCTGGGACTCGAGTCTTTTCTTAAAGCCGACAGCCTGAAAATTAACCTCTATTTCCTTGCGTCTGGCAGCAAAGTCATTGATATACCATTCCAAGGTGGGGACCAATCCCAGATGATCAAGCAGATCCGGTCGCAGATGAGCCGTGGTTTTCCTGATATTATCGGCAAGCTTTTCAACCTGATTTATAAGAAGGCCGCACCGTTGTTTCTGTCCTTTTTGCCCCTCCGGTATAGAGTTTTCCAAGGCTTCAAGGTCAAAATGCAGTGACGTCAGTGCCTGGCCGAATTCGTCATGAAGATCCCGTGCAATCATCCTTTTTTCTTCTTCAGTGATTTCGATCAGCCTTCTAGAGAGGTGTCGGATCTCTTCCTCTGCCCGTTTTCGCTTCGTGATGTCGATGAAATTACCCACTACCGCCGGTTTCCCCATATACATGGCGTTGGTTGCTCTCAGTTCGATCCATACATCGGAGCTATCTTTTTTGATGCCGCGGACGGTATACTGCCTTGGTGTAAAGTCACCTCTTTGTCGACTAAGGCCTCTTGATTTGACCATGTCCCTGTCTTCAGGATGAACAAATTCCCAAAAATAGCGCCCGATGATCTCCTCAGGTCCCGAATAACCGAGCATTTCAGCCAGACGCTGATTAGCAAAGGTAAAGACTCCGTCCTGATGAACATAGATCGCACCAAGAGACGTTTCAACGACGGTTCTGTATTTTTCCTCTGAGGCACGTAATTCCTTCTCCGCCTTTTTATGGGCCGTTATGTCCTTGATGAATCCCTCATAACCCACGACATGACCCGATTCGTTGCGACGGACAGCGGCTGTCATCTGGACATCTATGATCGATCCATCCTGCCGACGCAATTGCGTTTCAAATTCATTAATGGAATCCTTTCGTTCCAGAATTTTTTGATATCGTTTTCGCTCCTCAGGGTCGGCATAAATAAAATTTTTTGATTCAAGTCCTATGATATCTTTCCGTAAGGAAAATCCCAGAAGTTCGACACCGGCATTATTAATATCAAGGACAGCGCCATTGAGGTCTGTCAGGTAGATAGCCATCGGTGAATGCTCGAAGAGGTGCCTGAATTTTTTTTCAGACCACTCGAGATTCTTCTCCGCTTCCAAACCCGTCAATGGTTCTTTTTCAGGTTTTTTAAGTCCTTTTTCCGGATCATTATGAGTTGGCTTGACGGACATTTTTTATGGAAGTCTTTCTGTAATGATACGACAAGGAGTCTTGTTGCCTGCCGGTCCGCATCATCTACTTAACAAATAGTTAAAATAATCGTAACAAAATCAGTTGATAAAAAAATCATTGTTTGGATAATTAGTCAAGTGTTTTTTAAGAATCCCAAATGGGTGGTATTTATTGCAGATCCGACCTGATACGACAAAATCGGTCAGCGGATTTAGGGCGTGATTGAATTGTGTAATATTAACTTATGATATCTAATATATAGATCTCAACGTATAATATGATGCTTTACGTATATGTATCAAGCAGGCTGATAAAAAGGTAATTGTGAATTTTCCGTGATGATACTACAATGAAATTAAATCATGAGAAGATTGAGGTGAATAGGTGCTGCCCGAAAAACCCGATGATCGCTATGTCCACGCAGGTCCTGTACTGACACGATACTGGGCCCTCGGAAGCACAGGGTCTCCCGTAATCCTCATCCATGGTCTGGGTGCTTCGGCAGATATCTGGATAAAGAATATCAAAATTCTGGCACAGCGACACCGTGTGTATGTTCCGGATGTCGTGGGGTTCGGACTGTCGGAAAAGCCGGAGGAACTTCGTTCCCCTTACTATTTCAGTCAATTTATCAATGATTTTATGGTGTCAATCGAAATTGAACGGGCAAGCCTTGTCGGTCACTCTCTCGGTGGCGGTATAGCGCTGCAGTACGCAATCCGATATCCTGATAAAGTTGAGAAACTGGTGGTAGCAGACGGTGCCGGCCTCGGGCGAGAAGTTATCTATACCCTGAAATTAATGTCACTTCCGATTATCGGTGAGCTTATGTCGTATCCGACCCGATTCGGTGTATCAATGTTCTTCAAGCTGGCAGTCCGTAATCACGGAATAATTACTGCCGACATTATCGATACGTATTACGAATTGTTCCAATTGCCCGGAGCACGGCGATCTCTCTTACAGATTGTACGCTCGATTGTGACGCTAAGGGGTGGAAGAGAGAATGTATTTCACCCTGTCCTCGCAAACCTTCATACAATATCGGCACCGACACTGATCATCTGGGGGCGGCAGGATCGAGTCCTTCCGTTGAAACATGCCTATATTGCGAGAGAGCATATTCCGAATGCAAGCCTTCGTATTATTGAAAATTGCGGACATATCACGAATCTGGAATGTCCCGACGAGTTTAACGACGTGGTTATGCGCTTCCTGGACAATGAAACGGATATGGTGGCATAGCTTGTATGAGAGATGACCTGCAAAGAAGGATTGAAACGTTAGCCCAATGGCTATATGAGTCCCACCATCTGGTTGTTTTTACCGGAGCAGGGATCAGCACGGAATCGGGACTTCCTGATTTCAGGGGACCTGACGGGCTGTGGACGCGTCAGGATAAAGGACTTCCGCCGAAACCGATGAACACTCCATGGGAACTGGTTGAACCCAATGTGGGACACCGGGCTATTGTGGACCTTCAAACACTAGGGAAGCTGAAATACCTGATTTCACAGAACGTGGACAATCTTCACCTGAAATCTGGAATTCAACCAGATTTGCTGGCGGAATTGCATGGAAATATTGCAAAGCTCCGGTGTACGCGATGCGGAAAAACGACTGACCGGTCGACCGGACAAGCAAGCTGCCTCTGCGGCGGGAAACTGGTCGGCAGTGTCGTCGATTTCGGTCAGTCGCTGCCGGGAAAAGACCTGGTGCTCTCATTTGAACATTCACGGGAGTGTGACCTTTTTGTTGTCGTCGGTTCCAGTCTTGTGGTCACACCCGCAGCCGACATGCCGGCAGAAGCGCTTCATGCCGGTGCAAAACTTGTGATTATCAACAAGGGGGATACACCCTTCGATCCCTATGCCCACTTGAGATTTCACGAGAAGATCGGTGACGTACTTCCGAGGGCCGTGAAACGATTGAAGAAACTGATGGGGCTGTTTGAGTAACTAAAACAATGACGAGGGAAGGGTATGTGGGGAAAGATTCCGACATTACTCATTTACTTTTTTTAAGAAGGACGCTATTTATGAAACAGGCCACAGCTACACAGGAAGAGGCCGGAAAGATGGGGAGCAATGAGATCAGGCGTGCGTGAAAGAGTAAAACGGCTTATTGAAATCGATCCTTACCTGGAACCGTACAGGAAAATCCTTGAGCGGCGATTATCGAACGTTGTGGATCGAGAGCAACAGCTCACCCGGGGAGAATTAAGTATCTCTGGTTTTGCTGCAGGCCACGAATACTTCGGATTGCATTTTCGGGAAAACGAATGGGTGTTCCGAGAATGGGCTCCCAACGCAACATCCGTGTATCTGGTAGGGGATATGACAGGCTGGCAGGAGACGAAATCGTTTCGTCTGAATCGGGTTAATGCGGAGGGAGTATGGGAACTTTCTTTACCTGCCCATATGATGAACCATGGAGACCTTTATCGCTTGCGGATTCACTGGCCTGAAGGGGTGGGTGATCGTATACCGGCGTATGCTCGACGTGTTGTGCAGGACCCTGAAACACTGATCTTTAATGCACAGGTCTGGTTGCCGCCACAACCGTATGAATGGAAATGTCTGGATTTCATCTGTCAATCATCGGCCCTTTTTATTTACGAAGCCCATGTGGGTATGGCCCAGGAAGAAGAAAAAATCGGTTCCTATCGGGAATTCATGACCAGCGTGCTCCCC
>JAFGQS010000123.1 GCA_016935565.1 Deltaproteobacteria bacterium
AGTTATTAGTTGAAAGAGATCCCGCATCTCTCTTATTAAAATGACAGATATGATGACATGAACATAAATGGAGACTATAGAAATAGATAATAATTGTAACAGCATATTGAAATTATTTAAGATACAGCGTCCGAGCGGGATGCTCCTTCAGAAAGACAAAAATAAGCAATAAATATCTCCCGTTAGTTTTTTATCCGTTCATGAGAAAAAATATTGACAATTGGTACCATAATATTTACATTAAAAACAAACAGTTTCTTTAGCTATCAAGCCGGTATTTTCTTATTTAATTTACGTGAGGAGGGCACTGTGAAACTCAAAGTTGTTCTATAATACTTCCAACAGGACTCTAGCAGTTCTCTTGGAAGTACTTTAAAAATTTCGGCGATCTCGTGACAGGTGATATATCAATATTGCGTAGACCGTTTCTTATTCGGATGCATCTAATTTCTCGAGTTGCAAGGCATTGATGCAATGTAAGCCTTCTCGGAGCCTCATAATATATCTTTCGTCCCGCAAACATCAAGAGCAATATCTTTTTTCTTTCTGAAAAATCACAGACGCACAAACATTTGTAAGATATAGAATATTATTCTCACAAACTGCGACTGTTTCTCAGACTATCAGGTGCAAGTGTATAACTGCACATTTACATTTCCTATGCATCATCAATTATTGAGAATATTTATTGTATAAACGATAGAAACAGCAGACGGGAATAGATAAAGAACGAATATCAAAAACAACTACTTAATTATAATATCGTTTCTGCTGATTTTATAAAGATGGTTGTTGTCTTGCTGTTTTAATGTTTGAAAACTGAACACTTCTGAATGTTTGGATTGCGAAAGGAGGTGGGAACCGACGGAATTAAAAAGGAAATGGTGAATGATGCTACACATAATGAAAAATGATTTTCAGAAAAGGAGGTAGAAAAATGAAGAGAAATTGGATTCCGATGATTATTTTTTTAACTATCATTGTCATTCCCGCAATGGCTCTGGGAGCAGCGTTTCAAGGTACGATTCAGGGCTTCAACTGTGTGACTGAGGGCCAGGTATGTCCGGTCGGTAAAGAGGACCCCATGGTCGCGGCTGAGAGTGTTTTCGTGCTTCAGACCCAGGACGGCAACTGGCACTTCGTGCCCAATGTTGATTCGAAAATTATGGCACGGCACATCAATCAGATGGTGATGATTGAAGGTACATATAATACCAAGTTCCGCGCGATCAAAGCAGACAACGTCTACGTCATGGAAAATATGAAATGGCGTAAAGTATGGTCACAGGACATCAATGACGAAATCTACAGAGAGTACCTTGGTGGCACTCCATGGTCAGGAAAATAAGGTAGTGCTCACTGATACGGAGCATGAAACTTCATACATGAACCAGTACCATTGAACAGAACAACAAACAAGTAGAAAAGGAGAAAAATGATGAAAAAAACATTGTTATTTACCGTTATATTGGGTATTTTCCTGGTACCGGCACTCGCTTTCGGTGCATCGCTGACCGGAACGATTCAAGGATTCAACTGCGTTACTCAGGGTAAGGTCTGCCCCGTGGGTAAAGAAGATCCGATGGCTGCCACCGAAAAGGTTTTCGTACTCTGGGATGCAAAAGGGGAGAAATTCTATTTCGTTCCCAATGTTGACCGGGCAGCTCTGGCACGGCACATTAATGAAACCGTGAAAATCGAAGGGAATATGTCAGATAAGTACAATTCCATTAAGGCAAGTGAGATTCACGTAAAAGAGGGAAAGAAGTGGAGAAAGGTGTGGTCTTCGGACTGGCAGGATGAAATTTACAAGGAATACCTCGGTGGCTCCCCGTATTCAGGAAAATAAGACTGCAGTTTATAAGCATGCTTCATCCAACCGCTTGACAAAACAATAGCTTACCTGAAAACCCCCGTCGACGATGGGGGTTTTTCATTTTCTACTGAAACACGGCAAGATGCTCTATCAGTATCTTTATCCCGATGCCGATAAGAATAACCCCCCCGAGGATTCCGACTCCTTGACCGGCAATTTTTCCCAGACCTTCCCCGAAGATCATTCCAATTATCGTCATGATGCAGGCCACGACACCGATGACAATGCTCGGATAGAGAATCTCCACACTCAAGAAGGCAAGACTGAGACCAACGGCGAGAGCATCGATACTGGTAGCAATCGACAACATAATAAGATTCAGGCCTTTTGTCGGATCTGTCCGCGCAATTATATCATCTCCGTCTTGAAGGGAGTCCCGGATCATCTTCCCTCCTATAACTGCGAGGAGAAGAAAGGCAATCCAGTGGTCATAATGTACGATATAATCGGCAACTGTTCTCCCTGCCATCCATCCGACAATGGGCATCAAAAACTGGAAGAATCCGAAATGGAAGGACAGGCGAAAGACGGGACCGAATGAGAGATTACGGATACTAATACCCGCCCCGATTGCCACAGCAAAGGCATCCATTCCCAGTCCCACGGCAATAAATAAAATAGACAGAAAACTCATTGACGGGCAATTCTCCATAATTTAACAGATGAAATCATACGTATCGACCTACACAGTGTGAAAGTGATTAAATATTCTATCGGCCATCTCTTTACCGATACCGGGAACTTTCTCTAATTCTTCCTTCGATGCCTTTTTTACCTTTTCCACGTCTCCGAAATGACGGAGAATCGCCCTTTTTTTCAAATCGCCGACCCCGGGAATTTCATCGATAATCGACCGGAAATCCGCCTGTTCCTTTAATTTCCGATGATATGAAACGGCAAATCGATGCGCTTCGTCTCTCACCCTTTGAAGGACAAAGAGAGCTGACGGATATCGTGACAGATAGACGGGATTTTTCCTCATTGGCAGATAAATCCTATCCTCTTCTTTGTCGATCTGTGTCTTTCCTTTGTGAAAAAAAGATGATTCCTTACCATGATGTTCCTTGGCAAGACCAATAACATCAATATCGCTGATTTTCAATTCTTCTAAAACTGACAGGGCTACATTGAGCTGGCCCTTTCCACCATCAATGACAATGAGATCCGGTAAATCAGTTGCATTCCGATAGTGCCTCTTCAGTATTTCATACATCATGGAATAATCGTCTGCACCTTCTACGGTCTTAATTCTGAAGCGTCTGTAACCAGACGTATCAGGCTTCCCGTCGGAAAAGGATACCATTGATCCGACGGCATAGTGTCCACCAACATTGGATATGTCGAAGCATTCGATTCGATGGGGTATTTTCTTCAGGCCGAGCCTTTCAGCCAATTTGTTGAGTGCTATTTCTTCATCGTCCTTACGAATCCGTTCAGTCGTAAATATATTTTCCGCATTGTTGACGGCTATGGAAAGAAGACCGACGCGATCTCCCCGTTTCGGAATGATAACCGAAACTTTTTTTCCCCTTCTTTTTTCAGTCAGCCACTCCTCAATAACCTTTTTATCTTCAATTGTCTCAGATATGATAATTTCCTGAGGAATAAAAGCACCCCCGTCATAATACTGCTTCAGGAGTGACGAAAGAACCTCGGCTGAATCGGTCTCGACTTTGAAAAGGGGAATTCGCTTTGCCCCCAACATAGTTCCTTTTCTGACGAAGACAAGACATATCTGTACCAGATCCCCCGACCGATAAAGGCCGAACACATCCTGATCTTTCAATGCTTTTGAAACAACCTGTTGCTTTTCGAGCGTTGCACTGATGGCACTGATCCGGTCCCTCAGGGTCGTCGCCTTTTCAAAATCAAGTTTATTTGCAGCCACAATCATTCTTTTCTTGAGTTTCGAAATCAGTTTTTCGCCATGGCCATCCATAAAAAGAATGACATCCTTGACAATCCTTTCATATTCTTCACTTCCGATAAGATTGCAGCACGGCGCAAGACATCTTTTAATTTCATATTCAATACAGGGTCTTTGCCTGGCATTAAATTCAACGTCTTTGCATGTTCGAAGAGGGAAAACCTTCTGAAGTAATTGAAGGGTTTCTTTAACTGCGGCGCTGGACGAATAGGGACCGAAGTATCGTGCCCCGTCTCTTTTTATGCGTCTGACCAGTTGTAAGCGCGGGAATTTGTCTCTGAGGTCAATCCGTATGTTAAAATAATTTTTGTCATCCTTAAAAGTAACGTTGTATCGGGGTTTATGTTTTTTGATCAGGCTGTTTTCCAGAATCAAGGCCTCTTTTTCCGTATTCGTTACGATAAACTCCATATCCTTAACCCTGGACATAAGAAACGGAATCATCGGTCTCGTGTCTTTTCCGCCGAAGTATGACCTTACCCGCGTTCGAAGATTTTTGGATTTGCCCACATAGATGACGTTATTATGTTCATCCTTCATGAGATAAATCCCCGTCCTACGGGGGGCATTATGCACACTATCTTTCAGAAGATCTTGTTTGCTTTTCATCCTGCTATCTTATGTCCTTATACACCAATTCCTCGAAATTTAGACATGAACCATTCAGCCACACAAGAATGTTCTTCGAATAATCCTTAATGCTACGACACACTGTCCTATGACCGTCACTGACAGCTCTGATCCCTCCCCGGGAACAGAGTCTCAAAGCTGCGGTAAAGTCCCTTTACGTACCTCCGTTTTCTTATTTCCATAGGGCTATTTCCATTTCAATATCGGAAAGTTCTTTGATCCTGTCTCTGATTCGAGCCGCCTCTTCATATTCCATGTTTTTTGCCGCCTCTTTCATTTGTCGGGTCAGTTTGTTAATCATGATGGGAATATCCTTCTCTGCAATGTATTCCTCCTTCTCGTCTGACGTGACCGGGATAGTAAGATAATCCGATTCATACACCGAGCTGAAAATGTCGTGAATCGATTTTTTTATGGTTTCGGGGGTAATCCCGTTCATTGTGTTAAATCTCATCTGTTTCTTTCTACGCCGTGTCGTTTCTTCAAGACATGCCTGGATGGACTTTGTCATCGTATCGGCATACATAATGACCTGCCCGTTTACATTTCGTGCAGCCCGACCGCTCGTCTGTATCAGAGACCGTTCGGAACGTAAAAAACCCTCTTTATCCGCATCGAGGATGGCTACGAGAGAAACTTCAGGAATATCAAGGCCTTCTCTGAGAAGATTGACGCCAACAAGAACGTCGAACTCACCTCTTCTCAGATCTCTGATAATGGCGACTCGATCCAATGTTTTAATGTCGGAATGAAGATACCGCACTCTGATACCGAGTCCCTGATAATATTCGGTGAGGCTCTCCGCCATCCTTTTTGTGAGTGTCGTAACGAGAACACGTTCTTTCTGCTCCACCCGTTGGTTGATCTGGCTGAGCAGATTGTCAACCTGGTGGCTGGCGGGCTGAATAATAATCTCCGGATCCATTAATCCCGTCGGTCTGATTATCTGTTCCACGACATCGCCGTGCGACTTGCTCAACTCATAGATCGCGGGTGTAGCTGATATATAAATCTTTTGTTGTGAAAAATTTTCAAATTCGGCAAACATGAGAGGGCGGTTATCTAATGCCGACGGGAGCCTGAAACCATACTGTACCAGGGTTCCTTTCCGAGACCTGTCCCCGTTATACATTCCCCGTAACTGCGGTATTGTCGCATGGCTTTCATCGATGATAATCAGCATATTATCCGGCAAATACTCCATCAGTGTCGGTGGCGGCTCTCCCGGTTTACGTCCCGTGAGGTGACGTGAATAATTTTCTATACCCTGGCAGTAACCCATTTCCTCCATCATTTCAATATCAAACCGCGTTCTCTGTTCAAGCCGCTGTGCCTCAAGAAGTTTATTAAGCGACTCCAACTCTTTCAGCCTTGATTCCAGTTCTTCCCTGATTGAAGCGATAGCTCGTTTCATGGTGTTTTTTGTCGTTACATAATGACTGCCGGGATATACATTGATTGCATGAATCTTTTTAATCCGTTTCCCTCGCAGTGGGTCTACGACGGACAAGGATTCGATCGTGTCTCCAAATAATTCCACCCGGATAACAAGTTCATCCTCATAGGGAGGAAAGATTTCCACAACATCACCCCGAACACGAAATGTACCTCTGTGAAAATCGATATCGTTTCGTTCATACTGAATCTCGACCAGATTTCTGAGGAGAGCATTCCGCTGAACCTCCATACCCTCATGCAAAGACACATTAAGACCATAATAATCATCAGGAGATCCTATTCCATAGATACACGAGACACTTGCCACGATAATGACATCGTTTCTCTCAAACAGTGAACGGGTAGTGGAATGCCGCATCTTATCGATTTCATCGTTGATCGACGAATCCTTTTCAATATACGTGTCGGTACTTGGAATATAGGCTTCAGGCTGGTAATAATCGTAATAACTGACGAAATAGTTCACTGCATTTTCAGGGAAAAGAGTCTTGAACTCATTATAAAGCTGGGCCGCCAGGGTCTTATTGTGGGCTATCACGAGAGCAGGCCTCTGAACCTGTTCGATAACATTAGCAATGGTAAATGTTTTACCTGACCCGGTAACTCCGAGAAGTACCTGATGCTCGCCCCCCTTTCTGACACCATCCACCAGTTTGTCAATTGCCTGTGGCTGATCACCTTTCGGCTCAAAATCTTTAACTAATTTAAATGTATTCATAGAATCTCTTGCTTTCTTTGATATCAATGATTATCCTACGGTAGGAATTATAAGAATTTTTATCGTTAAATGGCAAGAACTTCTATGCCACTGCATGATATTACTCTGAATTTCACCTTGACAAATAATTACATATATGGTCTAAAGCGTAGTTTATAGATTTTGAGTGGAGTTCACTTTATGAAGAAAAATATAACTCACAAAAGCAATCTCAAGAGGAAAAGGACACACGGCTTTCGTGCCAGAATGGCCACGAAGGGAGGCAGATTAGTCCTGAAGAGGAGAAGGGCCAAGGGCAGAAAAAGGCTTGCAGTTTAACCCGTTACAATCATTACAAGCAGATGCGACAAACAACATAAGAGTTTAATCCCATCTTCAAAGAATGAAACAATATTCTTTTAGAAAATTCGAAAGAATACATAAGAGAAAAGACTATTTGAGAATTTATCAAGAAGGGAAGCGGGTTAACTCAAAGAACTTCATTACTATTTTAAGTCGCAACCAGACGGGAATTCAAAGGTTGGGGATAACAGTTACTAAGAAGGTAGGGAATTCGGTAAAAAGAAACAGGATTAAGCGCCTGTTGAGAGAGTTTTTCAGATTAAACAAAGATAAATTGCCTGGTTCAAATGATATAGTAATCATTGTAAAAAATGAAATTCCTCCTCTCAAATATCCGGATGTATACGAGGAACTGGAAAATCTCTTCATAGAAAGAGACGATCGTTGATATAATGCTAAATCAAGTTTTGAAAAAACTATTTATCTTTTTTATAAAATTTTACCAGACAGTTATATCACCTCTATTCCCAACCAGTTGTCGCTTCTATCCCACATGTTCCGAATATGCGGTTACGGCCATCACCAGGTACGGTCCTTTTAAAGGATCTTTTCTTGGCCTAAAGCGTATTCTTCGGTGTCATCCCCTGAATCCCGGTGGTTATGATCCTGTAATGTAAAAACCAAGAGAAGAAAACGGAGGCTCTCTAGATGGACAAGAGAACGATACTTGCCATAGTACTGTCATTGATACTCGTGATGGGCTATCAATACCTTTTTTTAAAAAAACCCGCACCTGAACCAGGACAGCCTGCAACTGTACAAGCAACAAGCGATGTCACCGTCAAAAAGGATGTAACAGCAGACAAAACCATAACCACAGAACCTCCATCTCCCGAAAAATCGATAGTTAAGAAAGCGGATATCGGTGCCGTTGGAAAAGATATTAAAGTTATAACGCCCCTGTACACAGCAATATTTAATACGAGAGGGGCGGCGCTCAAGTCTTTTAAACTAAAAAACTATAATGTCAATGTTAAAAAGGACTCGGGCCTCGTTGAACTCGTGACCGGCACAAACGATATGGATTATCCGCTAAGCCTGTCGTTCTCAAAATCGAGCATCAATATAGCTTCAAACCTGATTTATGAGACAAATCAGACGACCATGGATCTGACGAAGCTCATGAATGAAAAAAAATTGATCTTCACCCGGTCATTTCCGGAAGAAGTAACGATTGAAAAGATATTTACTTTTTATCCGGACAAATACACCTTCGACCTTGAAGTACGCGTCGTCAACCTGTCGAAAGAGATATTCAAACAAAGTGCCTTACTCAGCTGGAATCAATATGCTGAGCCTGAAGCAAAATCGAGCAGGTACTATCACGAAGGCCCCATATCATATATCAAGAATGATGTTGAGACCGAAAAGATAAAAAATCTCGGACCTCCGAAGATTCTCGGCCCGGACATCTCGTGGGCAGGGTATGAAAGCAAGTATTTCATTGCTTCCGCCATACCCCAACAGCCTTCATTGACGAATCTTGTTATTTCCAAGGATTCACAAAATATTGTATCGGTAAGCCTTGAAGGTCCCAAGAACATTATTTTACCCGGACAAACAGGAACATTTCACTATAACCTATACCTCGGACCGAAAGACTACAGCATTTTGAAAGGGGAAGGAGTAGGTCTTGAAAATTCAATTAACTTCGGCTCCTGGCTGAAATGGCTTGCCCTGCCGCTTCTCACAGCTTTGAAATATATCTATCATTATGTCCACAATTACGGAATTGCCATCCTGATATTGACTGTACTGGTAAAGATCCTCTTCTGGCCTCTGGGAAATATCAGCTACCGGTCCATGAAGCAAATGCAAAATCTTCAGCCCAAGATAGAAGCTATTCGTGAAAAGTATAAGGGTGATAAAACAAAAGTAAATCAGGAAGTTATGGCGCTTTATAAATCTTATAAAGTCAATCCCATGAGCGGTTGCCTCCCCATGTTGATCCAGCTTCCTGTATTTTTAGGCCTGTATAAGGCGCTCCTTTACTCGATAGAACTCCGCCATTCACCATTTTTCTTCTGGATACAGGATCTGTCTGCCAAAGATCCGTATTACATTACACCGATTATTATGGGGGCAACCATGTTCCTCCAGCAAAAGATGTCTCCTGCACCTAGCGGTGACCAAATGCAGGCAAAGATGATGATGTGGATGCCCGTCATCTTTACATTCATGTTTTTAAGCTTCCCATCGGGACTGGTAATTTACTGGTTATTTAACAATGTTATCAGTATCGGTCAGCAATACTATGTAAATAAGCGAACGTCCTGAAACGAGGTAACCCACTATGGATACGAAAACAATAGAGATCGAAGGAAAAACTATTGATGATGCCATTGAAAAAGCATGTCAAGAATATGATTTGCCCAGGGAGAAATTGAATATAGAAATCATTTCAGAAGGTTCATCTGGATTTCTCGGTCTGGTTGGATCCAAAAAAGCGTGTATCAGAGCCAGCATTATGTCTATTGACTTAACCATGGAAAGTCCTCCGAAAGAAAGAATGGAATCAACCTTTACAGCCGCACAATCAGAAAAGGCTGATGTGCCCCGGACAGAAGAGATTAAAGAATCTCTGGCAGCGAAAGCAAAAGAAAAACTTGACGGTATTCTCAAGCGTATGGGTCTTGATTTTCCGGTGCACGTTGAGGAAACATCGGAAACCATTATATTAAAGATTGAAGGGGACGGCAGCGGCCTTCTCATCGGTAAAGGGGGCCAAACTCTGGACGCTTTGCAGTATATTGTTAATAAGGCATCGAATAAAAATGGAAAAGGGCGGAAAAGAATAATCCTGGATACGGAAGATTATAGAAAGAGAAGAGAGAAAACCCTTATTGCCCTGGCGGAGAAACTGGGTGAAAAAGTAAAAAAAACGAAAAAGCCCGTTACCGTTAATCCTATGAATGCCCATGATCGCAGGATAATCCATCTGGCTCTTCAGGATGACAAACAGTTAACCACAAAAAGCCGCGGTGAAGGAGCCTTTAGGAAGATTATCATAGTGCCGGCCAGGAAGAGTTAAGAGCTGAATCGAGCACACCGGATTATCAACAGGCAATGTTGAATGGCCATACCTGAAATTATGAACATTAGACCGTAAACTTATAACTAAATGCTGGTTCAGGAAGATACCATTGCAGCCATAGCCACACCGAAGGGTGTCGGTGGAATCGGGATCATCAGGATCAGTGGTCCGAAAGCAGAGGAAATCGGGCACCGTTTGTTTAAGCCCCAAAAATGTTCCTTTCCCCTTCAAAGCCATCACCTCTATTACGGAAATATTGTATCACTCGACACGGGTGCCATCCTGGACGAAGCCTTACTCTCCATAATGAGAAAACCTCATTCATATACGGGAGAAGACACCATTGAAATCAACTGCCATGGGGGTCCCATTGTTCTCGAAGCTGTCTTGCATGAAGCCGTAAAAGCGGGATCACGTCTCGCCGAACCGGGAGAATTTACCAAAAGGGCCTATCTTAATGGGCGTCTTGACCTTGCACAGGCTGAAGCAGTTATCGATCTCATCATGGCGCAATCAAACCGCGGTCTCAGCCTCGCACTTTCCCATCTCAAGGGAAACGTATCTCAGAAAGTCCACTCTCTCCGCTCATCTTTGATTGAGATCCTCGCACACCTTGAAACGTTAATCGACTTCACGGAAGAAGATATTAATATTTCCCCGTCGTCAGAACTTGCAGATGCTGTCCAACACATAATCGACGATATAGAAGAAATTCTTGCAACATATAGTGAAGGGAAAACGGTGCGGGATGGTCTGAGCATTATCATTACGGGAAAACCGAATGTGGGCAAATCAAGCCTCCTGAACCGGTTACTTGGGGAAAAACGTGCCATTATCACACCCATACCGGGGACAACGCGGGACTTTATCGAAGAGGCGCTCCTCATTAAAGGAATCCCGGTAAAATTAATCGACACAGCCGGAATCAGAGAGGTAAAAGATCAGATAGAAGCGGAGGGTATAAAACTGGTATGGGAAAAGATTTCATCGGCCGATATCGTTATCATACTCCTTGATGGAAGCACCCGTATTACAGAAGAGGATTTGGAAGTCATCGAGAAAAACAAAGGTAAGGAAATCATTCTTGCCGTCAACAAGTCTGACCTCCCTTCACAGATTCAAGACAACGATTTAGGAATGACTGTTTCCGGCGTTGACCCGATCTGGATATCGGCAAAATATGGGGATGGTATCCCCCAGTTGACGGAAAAAATTTACGAACTGGCGGTGGGAAACAAACGGACTACTGAGTCGGACGTCGTATTATCCAATCTTCGCCACAAGGTTGCCTTCGAAAAAGCACGTGACCTGCTCACCGTCGCATACAATACTATCCTTCAAGGGCTCTCTCCCGAACTTGCAGCCTTTGACATAAAAGAATCTCTCGAACACCTGGGAGATATTATAGGAGAGACCACCAATGAAGATGTTTTAGACAGGATCTTTTCAACGTTTTGTATTGGAAAATAAAAATACTTCCAGGATGAAATGTGATGACCGAATATACCCACGAAGAACTGGACAAAGAAGTACAGTTTATTGCAGGAAACTACCGTTTTATCGAGGAGGACCGTCTGCCTTATAAGGGGCGAGACATAGTGTACGTGGTTGGTGTAGCCGTGGTGGACAATTCGTGTTGCGGCACCGGCGGCTGCCGTTTTATCCGCGTGCCCGGCTATGTCGTCTCCTGGAAGGCTACAACCGATGGCTCAAACCTTCCTGTAAGTACAATTGAGCCAATAAAGGATGAAGAAGAACGAAAAGATATTAAGAATCTGTTGGATAGAGAATATCAGCATACACAGATCTTCTTTGACGATGGATGAAAAATCGGCACATTGCCGACTGTCAGGACTGAGAAGAATGCCCATGGCCAATGGCTCAAGGCAAAAAAAGGATTCATGTTTCTGTTTTCATAAAAAAACAGGGAACAATATTTTGCTCCCTGTTGACTTCTGACTACTGACTTCTGACTTCCGACCCCTGATAACGCCTTACCCTTCCATCCCTTTGATGAGGGCCATTGCATTCTGGCCGATGACACGGTGGTTATACCCGCCCTCAAGAATCGCAAAACAACCGCCACCGCTCCGCTGACTTGCCAGGCGTACCATCTGACCTATCTCTCTGTAATTATCTGTGGTCAGCAGTCCTCCCCAATCTGCTTCATGGTTATCAAAACCGGCAGAAATACCAATAATATCAGCATCATCCGGAAGAGTTTCTTCTATTTCCCTGAGGTAACGATTCGAATCGACTGCAGACGGATTGCACAGGGTTACATAGTCCGTATTTCCCAGGAGATTAACCGTTCCATCACCAAAATGAAGATCGATATCAAGGATGAAGGCTTTATTTATTTTGCCCTGCCTTTTGAGCTTCGAAATTGCAATTGCCATGTTATTGAAGAAACAGAATCCCCACGCACTATTGGCGGAGGCATGATGTCCCGGCGGCCGAATCAGGCCGAAACATGGCTCTTCCAATCCGATGCTTGCCGCCTGAATAGCGCCGCCCGCCGCTAAAGCAGCTATCTCATAAAGACCCATCCGATTGATATGATCAATGTGATATTCCGTATGGCAGGCCTCGATATCCTCTCTCTGAGCGGGAATGGCCTCGACAAAGGCAACCTTATCACGAATTGCTTCGACGACGGCCTCTATACGACCTTCGGCAGCAGCAGGATCGGAACAATATGACTGGTTAAAGCCCTCATGATATACTACTTTCATCAATTTCCTCCCCTTTCTCGTCTTTATTGTTCATCTTATGTATCAATAAACATGAATTACCGTCAACGATTAATACACTGCATCTCCGGAAGTCTTTTTCACAGCTCGGAAATCGAAAACCGGAATTCGTGAATCGTGATGCGAACTTTTGCATCTGTGCATACGCTTTTCATTACCAACTCTCTGGTCCTACAACGCCCCTCTTCTGACTCCTGTTTTCTGACTTCTTACTATCTGAGAGCTAACACATCAATCCAACCGCTTTCTGAAGCGACTCACGGCACCGGTGAATACGATAAACCCGATGATCGCCAGTGCTACAAGCTGTGGCCAGAGCACGGAAAGACCGACCCCCTTGAGAAATACCCCTCGAATAACAACGAGAAAGAACCGGAGAGGATTGAGATAGCTCAGCCATTGGACGACTTCGGGCATATTCGCGATGGGAAAGACAAAACCACTGAGCATGAAAAAAGGCAGAATGAAAAAGAATGTGGTCATCATGGCCTGTTGCTGCGTCGATGAAATTGTCGATATAAAAAGCCCGATTCCCAGCGTACTCAGAAGGAAGAGACAGGTAGCAAAAGCGAGAAGGACGATACTCCCCGCCAGGGGAATGTTAAACCAGAATATGGCAAAGACGGTTACAGCCACCATTTGAGCCAGAGCGATAATAATATACGGGATTGTCTTCCCCAGTATCAATTCAAATGATTTGACCGGTGTAACAATGAGTTGCTCCATGGTTCCTGCTTCTTTCTCTTTAATGATAGCCATGGAGGTAAACAGTAATGTCAGGATCATAATCAAGAAAGCCACGATCCCGGGAACGAAAAAGTTATGACTGTACAGGTTCGGATTATACCAGGTCCGTACCCTTCCATCGATCTTTCCATAATCCATCCTGAAAGGATACAGTTCCTTGATCAGGGTCTGATTCAAGCCGTCCAAGACGAGTGACGTATAGGCAATCCTGACAGAGGCCATATTACTCATGCTCCCGTCGGCAAGGATCTGAATGCGTGCCGTTTCTCCTTTTCGTATTCGCTCACTAAAATCGGGATGAACCTTGATCGCCAGATCAATTTTTCTTCGTAAAAGCTTTTGTTCCAGGTTTCCCGGCTTATCCGTGACATAGACGATAGTAAATGTCTTGTTGGCATTGAAGGCATCCATCAGCATTCGGCTTTCTTTTGTTCGAGACTGATCGAGAAATCCCACGGTAATATTTCTGATATCCGTCGTCACGACGTATCCGAAGACGAGCAACTGGACCAGCGGTGCAATAACCAAAATGGGCCTGTTCTTTTTATCTCTGAAAAGCTGGATAAATTCCTTGCGAACCAGTTCTCGAATTCGAAGCCATCTCACGTTACATACCCTCCCGTTTCAGCTTGATAAAGGTAAGCGATGCAAGAATAAGAAGCATAACGGTTAAAATGAGGTAACTGGGCCACAACACCTCGAGTCCAAGGCTCCGCAAGTAAAGTCCGTTGAGAATGTCGATAAAATATTTTGCAGGAACGACATAAGTAATGACCTGGAGTATCTTCGGCATGTTAACGATGGGGAAAACAAAATCGGAAAGGAGAAGAGACGGCAAGTAGGTAATCAGCACGGCCATCTGATTGGCCACCAGTTGCGATTTCGTAATAATCGAAATCAACAAACCGAGCGCAAGGGCAACGGCAAGATAGAGGGATGCAGCGAGAACAAGCAACCAGAAACTGGACTTCATAACAACGTCAAAAAGCACCTGCCCCATCAGAACGGCCACAAGGACATCGGTCAGCCCGATAAAAAAATAGGGAATCGCCTTCCCGGTCAGAAATTCCCCGGCACCGAGAGGAAGTGAGAATAACGTTTCCATCGTACCGTTTTCGTATTCTCGGGCAATAACAAGAGAGGTCAGCATTGCTCCGACAATCATAATAATAATTGCTATAATACCGGGAACGATGAAATGCCTGCTCTCAAGGTCCTCGTTGAACCAGACCCGTATCTGTCCTTCAATCGGCGGCTTTATTTTTTCCATCCCTTTGCGTTCGAGGAAATCAAAGAGCAAGCCGTTATTATATTCTCCGACAAATCTCGTCATATACCCCACGGACATACTGGCGAAATTAGGGTCACTGCCATCAAAAAGAAGCTGAATCGGGGCTTCACGGTCTGCCTTTATGTTTTCTGTCCAATCAGGTGGGATAATAACGGCCATGGTTGTCCAGCCGTGGTCCAGGTATTTGTTGACTTCATCCGTATCGGAGAGGTAACCGATAATATTAAAATAAGAAGAGGCATCCAGTTTGCGAAGAAAATCCCGGCTGAACGATGTTCTATCCTGATCCACAACCACGGTCTCGATATTATCCACATCGAGGCTGAGAGCGTATCCGAAGAGAAGAATTAATAAAAGTGGAATTGCAAAAGCCAGATACAGGCTCCTGAAATCTCGGATCAGATGGTAGAATTCTTTACGGGCTATCGCCTTTATCTTTATAGGATTCAATTGTTACTCCGAGACATTAATTGTATGAATACATCGTTCAGATCCGCATCAGGTTTACCGGGCATGGTTTGAGTAATTATTTCCCCAGGGCTTCCGACGGCGACGATTTTTCCCTCGTTGATCATAACGATTCGCTCGCAGTTTAACGCCTCATCCATGTAGTGCGTCGTCACAAATACCGTTACACCCCCTTCGGCAAGCGTACCGATAAAATCCCAGAAGTGGCGGCGAGTCAGCGGATCAACACCCGACGTCGGTTCATCAAGGAACAGAATATCCGGCTTGTGAAGAAGTGCACAGCCAAGTGCCAGCCTCTGACGCCAGCCCGGAGGCAAATCATGGGTGAGGCGATCACGTACATCAGAGAGTCGGACAAGCTCAAGGATCCATTCGATTCTCTCTTTCCACTGATCAAGTGGGGTATTATAGACTCCCAGATAAAAACGAATGTTTTCAAGAGATGACAGCTCTTCGTACAGGGAAAATTTCTGGGACATATAGCCGATGGATTGTTTGATATTCTCAGGTTCTGTCCAGATGTCATATCCGGCCACCTCTCCATGACCGGATGTCGGTTTCAGGATTCCGCAGAGCATGCGGATTGTTGTCGATTTTCCGGAACCGTTTGATCCAAGGAAACCGAATATCTCGCCTTTTTTTACTGAAAATGAAATTTTATCGACGGCGACAAAATCTCCGAATTTCTTTTCCAGTTCCTTCACGTGAATTGCATCAGACCTTGAAGTTGTCATGAACAAGTTCCCTGTCTTCTTCCTGAATGCGATAAATGAAAGCCTCTTCAAGATCCGGAAAATCGGACTTGATCTCTTTCGGAACACCCGATTCCAAGAGTCGGGATCGGTGTATCAATGCCAGATGATCACACTTTTCTCCTTCATCCAGATACGCAGTTGAAATCAATATGGTCATACCCTGTTCCTTCATCTGGAAAAGAATATCCCAGAACTCCTGCCGTGATACAGGATCAACGCCGTTGGTGGGCTCATCGAGAATAAGAACCTGCGGCTGATGAACCAGAACACAGGCCAATCCGAGTTTCTGTTTCATTCCTCCGGAAAGATTGCCGGCAAGTCGATCAATAAAGGGAATAAGATTGGAAAATTGAAGAAAGCGCTCTTTTCTCTGTTTTCTCTCAACACCGAAAATTCCAAAGATGTCCATGAAAAAATCAATATTTTCTCCCACCGTCAGATCTTGATACAGTCCGAATTGCTGGGGCATGTAACCGATCATTGTTTTAATCCGTTGTTTCCATATCACAACATCAAGCCCGTCTATGAGGATTTTACCGGCAGCGGGTTTGATCATCGTTGCTACCATACGGAACAGTGTGGATTTTCCCGCACCGTCGGATCCGACAAATCCGAATATAGTACCTTTTTTCACGGTGAGAGATACATGATCGACGACGGTAATCCCTCCGAAGTCCATGGAGACGTCATCGATTTCTATGAAAGTACTTCCCCCCATAGTAATCTCCGGGTTTGGCAAAGAATGGTTAGTCTCGTAACCATGCATCGGCAGGCATTCCTGATTTCAATTCCAGGTCGGGATTGGGAATGGAAATTTTTACAAGATAAACGAGTTTGACCCGTTCCTTGTGAGTCTGAATAATTTTAGGAGTGAACTCTCCTTCAGGTGAAATGAATGAAACCGTTCCTGTGTAAGCCTTATCGGGAAACGTATCAATCTTTATCTCTGCTCGTTGACCTGGTTTGACTTTACCGATTTCCGTTTCATCCACGAATATTTTAAGGTTTACGGTGGTAAGGTCCGAGAGCGTTAACACCTCACGTCCCGATGTAACGACCTCACCCGGTTCTACGTTGCGGCTTGTTATGATGCCGTCGAACGGTGACATGAGCCTGGTATAGGAGAGCTGAACGTGAGCATAAGTGACTGCTGCTTCGGCAGCCAGATTTCTTGCTTTTGCAACCTCAATCTCTTTTCCCGTAGCCTCTATCTGTTGTAAATTACTCGTGGCCTGTTTCGAGATTGCCTCGGCCTCAGATAACCGGGCCTGTGAGGTTTCATATTTCAGCTTGACGTTTTCCCATTCTGCCTGGGAAACAACGTTTTTTCGATAAAGTTTTTCGTAACGTTCATTATTTTTACGTGCTTCTTCCGCAACTGCGGCGGCACTCGACACCCCGGCCTCAGCCCTGTTAACGTCAGCAGGAAGTGTTTTTTTGTGCACTTCCAGGAGTGTTTGTAACCGCTGTAGATTTTTTTCTGCCTGCTGCAGGTTCGCTCTTACCTCTTCATACCGGGCCAGGTATTGTGAGCTGTCCAGTTCGGCAAGCACGTCCCCCTGTTTGACGGTCTGTCCTTCCTCCACGGAGACATTCGTGACTTTGCCGCTTACCTGAAAAGCCAACTCTGACGTTGTTGCTTCGATGGTACCGGAATAATACAGTTCTTCAGTCTGAACTTTTCGCTGTGCGAAATAGACAAGAGAACCGACACCGAGAAAAAGGACAATGAAAATGAGTATGATGATCCGCTTCTTCACATGTCAACCTCCCCTATCGGTGCAGAGTTATATCACTGTAATCAGGATTTGAACAAGAACAAATTTTTCAATCATTACAAAACGGATGGAAACCAGCCTTCGTTTTCACTCATCACATCATCAGCCCAGCTCAGTGCGGCCGCAACAATCGACAATCCGAATTCCCTCCCCTTTTTATAGGTTGCCATTGTGATATCAATATGTTAATGGTACAAGTCTCTTTTTCGTGATAAGCTTTGAAATGCCATGTACGACTATTATCTTTATATTTACACTAAAGTAACTGCAAAAAAAAGAAAGAAAATAAGGAGACTTCACTATGATTTTCAATGAGGAATTCGAGACGTTGCCTCGAGAGGCTTTGGAGGCCCTTCAGCGAAAGAGACTCCACCAGGTAGTGGAACGTGTGTACCATACCGTTGGTTTTTATAGAAGGGTTCTTGACGAAGCAGGGGTTACCCCCGATGATATACAAACATTGCACGATATTCAGAGACTGCCTTTTACAACCAAGCAGGACCTGAGAGATAATTATCCTTTCGGGATGTTTGCAGTACCCATGAGCAATATCGTACGACTCCACGCGTCATCCGGTACGACAGGAAAAGCAACCGTCGTCGGTTATACAAAAAGAGACATCGACATATGGTCACGTCTGATGGCACGGTCCTTTGTTGCTGCCGGCCTGACAAAAAATGATATTATCCATAATGCCTACGGATACGGTCTCTTTACCGGAGGACTTGGCGCCCACTACTGAGCTGAAATGCTCGGTGCAAGCGTTATTCCCATATCGGGTGGAAACACAAAACGACAAATAATGATCCTGCAGGATTTTGGCCCGACGGCCATATGTTGTACGCCGTCATACGCCCTATATCTCGCTGAACAGGGAGAAGAGATCGGCGTTGATATGACCTCGTTGAATCTCCGGGTCGGTGTCCTCGGCGCAGAACCGTGGAGCGAAACGATGAGACAGGAAATCGAAAACAAGTTGAACATCAAAGCACTCGATATTTACGGACTTTCCGAGGTCATCGGTCCCGGTGTTGCCATGGAGTGCGAGGAAGGTCGTAACGGGTTGCATGTCTTTGAGGATCATTTCATCGTAGAGACCATTAATCCGATCACAGGTGAGGTCGTACCCAATGGCGAAGAAGGCGAACTAGTCTTTACGACCCTCACAAAGGAAGCATTCCCGTTGATCCGCTATCGCACCGGGGATATGTCCAGGTTAATGAAAGAACCGTGCAGGTGTGGCAGAACTGTGGCAAGAATGGCACGTATATCCGGTCGAAGTGACGATATGCTGATCATACGAGGAGTCAATGTTTTTCCATCTCAGATAGAAAATGTCTTACTGGCCATCGAGGGACTCGAACCTCATTACCAGCTTATCGTCGATCGGGAAGGAATGTTGGATACGCTCGAAATACGGGTCGAAGTCAGCGAAACCATCTTCTCCGATGAAATACGTACTCTGCAAAATATTGAAAGACGTATAGCGAAAGATGTAAAGGATTACTTAGGCGTAACCGCGGCGGTGAAACTGGTGGAACCAAAGTCCCTGCAACGATTTCAAGAAAAGGCCCAGCGTGTCGTCGACAAACGACATATCTGAAAAAGAAAAAGGAGCGAAACGTATGAAAGTAGAGCAAATATCTATTTTTCTGGAAAATAAACCGGGGGCTCTCGAAGAAGTAACCCGTGTACTGAAAGATGCCGACATAAATATCAGGGCATTATCACTTGCCGATACCTCAGACTTTGGAATTCTCCGGCTTATTGTGAATGACATCGATACGGCGGAGAAAGTGCTTCAAGCCAACGGCTTAACAGTGCGGCGCACACCGGTTGTAGCAGTTGAGGTGCCGGATCGTCCCGGAGGTCTCCACAGCATTCTGGCACTTTTATCGAAAAAAGGTATAAATGTTGAATATACGTATGCGTTCGTTGAAAGAAGCGGAGAGAATGCTCTCATCATATTCAGGTTTGATCGTATCGATGAGGCAATAGATGTTCTTCTCGAAAACGGGGTTACCGTCCTTCCCGGTGAACGGGTCTATCAACTCTAACCATCGGGGAGGAGCCGGAATAAAATCTGACTCCTCCCTTGATTATTTCTTTTATACGCTTTGTGCTTCCTGCTGCTTTGAAGCCAGGGCATGAGTAGTGCGATCAATGATACTGAAGTAATTCGGCATGTTATGAAAGGCATTATTCTTGAGGATATTTCTAACGAAGGAAAGCTGCCAGATTATAAAGGTTACGTACTGACGTTCCTTGTTGTTTACCGGATATTCACCGGCGTACCATAGACTCAAGAACCAAAGTTGATTGTTTTGAGCAATTTCAAGGTGTTCCGTGATACGGGCAGAGTCTTTATTTCCCCCCATGACAGCCAGCGGGCTTCCAGTGCATCGTCTGAACCACAGGGCTCACCGCTGACATATTCACCCTTCACATCAACTACGATAAAATGAAAATGGATTCGGCCGGAGTCATCCTTTTCAATCAGATCAAATGCGTACATCGGTTCTCCGGCTTTGATAACAATCCCCGTTTCCTCGAATATCTCCCGTTCGGCAGTCTCCTGGATCGTTTCCCCCAACTCTATATGGCCGCCCGGAATAGCCCACAAACCTTTACTGGGCGGGATACCTCTCCTGACGAGCAACACTTTACTGTCTTTGATTACAACCGCTCCAACACCGACCCGGGGAACATCGGGATAGTCACTTTTCGACATTTTTGAAACCTCTATGTTTTCAATTCAAACAACGAGGGACAACGAATCATATCCGGCTCGGAAGAACTATTCATCACGATCAGGTATATTTCATGGTTCCCTTCATTTCTGAGCGCATGCTCTATCAGCGAAGGAATTTCGAGAAGTGCCGGTTCGTTGTCACGAATTATAATCTCACGCACTGTCTTTTCTTCAACTCCCTTCCACAGAAACCTCACCGTGCCGTTACAGATGAGCATCCATTCTGTTGCATCCGTATGATAATGATTTCCCCTTATACACCCTGGTTTCAATGAAACAACATGAATATCGAGGGAAGCCGTATCGGAAATATCAAACGCTTTGAATGGATTGGCACCCCATCCTCTTTCATCTTCCCGTGCAACGTGCTGAAAGTTAATCTTTCTTACATCGGCCATAGACTGTCCATAGTACAGGTTGTGTCTTATCCCGGCAGCGGTTATGTTTGTGAAAGAAACGCTCACGAACGAAGACACCTGCTCAGGTCAAAATTATCCTGATATTACTTTTATTGGTCCAGTTTGAATTCAAATTTTCTTTCATTAAACCGGTCAGTCCCGGAATGAAAAACCCTTTCCATGAAGGTGACCTTATGATGCCTGTCTACAAGCACCACGGTTGAAAAGCGTGTACCATAAACAGGACTCTCGACAAATATCGGGGAAAGGATTCTTTCCCATGTAAGCCCCACACCCGTGTCGGGAAGAAGAACATCATCAGGACTTGACCGATCTGCAAGGATATGAAAAATATCTCCGGGTGAGAATGATTTGTTTTCTGAAACCAGATCTGCCAGCTTTTTCTTTCCCGATTCAACTTTTGTCCAGGGTGTATCCAGCAGGTGGTTACTTAATCCATAGAGTCCCGGCACTAACCGCTGAACTATTCCTCCACGATTGGAAAAATAATAGAGATCGGAAACGTATCCGAAAATGAGGTTGAAACCATTGTACTCTTCCGCTCTTTGTTCCAATCTTTGAACATACTCTGTCGGCTCTTCGTGACTCAGAAGAAAGTTACTGACGAGTTCACCCCGGGATGGAGCATCATCTTTGATTGAAAAGGGATCTCGATAATTCGTGAGCGTTGCGATTCTTCCTGATTTTGTTAGACCAAGCCACGTACCGCACTCTTTTAAATCTCTTCCTGCCAATATCTCGGGTGCATCCTCCCAGAGCGCAGCCGATGCCGTCGGTCTGTCGAAGAATTCATCCCTGTTGGATGCCAGAATCAGCGGATATTCGGAATGGAGTTGATATGAAAACAGAATTAAACACATGCTACTTGCTTTTCCTTTTTTGTATTTTTTCTCTCACTCTTTCTAAAACTTTCTCCATGACTTCACCGGCCCTGTTATAAATAACCACGTGGGACACATAATCATAGGAAGTACCCGTCATGTTTATAATAACCAGTTTTGCGCCTGCCTCGGAGGCATATGCCGGTATGTATGCTGCGGGATAAACAACAAGAGAAGAACCGATAACAATGAGAAGGTCACAGTTACGTGCATGTTCCACAGCTTTCGCCATAACGTCCGTGGGAAGTGCTTCTCCAAAAAGAACGACATCGGGCTTGAGCATTCCGTTGCACTGTTCACAATCGGGAATCTCTTCACCGTTTTCCAACCGTTCCTTAATATCATCCAGGGGATATCTCGCTTGACACCGAAGACATACGACCCAATTCATATTTCCATGTAATTCAAAAACTTTGTCCGGTGAACTTCCCGCTTTCTGGTGGAGGTTATCAATATTTTGTGTGATAACGGCATCGAGTTTGTCCATCGTTTCCAGTGCAGCAATGGCCAGATGCGCCGGATTCGGCTCCGCATCGGCCAGAAATCCTCCATCAGCAAGAAATTTCCACTGTCTTTTCCGAGATTCTGGATCACTGATAAATTTCTGAATGGTAAAATCCTCAGGATCAAATTTGGACCATATGCCACCGGGGCTTCGAAAGTCAGGTATTCCGGATTCGGTACTGACTCCCGCACCGGTAAACACGACTATTTTCCCAGAACTGATAATCAAATCCGCCACCTTATCGACTTGTAGACTCAACGTACCCATTCTTTCCGCCTTTTTCATATTTTAAATCCGACCAAGCGTTTTATATCATAAATAATCATTATTCACGAATGTAAAAAACCACCCCGTATACGCTGCAAACCAATAAATAAATATGCAATTCCTGCTATCATATACAGGAAAAGGGCACAGACAATGGCCACTTTGAAACCGAATCCGATAGCAATTAAAACGGCTGATGACGAACCGATTACAGAAAAGAATCCGTTTATCCCCCATGCCCAGGGAACAATATCTTCGTGAACCTGTCCCAATCGACTGAGCCCTGCGGGAAAGGGAATGCCCATGGGAATAGCCAGCGGTGCAATCAGTATACTGCATATCAGCATTCGTAACCACAGAGACAAGCCCGACAAGGCATGGAGAAGAAAGAGATCACTCCCCACGTAAACGATGCCAATCGTAACAATAAAAAGGAGAGAGAAGACCAGTATATATCCTGGATGTGATTGCCACACCTTTTCTCCGATCAAGCTTCCCACACCTGAGTATACGAGGAAGGAACAGATAACAACAGTTGCAGAAAAAACAGGATCGTACAGATATCTGATAAACTGTTGTAAAAATGAAATTTCAAGGAATATGTAGGCAAGCCCGAGAGAACCGAAATAGACGAACACACAGAAAGTACCTCTTGACGAGCCTCTGAGAATTCTGAGGGGAAGCAGGATAAATATCATGCTGAAAACAACCAATATGAAAAACGAAGCCCAGACAAGAATGTATCCCCAGTCCATATAAGGAATTATACCCCGCCCACCGGGGGACACATACTGTTTCAGCAGACCCATTTTAAAAAAATGTGAGAAGAATGGCTTATTGTCTGTCGCCGGCCGGATATCGAAGGGATATTGTCTATAAAATTGCTCCTTTTCCCCTGAGAGAAGCTTATCCGCGGCGATAAAAAAATACCGTTCGTCCAGCCGATTAACAATATTTGTTTCCTGTGCAGTGATTCCGGGGTAGTAACAAAGATCAAAGCCATGATTTCCACAGAACTCTTTCGCCGCGCCTATTTCCTGCGGTCGAAACGTACCATTTTTCATTAGAAGTGTTGCCGTCTGCCAGCTCCTGATCATAATAATGGATTGAGAGGCATCTCTATTTTCAGCTTCGAGGGCATTGATAACAGTCGCGAGAATTTTTATGCTCTCCCGGGGTGGATTCCTAACCCATCGCGATATGGAAATCACACCTCCCGGATTCAGACGTTTCAGGCTGGTTCTCAGGGCTTCCGTAGTGAAAAGGTAGTTCTCATTGAGGGAATAAACACCGGAAGCGGTGCTCTCCATCGTTTCGAGAGCACTCAGCTGAATCACGTCGAATGTCTCTTTCGTCCCCTGGAGATAACCCCTTCCATCGGCAGAAACAATTCGACAGTTCTCAAAATTATAGATGCCGCCGCTGAAATGACTATAACGATTCCTCATCAAACTGATAATGTCGTTATTCATCTCGACGACGAAAATACGCTTTGACCCGCAGTAATGCGCATTCAGTATCTCCGTACCTCCTCCGCCACCAATGATGAGAACATCGGGATTGGGCACAAGCCGATAGACAAGAGAGCTTGTCCGGCACTCCATAAAACGGAGATCATTCATGCTCCCCGAATATCGGTTGATAGCACCGATGGCATTTCCATCCATGAAAAGACCTTTCTGCTTCGGCAGGAGATGGAGACAGGTAAGGCTCAAATCAGGAAGATAATGATATGCCGGACTATCGATAACGGTAACAAGCCCGAGAGGGCCGTATCTTTGAAATTCCGTTGTTGCATGCTGTAAATGTTCCGCCCTGGAAAGGTCTTTGAAAGAAGTCATGACAAGAGGAGCGTTTTGTAAAAAAAAGAAATAACCGGTAACGGCAGCTATAAAAACGGTCAACGAAACAGCCTTTCGTAAGCGATTTGTTGCCATGGGAAATGTCGCCGCGATTGCTATGAGTGAAATAATAAAAATAATGTCATTCGGAGATACATGCAGCACCGTGAGCATCACCAGCAAAGTACCCAACCCGGACCCAACAAGATTTGAAAAGTAGATTCTATGGATTTTGTCCGGAAAGACCACAAAACCCATTCCGATGCAAACAGCACCTAAAAAAAAGGGAACAAACAATGCCAGAACGAGGAAAGCAAGATTGACAATCTCGACGTGCTGCCAGATTATCATCAAGGGATTGAAGTCTATCAGGCGACTGAGAGGCACATTAATCCAGATTGAACCAACCATGAGAAGGGGGAACAGATAAAAAATGCGTAATACATTGTTCTTCAATGTTTTTCTCAAGAGAAAAATAAACGTACCGCTTGTTCCAAAGCCGAGCAAGGCAATACTGATAATTAAATAGGCAAAATGATACCAGTACTGAATGGAAAGCATCTTAATGAGAATAATCTCGTATGCGAGTAACGCGGCTGAGACAAGAAAGATGAAAAACTGAATCCTCCTGAGCGATGACTGAGAATATATCATCTATTTATGATCTCCCGTAAGAGGAACAAAAATGACCGGCATTATATTCTGGGTGGTAATATTTCCTGTTTCATCCTTTATTACCAGCACCAGGCTCTGCGTCATGAAGGCTCCTCCCACCGGAATTATCATCCTGCCGCCATTCTTCAGTTGTTCTATGAGGGGAGGCGGCACGTGACCCGCTGCTGCCGTTACGATGATTGCATCGAAGGGTGCACGTTCCGGCCATCCGTAATAACCGTCGCCGTTTTTTACCTCTATATTATTATATTCGAGTCTCTGTAACCGTTCCGATGCCGATGCTGCAAGTTCGGGAATGATTTCAATGGTGTAGACTTTTTTTACCAGCACAGAGAGAATCGCTGCCTGATAACCCGAACCCGTTCCCACCTCGAGAACAACACTGTCTTTGTCCAGGTTTAAAATCTCAGTCATGTACGCCACAATATATGGCTGGGAAATTGTCTGTCCATAGCCGATGGGCAGCGGAGAATCATTATATGCCCGGTACATACTCTTTTCCGGAACAAAAAGATGACGCGGGACGGACAACATTGCATCGAGAACATCCCTGTCGTTGACGCCTCTTCTCTTTATTTGTTGATCCACCATCGATTTTCTCATGGAAGCAAACCTCTCGTCATCGACAACAGGTGAAGATGACCTGCTTTTCTTGCTGATCCCAAGCAGAACAATCCCGATCACCAGGGAATACAATGCAATTTTCCATATTCGTTTCATGGTTTAATTCAATCTGTGGTACTATACTTGTAGTCAAACTTATTCCCGGGGGTTACATGGGATTTAAAATTGCCGCTGATCTCTTTGTTTTCATCCACTTTCTGTGGATTCTATTCATCATACTGGGATTCCCCCTGTTTCTTTACTTCAACCTCGCCAAATGGAGATTATTTCATCTGGCTGCCCTGATAGTAACCATTATTATGCAATTAACCCGTACCATCTGTCCTCTGACATATCTTGAGGCTTATCTGAAATCAAAAGACCTTTCACATACGATCTATCCCGGTTCGTTCATCATAGAGGCAGTCGAAGAGGTGATTTATGTACGGGATGTAACGCTGGAATTAATTGCTTTTCTCACGCTGATATACTTCATCGCTGTGGTACTATCTTTTTGGTTGAGACCGATTAAAAGAAACTAATCATATCATAATCCATACATGATCGGGATGAAAGGATCCGCAAAAATTCGGATGATGGTCGGCAGAATAGATCAAGAGCTGCAGGTGAATACAAGGTCCGTAAGAAAATGACTTTAATGTAAATACAGTATCGAAGAGACGACGTTTAGTCAATGCAAAAACTCAGGTCCTTTTGTGGTTATCTGATCATAATGCCGGGGAGCCACAGCGCCAGTTGGGGGAAGAGGGCAATCATAATGACGCCGATAATCTGGAGTATGATAAAAGGTATGGCACCCCTCACAATATGCTGACCGAAATCAAGTTCCTGCGAAGCAACGCCTTTTATATAGAAAAGGGCGGGAGCCATGGGAGGCGTCAGGAATGATGTCTGCATGACAACACAGAAGAGAATAGCAGCCCACAGGGGATTAAAATGAAGGGCAGCAAGAACAGGTGCAAAAATCGGCACAAGTATTGGGACGATTCCGACCCATTCCATAAATAAGCCGAAGATGAAGAAACAGCAAGCCATAACGGCAAGGACCCCCCATCGCCCCACGGGCAAACCCAGGAGCCATTCTTTAACCAGATCACCACCGCCCACCAGCATAAATGTCCCGGTAAAAACAAATGCCGCAGCAACGATCAGCAGGATCATACTGGAAACGACAAGTGTTCTGTACACGGCACTTTTCAGTGTTGCCCAGTCTAAACGACGATAAGCCCATGCAAGTAAAAGGCTGGCGAAGGCTCCCACTGCGGCTGCCTCCGTCGGCGCAGCAATCCCGAAAAAGATCGTTCCCAGAACGGCAAATATAAGAAGGAGTGTGG
Source organism: Deltaproteobacteria bacterium (assembly GCA_016935565.1). Lineage (GTDB taxonomy): Bacteria > Desulfobacterota > Syntrophia > Syntrophales > UBA6807 > JAFGQS01. The sequence goes on from JAFGQS010000123.1 coordinate 27,076, forward strand.
GGAGAAGAGATGTCACAATCATCATAAGTTTTTTGCCTGCCGGCAATGTTCTCTGTTCAGGCGGTAATGCAGGTCCAAGTTCAGGATTCAAATAGCATTTGACGATGATGAAAACAACGTAGAGGAATGACAGCAGCAGGCCCGGAATAACAGCGCCCATGAAAAGTTTGCCCACTGATAACCCTGCCATAGGACCGTAAACGACCAGCATGATGCTCGGAGGAATAAGAATTCCCAGGGTACCACCGGCACAGATAGTACCGGAGCTGAGGGCTTTATCGTATCCTCTCTTTAACATCTCCGGCAAAGCAAAAAGACCCATAATGATCACCGGAGCACCCATAATTCCCGTTGCCGCAGCCATAATGGTGCAAACCACGACGACGGCAAGTGCGAGCCCTCCTCTCAGTCCCCCTAACAGGATATGTAACGAATTGAAAAGCCTCTCAGCCGCTCCCGAGTGTTCCAGCATTATTCCCATGAATACGAAAAGAACGATTGCAATAAGGATATAATTCTGCATTGTCTCGAAAACCCGGAGGATCATCATCGGGAAAAAACCATAGCCGACCCCCATAAAACCGACGACCATGGAAACTCCCAGCATCACAAACGGAACGGGAAAGCCTATAAGCATTCCGATTACAAGACCGGCAAAAAGGATTACAATGAGAATCTCGGGAGTGGATATCAAAGCAATCCCCCTTTTGTAACCGAGATGAGGGATCGGACAAATTCGACAATTCCCTGGAGAAGGAGTAAGAACGCTGCAACAGGAATAACGGTCTTGAATGGATAAATGGGAGGCGACCACATACTGACACCGGCATGCTCCATTATTTTCCATGACTTTACGGCATAGTCGGTTCCGTAATACAGGAGCGCCAGCGTTACGGGAAAGAAAAAAATGAGGTATCCCACTATATTTATAATCGCCTTTGATCTGGCAGATACTCTATCATAAAGGATACCAATCCTGACATGTTCATCAAGAAGGAGTGTATACGCGGCACCGATCATAAACATTGTCCCGTACAGCATATAGGAAATATCGTAGGACCACTCAGTGGGGGCGTTGAAACCGTACCGCGCAATCGTATCGTAGACAAGCTCAAGAACGAGAATCAGGCAGAGCCACGCAACGGCCTTTCCCGACCACGTACTCAGCCGGTCAATAAACGTACCGATTGATGCAAAGGTTTTCATGGATAACCGAACTTTAAGCTTTCAGCGCTCAGTATTTCAGGGAATACATGTAACTCAAAGGTGGGCCTGCAGAGCACAGCCAACCTTTAAAATTCAAACCACGAAACGCGATACGCGCTACCTGGCATATGGATATGGAAGCCGTATCAAATCGGCATAGGGTTCGACTTTCTTCCGAAATGCTATCTGCGACTCTAAAACTTTCTTAAACATAGGGTCTTTCTGTGCATGCTCTTCAAGTAACGTGTCTCCAACTTTTACAATTTCATCAATCATTTCCGGAGTCAGTTTTGACACATGGAGGCCCTCATAACTTCTGAAGAATTCCATTGCTTCTGCATCTTCCTTCAGGGCCTGATTAATAGCCCAGAAGCAGGTGTCACGTAATGCCACTTGCACCTTGTACTTCAAATCATCGGGCAATTTTTCCCATGATTTCTTATTGACGAGAGTCTCCAGAGGAGCGCACGGTTCATGGATACCGGGAAGCTTCAGGTAAGAACATATTTCCTGGAAGCCAAACTTTTTATCAATAGCGGGTGTCCCGAATTCACAGGCATCAATAACACCTCGTTCCAAAGCGGGATATACCTCGGCACCGGGCAGCGTAACGACACGGGCACCCAGACGTTCAAGACACTGCCCCCAGATGCCGACTGTTCTGAATTTCAAACCTTTAAAGTCCGATAGTTTGTTAATCGGTTTTCTTGACCAGCAGAAATTCTCCGAACCGAGCATACCGTAAGGAGGCAGGACAACGATATTGTGGTCCTTGTACAATTCATTCCAGAGCTCCAATCCTCCTCCGGCATAAATCCATCCGAGCATCTCCTGCATCTGGAGACCGTTGGGATACGAATTGGCAAAGAGAACGGCAGCAGGAAACTTTCCGATCCACCAGCCCGCCCACGTACAGCCAATATCCAATGTGCCGGCACTGACTGCATCGAATACCTTCATTGCGGGAACAATAGCGCCGCCGGGAGACATTTTAATAACGAGCCGCCCATCTGTCAGCCTTTCAACTTCTTTGGCAAAATGCTCAGACGGAGCATACAACTGAGGGAGTCCGGCCGAGTAGCTTGATTGTCCTCGCCAGACAATTTTTTCGGCAGCTGTCGATGGCATAACAACAAAAAAGAAAAAGATTACCGACAGAAAGGCCGTCAACATAATAATATTTCTTTTTTTCATCAGGCATCCTCCTTACCGTTATTCACAATTTCAATGTCTCATACAAAGTAAGAAGTATAGGAAAGAGATGGATACGAGTCAAGGATAAAACAATAGCATAGGATATTTAGATTTATTGATATCTTCTTGATATTATTTGACGTTAAGGTTACATTGGAAGGCACTTCGCCGGAGGACTCACCGATGATTGGAAACGATAACCGTTTTTCAATACCGTTTGCCGTAACAGTCCTCGGTATATCTCACGTCGTAACGCAGATTACCGTTATTCGCGAGTTCATCAATGTCTTTGCGGGGAACGAAGTCGTCCTTGGAATTCTTTTCTCTCTCTGGATGTTACTTACAGGGTTCGGGGCATGGCTGGGTAAATTCGTGAGGACTTTTACTCTCCAGATGCTTTTATTTCGACTTTCACTTTTTCTCGTTGCTTTTTTACCGATAGTGCATATTTTTCTCATCCGCTTCCTTCGAGACTATCTTTTCATCAGAGGAGAAATGCCTGGAATCGGACCGCTCATTATCTGGGCAACTGCTCTCTTAACACCATATTGTCTTATCACGGGTATCCTCCTCACGATAGCCTGCAGTATATTTCCTGCGTACGACTCGGGGAAACTCAGTATCGGCAAAGTCTATTTTTTTGACAATATCGGCGACATCTTAGGCGGACTTCTTTTCACGTTTATTCTTGTTCTGTATTTCAATAATATTACCATACTGTACGTTCCCGCTTTTCTCTGTCTTCTCGGACTTCTTCTCGTAAAGGGCTCTAACGCCGGGAGTCAGTATTTCAAGTTCCTCTGGGGTATCGGCGGCATGATTCTCCTGAGTATCATCATATTACTTCCGCTCGAAGACATCTCACTGCAATGGCTGTATCCGGGTCAGAAGATTGTCGATCACCTTGAATCACCATACGGAAGGGTTGTGGTCACGAGAGACCATGATCAAATTTCCTTTTTCGAAAACGGAGAGCACCTCTTTTCAACCCCCAACGTCTTTGCCAATGAAGAGCTCGTCCACTTTGCCCTTCCCCAGATACCTGACGTTCAATCCGTTTTGCTGATCTCGGGAGGCGTGTCCGGGATTCTTGATGAAATCCTGAAATACGATGTACGTACTGTTGACTATGTTGAACTCGATCCTTCGGTCATTACTGCCGGGATGAAGCACCTTAACATTCACTTTCCACAGGCTGTTCATCTCCGACAGCAGGACGGAAGAAATTTTATCCATAATACGAAAAACAAATATACTGCAGTGATTCTTGATCTGCCCGATCCAACATCTCTTCAACTCAACCGCTTTTATACCTATGAGTTTTTTAACGAGGTCAAATCGATTCTATTGCCCAAGGGAAGCATCTGCTTCGGGGTAAAAGGTGCGGAAAATTATATCAGCCATGACCAGGCTCGTTTTTTATCAGCACTCCATAATACGCTGAAGAAGATTTTTGATCATGTCCTTATCATTCCGGGAGAAAGAAATATTTTTATTGCCTCCGACAGACCCCTGTCTTCCGATATTGCTACCCTCATTGCAGCCCGGAAAATCCAAACGACATACGTGAATAAATATTATCTTTCCGGAAGAGTAACAGCGGAAAGACTTTCATTCATCAAGCAGCATATTATCGATGACGTTCCCACGAATCACGATTTTCGTCCCACAGCATTCATATATAGTATCCGTATCTGGCTGAACATGTTTCAGGAAACCTTCAAGATTCCCTTACTAATGATTTTTCTCTTCTTTGCAACCTATTTTGCCCGAATCGGCATGGTCAACAAAGCACTGTTTACGACAGGATTCACTGCCTCTTCCATGGAGATAATGATTCTTTTCTGTTTTCAGATTTCTCACGGCAGTATGTACACAGGCATCGGTTTCATTATCGCGTCATTTATGCTGGGACTTGCAGCAGGGAGTTATATGGCAAACCGCCTCCTTCTTGTTACCAAAAAAACCATTCTTGAAATCGAAGCATATATTATACTGTACATACTCATTTTTTTGGTCATCCTCATCGCGGGAAAATCGCTTCGCGGAATCCTAATCTTTCCTGTACTTGCTATTGTAATCGGTACATTAACAGGGGCTGAATTCCCCATTGCCTCGAGACTTGTGTATTCTTCCCCATGGGAAACGGCAGGCTCCCTGTATACTGCCGACCTGCTCGGGGGAAGTCTGGGAGCTATCGTTGTGAGCCTCTTTTGTGTACCCACCATCGGAATTTTTTATACCTGTTTAATGCTTGCAGTATTTAAGATATTGATCATTTCAGGATTGGTTGTTACAATCAATCGCTAGGAAGATATGAACGAACATGACACATTCTAAAAATAATGATTCTTTTCCGTTTCTAACACGAAGAGAACTCCTCATATCCGGCATTCTGAGTGCTTCATTGTTTTGCCCCCTTCAAGCTCTCGCCAAGCCACTCTTCTCGTCCGGCAAAAATGAAAAAAAGGTCACGCTTCATGACGCGCCGGCAAAACTCTGGAAGTGGTCGAAAGAGGTTTATTTCAAGGAAGAATTGAAAAACAACTACGTCCGGTGTCTCACCTGTCCCAATACATGCATCCTGGCTCCGGACGCGCGGAGCAGATGCAAATCACATGTTAACAAAGACGGGAAACTGTATACACTCGTTTATGGTAACCCCTGTGCTGTGCATATCGACCCAATTGAGAAAAAACCCCTCTATCATTTTCTCCCTTCATCAAGAACTTTTTCCATCGCCACAACAGGCTGTAGTTTTCATTGTCTGAACTGCCAGAATTGGGAAATATCGCAGGCCAGACCGGAGGAAGTCAGAACTCATGACATGTTTCCGGAAGAGGTTGTCGGCGCCGCCGTCAAGACACAGTGCCGGTCGATCGCCTATACATATTCTGAAGCGACAACATTTTATGAATACATGCTTGACACGTCTCGATTGGCACGGGCAAGAAATTTAAAAAATACTTGGATAACAAATGGTTACATAAACGCTGCCCCCCTCACTGAACTGTGCAAAACCCTCGATGCAGCCAATGTTGATATCAAGAGCTTTTCAGAAGTCACCTATTCCAGGCTGAATGCCGGTCGTCTGAAACCGGTTCTTAAAACTCTCTCAATTCTTAAAGAAAAAAATGTCTGGTTTGAAATGACGGCTCTCATCGTACCCACCTATACAGACAATATTGAAATGGTCAAAAGGATGTGCGACTGGATTCTGGAAAATCTGGGACCCGATTATCCTCTCCACTTTTCACGGTTCCATCCTCGATATAAATTGACCCATCTTCCTCCGACGCCCATTTCATTTCTCGAAAATGCTTGGAAAACGGCCATGAAGATGGGCATTCACTATGTCTACGTGGGTAATGTTCCCCCGTCAGATTGGAATCACACGTACTGTCCATCCTGCAAAAAGAAAATCATAGATCGTACCGGGTATTATATTGGCGAAATACATGTGAATGACGGAAAATGTACCTTCTGCAAAGAACCCATTGCGGGAGTGTGGAATTAGGAAACCTTATTTGACCAGCACAGTTTTTCATTACAAAGATTTCATCCGGCAATTCCGCAAGTGACAGCTCCGAGTTCTTCTTATATCGAAAGAAAAAAATGCCGCGTAAGGCAAGCGAAATTCCGAGGGCCTTCTGAAACGAGAGAGATTCTTTTGAAAACAGGTACGCAAGGACCGGTGCGACCAGCGGATATGGTACCGTTATCACCACAACACGGGTCACTTCACCATGTGCGAATGCCGTATAGAAGAAAAATGACCCGATTATCGAAACAAACCCACTGAAGAACACATTAACCCTCTGATTTTTCCATATCAGCCATGATGGCAAGTATCGTTTGATAGGACATGTTTAATAAATATTCCGGGGGATTTCCGGTACCGCCCCTGGCAAATTCTTTGGTTATTTCAATTGCTCGATCTAATGCCCATTCTTTTTGTTTCCTGTTTACCATGACAATATACCTCCCTGTTTATACTAATCATTCTACCAATCATATATGCCATCCACTGTGAACAAGAAATGATATGATTGTTCTTTGTGATGCTCTTTCTACATAACGAATTCATGAAAAGAAGTCCACATTTCTGCCTTGACAAGAGCATTTTATTGTCACAATGTAAAGGTTCTAATAAAAAGGCATCGGTATTAAATGCCGGACAGGAAATGAATACAATGAAGAAGCCCCTTTTGAGAAGGGATATTCAACTTATTTCAACGGCCATTGAAGGACAGAAGGTAATTTTATTCATGGATCCGCTCCGCCTGGTTCAGAATAGTTTTGCCGTCGATATATCGCTGCTCCCTCTCTTCGAAGCTCTCAACGGACAGAATGACCTGAGAGACATTCAGATGGAAATGATGCGTCAGCAAGGGGGACGTCTGGTTTCTCTTTCCGAAATAGAAGCGTTTATGGAACAATTGGACAATATTTTTCTCCTCGAAAGCGATCTGTTCTACGAGAAAGTAGAATCGGTATATGGAGAATTCAGTCGATTAGAGAATCGACCTCCCTCACACGCAGGCAGTGCATATGAGGCCGATCCTGTAAAACTCAGCCGTTTCATCGATGCTATTGAACAAAATCTTCCACGGAACGATTCGGATTATATCCATCGGCACATCACCGGCGTTGTGGCCCCTCATATAGACATCATGGTGGGAAGCACGACCTATATTGATCTCTATCGTCATGTAAAAGGGAAAAATTATAAACTCGTTGTAATTCTCGGCATCGATCACCAACGGAATGACGGTCTTTACTCGGTATCGGAAAAAAATTTTATAACTCCTTTCGGGACAATCAAGACTGACAGAGATTTCATTTCTCAACTCAAAAAAAGGGTGCCGCAGGGAACCCTGTCATCAAACGATTTCGGTCACAGAACAGAACACTCTATCGAATTTCAAACAATCTTTCTTCATTATTACCTCGAAGAACCATTTTGTATCGTACCCATCCTCTGCGGAGGTATTCATGAGTTTATTTATCAGGGAAAGAATATCTTTGCCGATGAGCGTTTTAACAAGATGACAGATGTCCTCTCAGATTTGATTCAGATGGGAGGAAACAATGCGTTGATTGTTTCGGGAGTCGATTTCTCCCATATAGGATTCAAATTCGGGCATCACATGACAGCGGAAGCCCTTCTCCCCCAGGCTCAGTCATACGACCGGACTATCATTTCACACCTTCTCCAGGGACAACCGGACAAGATCTTTGAAAGTGCCGTGGAAACCCGGGATCGTTTTAACGTTTGCGGACTCCCGTCGATCATTACATTTTCAAGGATCTTACAGGGAAGCACGGGAAAACTCATTGCTCATGAAACGTATAACGAATCGGCAACGCAAAGTGCTGTCACCTATGCATCGATGATATTTACCGGTCAATAATTTATCGGTAATGCACGGATTTTTTGCTTGACAATAGGCGAAGGGATGAAGAACTCTTTTTTGAAAAAACACCATAGTCTTTTATTTTGACCGTTATTGTCTTTTTTAGTATGATTCTTTTTGACAGACATTCGATTTGATCTCTTTCTGCTATCGTTATGAGGCAACCTCAGTAATTTCTGCCTGTAAAAACATCATCAAACGATTCCATTTTTAGTAACAATCAATATTACGGAAAGGAGGTGTTAAGAAAAGATAAGGGGTGGCGTTTATGGTTGACATAAACTGTATACATAACAAGACGTAAAAGGAGGTTAAAATGAAACGTTCATTGTATGTACTTCTCGTAATTTGCCTGGCCATCACCTTAGTCTTTGCGGGTCAGGCCATAGCAAAGAAAAAGATCTTTTTAACTCTGGGGTCAGGCAGTCCGGGCGGTGTTTATTATCCTCTCGGGGGTGGAATGGCAGTAGTTATTGAGAAAACCGTTGAAGATGTCAGGTGCGCCTCCGAGTCAACCGGTGCGTCCGTTGAAAACAGTCGCCTCGTCGGTCTCGGAGAAACCGACATGGGAATGGTCATGGGAAGCGTTGCCTACAAGGCAACGAAAGGCTTAGATCCTTTTGACAAGAAGTATAATCTCGTGGCTCTCTTTCAGATGTATCCCGCTCCTGAACATATCGTCACCACCAAGCAATCGGGAATTAAATCTCTTGCCGACTTAAAGGGAAAAAAGGTTTCCATCGATGTTCCCGGCAGTGGCTGCTCGACTCAGGCTATGGCTATTCTGAGTGAGTATGGATATGATCTTGAAAAAGATTTAACCCTTGCCAATCTCTCCCAGACGGAATCGGTACAGGCCTTGAAGGACGGCGTTGTCGATGCCTGTTTCTTCAACTTTGCCTATCCCGCCTCCGCTGTTATGGATCTGGCCGCCACACGAGACATCGTTATGGTACCTCTTGAGGAAGCATTTGTTGACAAACTCGTCAAGAAATACCCCTATTATCTCAAGCTCGTCATACCAGCCGGGACGTACAGTGACGTTGATTACGACGTTCTCTGTCTTGGTGACTCGAATGTCATGGTGGCAAACAAGAAAATGAAGAAAGACATTGCATACAAGATAACAAAGGCCATTTATGAAAATGTTTCCACCGGCAAATATGCTCTCACAAATATCCACCCCATTGCAGCACAGTTAACACCGGCGAATGCGGTCAACAGTCCGATTCCGCTCCATCCTGGTTCAATGAAGTATTTTAAAGAACTAAAATAACAACGCTGTGAAGCGGCCCGGCCGGACGTCATAGCCGGCCGGGCACTCTATTGCCATGGTACTGAAGCGAGCTTCCACAACGACCATACTGATTCTTCTTTCCTTTTTCTGTTTCATGCTGTGCGGGAAGGAACTTTTTTCAGTCGAAATAGGAACTCTTGTTCTTCAAATCGTCAAGCAACCGGAAAACACGACACTCGTCGAATTCAACATTGAAAGGGGTGATTACTTCTATCTCGATTATACACATTCATCGGACCTTACCCCCGTTCATGATATTTTTCAGATCAACGAGCAGGACGAGATTGTTCTCCTCGAGGAAGATTATTATTGGTACGGAGCCGGGTTAGAGTTTCACCCGGATGCAAATGCGCACATTTCCTATACCGATAAAAAAACAAAGGTCCTTCTATATCGAGTATTTCCGCATTTTTTACTCAGGGTCGGCAGAGTTGCCGGCCATGTGATCACCTATAAGAATCAAAGGATTTTTTTAAAGGATATCGCCAAAGGGGGAAGTTCGGTGTGGATTCGGGTAATTCGAAAATGACGTCCGGGAAAGAGGTACTTTCACATGACTAAGAGGGAAAGAACGGAAGAAGGTACAATAGACTTACAGGCGATTGATTCGGAAGCGGCACGTGCGGCACAGGAAGTTCTCGAAAAATTCGAGAGAAAAAGAGAATATTCCGGCATCCCTGGTCTCTTAATTACCATCATTGCCATTGCAACATCTCTCTATCATATTTTCTATGCATACGTTCACCCGTTCTTTGCCCTCGATCACCGTGCAATTCACTGGTTTTTTATGTCAATTCTCATCTTTTCCCTGTATCCGTTTTCAAAAAAGAGGTCTCCCCTCAGGAGGATGTCGGTTTTTGACTGGATCTTTCTCCTCGGTTCCGCCGGTATATGTATCTGGATTTTCATCTACTCGACTCCCATATTGAATCGTGCCGGATCGTTTCTTACCATCGACGTAACCATGGGATCAATCCTGGTGATATTAGTTCTGGAAGCATCGAGGAGATCGACAGGACCTGCTGTACCACTGGTTGCCCTGTTTTTTATCTGTTATGCCCTGTTCGGCCCATACCTTCCCGATGCGCTGATGCACAAGGGTTACAGCATCAAGCGTATTTCCACGTATCTTGCTCTCTCTACCGATGGTATTTTCGGCGTTCCCATCGGTGTTTCCGCCAACTTCATCCTTCTCTTCATCCTGTACGGAGCCCTGTTGAGAAAAACGGGAGCGGGTCAATTCTTTACCGATGTGGCCTTCGCCCTGACAGGATGGACCCGGGGAGGGCCGGCAAAAGCCGCCGTAGCGTCCAGTACCTTTTTTGGAATGATTTCAGGGAGTTCAGTGGCAAACACGGTAACGACCGGATCCTTCACCATACCGCTGATGAAACGGACCGGATACCCTGATTACTTTGCTGCCGGTGTCGAGGCATCCGCTTCCACGATGGGACAGATAATGCCGCCGATTATGGGCGCAGCTGCCTTCATCATGGCCGAGTTTCTGGCAATTCCCTACTTCAAGGTCTGTGTGGCAGCGGCAATACCGGCATCACTTGCCTTTTTCTCCACGTTCATGCAGGTCCACTTCAGAGCCGTTTCTCTGGGATTGAGCGGCCTGCCACGGACTGAACTGCCGAAAATACGGGCCGCCTTTGCTGCCGGCTGGCATCATATATTTTCAATTTTTCTCCTCATCTATTTTCTCATGAGGAACTTTTCGCCGGAACGGGCTGTTTTCTGGGCCATTACCGCTACCGTTGTATCTTCATTCATCATGAGCATGATAAAAAAGGAATCACCGAAGGCTTTCGGCATATTGATTCTCGACGGCTTAAAGGAAGGTGCAATCGGTGCCGTTGAGGTTGCCGCCGCCTGTGCAGCCGCGGGTATTATCATCGGTTCTATTACCATGACCGGATTAGGAATAAAATTTTCTTCACTGGTTGTGGATGCATCATTCGGCAAGCTTTATCTGGCACTTCCTTTCACGATGATCGCCTGCATTTTCCTTGGAATGGGTGTCCCTACAACAGCCCAGTATGTCATCATTTCATCACTTGTCGCTCCCGCTCTTGCCCAGATGGGTGTTCTTCCGATAGCGGCTCATCTTTTTATCCTCTATTTCGGTACAAGGGCCGATATTACACCCCCCGTGGCCCTCGCGGCATATGCCGGCGCAGGCATAGCCAAATCCGACCCGTGGAAGACAGGGATCAGTGCCTTTCAGCTCGGAATCGCAGGATTCATTATTCCATTCATGTTTGTGTACGCACCTGAACTGCTCCTCATCGGGAGTATTGGAAAAATAATCACGGCCTTTGCGACGGCAACGCTCGGGATTGTATGTCTGGCAGCCGGTGTACAGGCATGTTTCCTCGTGCCCACGAAATGGTACGAAACGATACTACTGCTTGCCGTGGCTTTTTTGATGATAAAACCAGGGCTCATAACCGACAGCATCGGTTTTGGATTATTTGCACTCGTCTTCGGTCTCCAATGGATCAGGAGAAAACGGGTTCTTGAAGCCGCATGAATGAACAACAATAAGGAGATTTCGTTATGGAACGATCATTGGACGGGGTATTCAACCCACAATCAATCGCTGTCATAGGAGCTTCCGAGGTTCCCGGCAAAGCCTCTGAACGAAGGACAAGGAGCCTTATTCAAGGAGGATATGCGGGAGATATCTTTCTGATTAACCCCAAGAGATCCGAACTCTTCGGGCGAAAGGCTTATGCAGCGATAACCGATGTCGACAGGCCCGTAGATCTGGTTATGATTGTTGTGGCACCCAAATTTGTCGCATCCGCCGTTGCCGACAGTGTAAAAATGGGGGCCAAGGGTATTATCGTTATAACCGCAGGGCTGGGAGAGACGGGTGAAGAGGGGAAAAAAATCGAAGCGGAAATCCTGAACGAAGCGGCAAGGACGGGCGCTTATATCGTCGGCCCCAACTGCAGCGGCATGTTCAACGCCTCGGCAAATATCAATATGTTAGGCATCCCGACCATTAACAGAGGTTCGATTTCAATTCTTGCACAGAGCGGTAATGTCATCGACTCTCTGACGCACTTCGCCAGAATGAGAGGCGGTGGTTTTAATAAAATCATTAATGTGGGTAATGCAATCGGGGTTCAACTGCATGAGTATATCGAGTACCTGAAAGATGATCCCGACACCAAAGTCATTATGACCTATCTCGAAGGCATCAGGGGAGGAAACGAGCTGGTCAGAGTCATCAGGGAAACCGTCAAAAAAAAACCGGTTGTTGCGCTGAAAGTCGGCAGATCGAGTGCGGGAATGAGGGCCGCGGCTTCCCATACCGGATCACTGGCGGGAGACGACATTATTCTGGATGCCGCATTCAGGCAGGCCGGAATCGTCAGGGTATCCAACGCCGATGAGCTTTATGACATGGCGCATATCTTTGCCACCTGTCCGATTCCGAGGGGAAACAGATTAGCCATATTATCGGAGGGTGGTGGTGACAACTCTATTGCCGCAGACAATGCCGAAAAATACGATATGGACGTCCCCGTCCTCAGCACGGAAACACAGGAGAGAATAAGGCCGTTTCTCCTTGCAGGCATGCCGGCCCACAATCCCATCGATTACGGCGGAACTGCAGAAGAAAATCCCCACATGATCACCGAATGCATCAAGGTGTGCATGGAAGATGACCATGTTGACGGCCTCCTGATCACCGGATTCTTCGGGGGATTCTACGATATTATCGCACCTCATATTGCCGAACTGGAGGAGCAGACATCGCGGGAACTTGTCGATCTTGTACGTCAATACAGAAAACCTCTTATCGTCAACACAAGCTATGCAAGAGATCCCATAAAATCTCTTGCCATTTTAAAAGAAGGGAGCATCCCCGTCATTGAATCTTCCGAGAGAGCTGCGCAGGCCATGAGCGCTCTGATGCACTTTTCAATGAAGCAGCAAAAAATAAGCACGATGACCATTCCAGGAAAAGAACCCCGGGAACATCCAGCTATAAAAAAACTTTTCGAAACGGTAAAGCATGAAGGAAGGGCCAATCTGCTCGAAACGGAATCGAGAGAACTCCTTCAAGAATATGACATATCCCTGCCGGATGCAGCAATTGCAGCAACTGCCGAAGCCGCCGTCATGTCGGCTAACAAGATGGGATATCCGCTGGCAATGAAGATCGTCAGCCCCGACATTATACATAAATCCGACGCAGGTGGTATCAAACTCAGCCTGAAAGACGAAGGGGAAATTAAAACAGCCTTCGAGGAAATCGTTCACAATGCAAAGAACGTAACGACACGAGAAAGAATTGTGGGAACCATCATTTCCCCCATGGCGGCCCCGGGGCAGGAATGCATCATCGGGATGGTTCGCGATGCACAGTTCGGTCCCGTGATCATGTTCGGCCTGGG
>JAFGQS010000124.1 GCA_016935565.1 Deltaproteobacteria bacterium
ATTCCTTACAATGTCCCGCCTTGCCGGCGGGGTGATTCACAGATATATCAGATCCGGTGAAATCGTGAAAACTGTTGCAGTTATTGTGGCCGGCGGTACAGGGAAGCGCATGGGGCACGATAGTGCCAAGCAATATCTCATGTTAGGCGCCATACCTATAATTGTTCATACCTTACGAGCCTTTGAGAAAGCTTCATTAGTTCATGACATTGTTCTTGTTGTTCCGGCGCATGATATCGACTATGTGAAGATTTCTGTTGTTGAATTATACGGGATTTCAAAAGTAAAACACATAATTTCCGGTGGTGCGAAGAGACAGGATTCGGTAAAAAATGGTCTTGAAGCTGTGAGCAATGACTGCAGTGTGGTGGTTATTCATGATGGCGTGCGTCCCTTTGTTTCAGCGGAACTTATCAACACTTCCGTTATGAAGGCAATTGAAGCAGGTGCGGTGACCGTCGGAGTTCCGGTAAAGGATACGGTGAAGTCGGTTACCGGTGACGGAATCGTCAAGGAAACACTCGACAGGCAAGAGCTCTGGCTTACACAGACACCTCAGACTTTTACGCGGGAAATTATTCAACAAGCATACAGACGAGCCTATGAAGACAACTTTTACGGTACCGATGAGGCTTCGCTTGTGGAGAGGATGAACGTCAAGATAATCATGATGAACGGGTCATATGAAAATATCAAGATAACAACACCGGAAGATCTTGCCCTTGGCGAATTTATATTAAAAAAACGAGGCGTTATTTCATGAAAGTTGGAGTCGGATTCGACAGTCATCGGTTGGTTGAAGGAAGAAGTCTTATCCTTGGAGGAGTTGAAATACCGAACGATAGAGGTCTTCTCGGGCATTCAGATGCGGATGTCCTTTTACATACCATATGTGATGCCATTCTCGGTGCACTCGGGGAGGGGGATATAGGCGGACATTTTCCCGATACCGATCCCGCCTATAAAAACATATCAAGCATGAAACTTCTGATGATTGTTAAAGAACTGGCGAGTAAAAAAGGTTATACCGTCAATAACATAGATACGACGGTTATTATGGAGAAGCCCAGGTTAAAAGGATATGTCAATAAGATGATACATAATATCTCACAGGTTTTAGGTATTGAGGAAGGCATGATAAATATCAAAGCGACGACGAATGAAGGAATGGGTTTTATCGGCAGGGGGGAGGGAATTGCCGCTTTTGCCGTCGTATCCATGCGAAAAGGGGATAGTATATAGATGCCTGAAAAACCGAGAGTAAGATTCGCACCTTCTCCGACGGGAGAACTCCATGTGGGGAATGCCAGGACTGCTCTGTTTAACTGGCTGTTCGCTCGTCATTACGGAGGAACATTTATTCTTCGAATAGAGGATACGGACAGGGAACGGACATCAAAAAAGTTTGAAGATGCCATTATCGATGATCTGACGTGGCTTTCGATCGACTGGGACGAAGGACCTGAAAAAGACGGAGCCTTTGGTCCATACCACCAGTTTGAGCGGCTCGATATATACCGCGATTACCTGCATGAGCTCATAGCGAAAGAGCGGGTATATCCCTGTTATTGTACCGATGAGGAGCTGGAAGAGGAGAGGGCGAATCTTATCGCGATGAGACGGATGCCTCGATATATGGGGAAGTGCAGGAATCTATCAGCGATCCGGAGGAAAGAATTTGAAACAAAGGGCAGGAAGCCCGCATATCGATTTAATGTCGGAAAAGAAATTATAGAATTCAAGGATCTGATCCGCGGCAATATGAGTTTTGATAGTGAAAGCATCGGGGATTTCATTATTGTCCGTTCCAACGGAATTCCGGCGTACAATTTTGCCGTCGTTATTGATGATTACCTTATGAAGGTAAGTCACGTCATCAGGGGAGAGGACCATCTCTCAAACACGGCTCTCCAGATGCTTCTCTATCAGGCCCTGGAGTTTACCCCGCCGCTCTTTGCGCACCATTCACTGATTCTGGGAAAGGATCGGTCAAAACTGAGCAAACGGCATGGATCGGTGACGGTAAGAGAATTCAGGGAGAAAGGGTTTCTCCCTGAAGCTTTTTTGAATTATATGTCACTTCTCGGGAGCTCTTTCAGCGGAGGGAAGGAAGTATGTCCGATGGAAGAGATAATGCAGGACTTTACCTTGGAACGGGCAGGCAAGAGCGGTGCTATTTTTGATGAACATAAGTTGCAGTGGCTGAACGGAATTTATATAAGAAATTATGATCCCGGAAAATTAATGGAATTGTTGAAACCCTTTATGATCGAAGCCGGGTATGATTATGAATCGCTCGACAAGACATGGCTTTCTCATATCGTGGAAGCACTCAGAGATAATATGACATCGCTTTCCGATGTCGGTAATTATATCGATATGTTTTTTGATGACAGGTACGAACTGTCTCACGATGCCCGGTCTCTTCTTGCAGAGGATGAGGCAATGGAGGTTCTCCATCTGGTTCGAGACATACTTGAACGTTCGAAGGGAAATTTCAAAGACGTTTATGATGGTGTTATAGCTGCGGTTCGCCGGGAAACAGGTTTAAAGGGAAGAAAACTGTTCATGCCGATACGGGCAGCAGTTACGGGTAAACTCACCGGGCCTGAACTTGATAGAATATTTGCCATACTGGGTCGTGAATCGATTCTGAAACGGGTCGATACAGCGATTCAAAATGCGGAACCGCGATCTGGAACATAGTACTGCGTAACTGAGACTGCGCTGCAGCTGCCTGTTGCACCATCCGGATTTGACGGAGAAGGGCCGGTTTCGTGATGATGAAACCGGCCCTCATTCTTTCAAAGTATTACAGCTGATTGATGTTGAACTTTCGGTTGGAGACTTTCAACTTCGCTTACAGCGGAATGTTGTTGTGTTTCCTCTCCGGTCTCGTTTCTGATTTATCCTTCAGTGCATCCAGGATAACCGTCACCCGTTTTCTCGTTTCTCTCGGTGCGATTACCTCTTCAATAATTCCCATACTTGCTGCAAAGTAGGGATTATTGAACTGTTCTTCGTATGCAGCGACCAATTCCTTTCGCTTGGCAGCAGGATCGTCGGCACTGTTAATTTCGCGGCGATAGATGATATTGCAGGCTCCCTCGGCGCCCATAACGGCGATTTCTGCCGATGGCCAGGCCATGACATAATCCGATCCGAGCTGCTTGCTGCACATACCGATATAGGCTCCACCGTAATCTTTACGGGTCACTACGGTAATCTTGGGCACGGTTGCTTCGGAATATACATGGAGAAGTTTTGCTCCGTGGCTGATAATGCCGGCCCATTCCTGTTCTGTCCCGGGCATATATCCGGGGACGTCGGCAAAGGTCAAAAGCGGAATGTTAAAGGCATCACAGAATCTGATAAAGCGCGAAGCCTTATCGGACGCCTTGGTATCGAGAACACCAGCAAAAGCCTTGGGATTGTTGGCGATAACACCGACAGGCCGTCCCATAATTCTGATGAAAGCAACGAGTATGTTTGGTGCCCAGAGTTCATGAGGCTCAACAATTTCGTTGTTATCAGCCACTGCTATGACAATTTTCCTCATGTCGTAACTGCGTGTTGCTCTGTCCGGGATAATCGTATCGAGTTCGGGACACTCTCTGTCGGGACTATCGGTACAGTCCGCAATAGGGAGAGGACTGTGGCAACTGTCCGGCAGGTAGGAGAGCAGTGTTTTGATTCTGTTG
The DNA here is from genome assembly GCA_016935565.1 of Deltaproteobacteria bacterium. GTDB lineage: Bacteria > Desulfobacterota > Syntrophia > Syntrophales > UBA6807 > JAFGQS01. The sequence continues at coordinate 3,702 of JAFGQS010000124.1, forward strand.
ATACAGTCTTCGTCATTTTCCGTTGCAAAGTGGCAGACACCGCTTTTGCTGGCATGGGCAATTGCACCACCGAGTTCGTCATGGGTGACTTCCTCGCCGATAACGGCCTTGATCACATCGGGGCCGGTAATGTACATATAGCTGCTCCCTTTTACCATAAATACCCAGTCGGTGAGGGCAGGCGAATAGACAGCTCCCCCTGCCGTGGGGCCCATTATTGCCGTGATCTGGGGGATGTAACCCGATCCGATCGTGTTGCGATAGAAAATGCCACCGTACCCATCAAGAGACGGAACACCTTCCTGGATCCGGGCTCCGCCCGAGTCGTTGAATGCGACAAAGGGTTTTCGTGCGTCCAGTGCCATATCCATTACCTTCCAGATCTTCTTTGCGTGCATTTCGCCGAGACTACCGCCTGCACTGGTGAAATCCTGAAATGAAGCAAAAACCGTACGTCCGTTTACCTTCCCAAAGCCGGTTATGACACCATCTGCTTTAATATCCTTCTCTCCTAATCCGAAGAGGGTTGATCGAGTTTTTACGAATAGCTGAATTTCCTGGAAAGTTCCTTTATCGAAGAAAAGATCGATTCTTTCGCGGGCGGTGAGTTTTCCAAGCGAGTGCTGCTTGTCGATCATCTTGTCTCCACCCATCGATAGAAGACTGTCTCTTCTTTCTTCAAAAGCCTTAAGTTTGTCCGCTGTTACTCCCATAATTATACTCCCTCTTAAATTGATTCGTTTATGGTAATTCAAATTGTCGTGATTAACATTTCTTCTCCTGAAATGCAATATAAATTAGATATCTAATTCTACCTTGACCAAGATATGAGAGTGCGTTATAGATAGAGCATCTTCGACAAGGTTATTTCAGGATAGTCATAATTCAAAGTATTTAGAATAATCAAACAAAAACAATAAGAAAGGAAGAGTCTATGAAATATATTGATGAGTTCGATCTCAGAGAAAAAAGAGTGCTTTTTCGGTTTGATTTTAATGTACCTCTGGATGAAAACTCTCACATAGTCGATGATGGAAGGATCAGGGCTGCACTTCCCTCCATTAATTATGCCCTCGATGAGCATGCAAAAATTATTATTATATCCCACCTGGGAAGACCGAAGGGAACGTATAATGATAAATTGAGTCTCAATCCCGTTGCAAGAAGACTGTCGCGACTGCTCGGTAAAGATGTGATCCTGGCAAAGGACTGTATCGGGAATGAAGTCAAACACCTCATTGATACTATGAAACCGGGCTGTATCGTCATGCTGGAGAATCTGAGATTTCACCAGGAAGAAACGGATAATGACGATGACTTTGCCAAGGAGCTGGCTGGGTTCGCCGATGTTTACATCGACGATGCCTTCGGAAATGCTCACAGAAAACATGCATCTAATGTAGGTATCACCAAATACATCAACAAATGCGGTCTTGGTTTTTTGATGAGGAAAGAATTGAATTACTTCAGTAAATCCCTGGAGAACCCATTCAGACCTTTCGTGGCAATTATTGGGGGGTCAAAGGTGTCGGATAAATTGCAGGCTTTGGGTAACCTTGTCAGAAAGGTCGATAAAATGATTATCGGGGGAGGAATGGCATTTACCTTCCTGAAAGCTATGGGATATGAGATCGGCAAATCGATCGTCGAAAACGATCTTATCGATACGGCATACCAGGGTATTGAGATTGCGAAAAAATTGGGCGTGAAATTGTATCTTCCCGTTGACTGTGTCATTGCAGAATCTGTGGACCCGAAGGCAGTAACGAAGATCGTTCCATTGCAGGAAATCGATCCGAACTGGATGGGTCTGGACATCGGCCCGGCAACGATTGCCCTTTTCAGGGAGGCCCTGTTCGATGCAAAGACAATTGTATGGAACGGACCAATGGGAGTTTTTGAGATTGATGCCTTCAGCAGGGGAACTTTCGCAATGGCTCACGCCGTAGCAAATTCGCATGCTCTCACCATTGTCGGTGGTGGTGATACGGATGTGGCGATACATCAGGCTGGTGAAAGTGATTATATAACATACATCTCGACGGGTGGCGGAGCGTCGCTTGAGCTTCTGGAAGGCAAGAAACTACCGGCAATTCAAGCCATTGAAGAGTGCTGGCAACGTCAATAGGTATTGTAACGCCGAGCATTCCGTCGTGTGAACACGATAAAGAAATAAAGGGTTAACCGGAGCAGGTTAACCCTTTATTACCGGAAGACTATGAGAAATATCAAGATCATTGTTGAGTATGACGGAACGTGCTATCACGGGTGGCAGCGGCAACCGAACGGTAGTACGATTCAACAGGTACTGGAAGAAAAGATCGGTACCGTCACGCAGGAAAAAGTAACTCTGATAAGCTCCGGAAGGACAGATGCAGGCGTCCATGCCGTCAATCAGGTGGCAAACTTCAGGACGGAAACAACCATTAACACAGAGAATCTTTTACGGGGAATCAATAGCCTGCTTCCCGCAGACATTGTGGTGAAAGAACTTTCAGATGTGGACGAAACATTTCATGCACGGTACGATGCAAAAAGTAAATCGTATTTCTACCAGATATATACTAGTTCCATCAGAACAGCGCTATACAGAAATTATACATGGCATGTTTATTATCTTCTTGATGTGAGCGCCATGCGAAAGGCTTTATTATTGCTGGAAGGAACACATGATTTTTCATCTTTTTGCGGTGCCGATGACGATGCTGCAGATCACATCAGGACAGTCATGAAGGCTGACATAGAACAAAGAAAAGATCATCTAATCATTATTTCTCTGGATGCGGACGGTTTCTTGCGCTATATGGTGCGAAATGTTGTCGGCACTCTTGTCGATGTGGGCAGGGGAAAGACAACAGTAGTTGACTTTTCCGACATCATGGTCGCGCAAGACAGGACGAAGGCCGGTATGACGGCACCACCCCAGGGCCTTTTTTTAAAGGAAGTGAGGTATTGATGAAGATTTTGGTTTTGGGACATATGGGAATGCTTGGTACTGATATTGTCGGTAAACTGAGCGGATCGCATGATGTTATCGGAAGAGATATTGACGATTTCGACATTACGGATCAACAGGATTGTCGTCGTGTGATCGTTCTGTCCGGCGCCGATCTTGTTATCAATGCGGCGGCATATACGAATGTAGACGACTGTGAAGACAATCAAGAGACATGCTTTGCTGTTAATGCAGACGGTGTAAGAAATGTGGCTCGGTCATGCACGGAACAGGGAATTAAAATTGTCCATTTCAGCACTGATTATGTTTTTGACGGTACTCAAAAAACTCCTTATACGGAAGACGTTCCCTATAATCCGATAAACGTTTACGGTCAGTCTAAACTCCAGGGAGAACAGTACCTGAGAGAATATTCGGATAATTACATACTCATACGGACTGCCTGGCTGTACGGTAAGAACGGAAAGAATTTTGTCGACACAATTGTTGAAAAGGCACAGACTGAACGGTTTCTCCAGGTGGTAGACGATCAGGTCGGTTCGCCGACATATACGGTCGATTTAGCCTCCGCCGTTAAGGTACTGATAGAGGGTAACCACACAGGCATCTTTCATGTTACGAACAGAGGGACCTGCAGCTGGTATGAATTTGCCTTGAAAATATTGGAATATGCGGATGTAAAAAATGCAGAGGTAAAACCTGTCACATCCGATACGTTCCCACGCAAAGCGCTTCGACCACGTTATTCGGTTTTGAACTGCAAAAAGTTTTCTCACGCCACGCAAAGGACAATACGATTCTGGCAGATCGCATTAAAAGATTATCTCACCAGAAGAAGTTCTTAAATATGGTGAGAATCATTTAATTAATCTTGACACCCCCGGTTAACTTAACTATAAAATTGTACACCTATGTGTCCGTATTGAGTTGCGATCTTCGTTTTTCGTGACAATGTTTCCATGAAAGGAACAAGAAAGTGAAAAAGGGTCTTTTTATTATTTTCATTGTGTTGTGTTCTCTCGTCATCGCCGCAGCGTCTCTTTCAAAAAATCTGGTCATATCGGAGGGAAAATCATTCATACACGATGAACGCGTTGATAGTGCGCGAGACAAGGCATCGGATAGTGCCTTACGGAGTGCAGTCGAACAAACCGTCGGTGTCATGATATCAAGTACTACAGAGGTTGTAAGTTTTGAGATCAAACTGGATCAGATAGTATCTGAGTCAAAAGGCTTTATAAATTCCTACAAAATATTGACTTGAATACAGCCTGACAAAATATGTTATCGTTAAAATACTTCTCCGGGCTTGTATTCTTAAACAGCAACAGTTATGAAAAAGAGAAGCGAAACATTAAACGTTCATGCTCTCGCTAACACGGGGTTATCCAGGACATATGTTATCGAAGGTCGCGATTCACTCATGGCTGTCGATGTTGGTAGTATCGGATCTGCCAAAGATGTAGAAGATTACATTCATAATTGTCTGGGACGTAATCTTGATGACTTGCGGTTTGTGACGGCAACCCATTTCCATATAGATCATATCGGCGGTATGGGTTATCTCATAAAGAGGTGCCCCCAGACAACACAGGCCCTTTTTCATAACCGTGTCAGGGATTATTTAAGCGGAAGGGAAAAAATATCTCTAATCAAAAACTGGTTTTCGGGATTTATGCCGGCATCGATTGCCAGTACACGGTACATAAGGAGAATATCACATCTTGCATTTATGAACTTAGCGGGAATTCCGCTTCCCGGCTTTCGAAACATTGTCAATCTTCCGTGTGTAAAAGAAAAGATCACTTATTTTGGTGTTAACGGTCTCAGGAGGTACAAACTCGGTTTCGAGCAATGGGATGTTATCGAGACACCGGGACACACAGAAGATTCCGTTTCTTTTTTTCATGACAAAACAAGAGAACTCATATGCGGCGATTTGGTCGTTAATATTCCAAAAGAGGGGCACGGGACTCTCAACCGTTTTCACTGGAGGGGTGATGTTATCAAAGAGTCATTTCAGTACTTGCATGATTCCATCAATCCTGTTGTAATATATCCCGGCCATGGCGATATCATCAGAAACGAGGATAATGCTCTGATGGGTGTCGAAACCTTCTAATCGTACCGGAGAAAAACTGATAAATCCTTACATGCTGGATGAGGAGGTTTTTATGAAGAGAAATTTTATACCATTCACTTTTATTATAATACTGTTCCACGTACTCTTTGTTCAGAGTTGTGTCGTTGCCACGAAGAAGACTGCGATTACTGCGCAAATAAAAACAGCGTTTGAGGGAACGTACAAGGTAGATCCATACATGGAGAAGCATACACCACATACCGTTGCAATCCTCCCTTTCGTTGATAAGTCAAGAAGTCAGAAAGGTAATGATACGGTTCGGAAACACTTTTATAACCACTTCAGTTCTCTTCCTTTCAAAGATATGGAACTTTTCCGTGTCGATCATCTTTTGAGAAAGGCAGGACTTACCGACCCGGAGGCAATTAAAAATACAAAACCACAGGACCTGGCAAAAATTTTGAATGTTGATGCCGTTATTTATGGAACAATCTCGAATTTTGATAAGATATTTGCCGTTGTTTACTCCCAGGTTTCTGTTGGTGCCGAGATTGAGATGTATGAAGCAAAAACAGGGCATTTTCTCTGGAACGGACAGCATGTGACGAGAATTCAGGAAGGAGGCGTTTCGACGACGCCAATCGGTATCATCGCGACGATCATTGCAACATCTATGAATGTGAGAGATATACAACTACTCAGGGCATGTGACGATCTCTTTCGTGATATGGTCAAAACGATTCCGGTACCTTCTCTTGCAGAGGCATCTCATCCGCCGTTGATCACCATTCTTACCCAGGATACCCAGGGACAGCCAAGGAAGGCCGGTGATGTAATTAAGGTTGTCATGAAGGCTACGCCAAAGATGCAGGCCTACTTTGATGTTGGTGATTTTAAAAAAGGCATTGATATGAAAGAAATTGAACCGGGTGGATACCTGGGAACATATCGGGTCGTGCCCGGAGATACTGTCGAGAAAGCCGTCATTACCGGTCATGTGACTGACGATACGGGTAACACGGCTAATTGGATTGATGCCATAAGTACGGTCACCCTTGATACAACCCCTCCTGATAAACCGGTTAATGTAAAAACGGTAGGTCGTGATACCTTTGTCCTCCTTGCCTGGGATAAAAATGCCGAATCCGATCTTGCAGGATACCGAATCTATCAGAGTCAGACACCGCTCAGCGGGTTCACGAATATTGCACAGACCGAATTCAATTACCATAAAGATGAAAATCTCAAGAATGCACGGACGTATTTTTACAGACTGTCCGCTGTAGACGCTGCCGGAAACGAGAGTGAGAAAACAGATGCCGTCATTGGAATGCCCATAGCACCGGGGCCGACTCACGTATCGGGAACTATCAATGCCGATACGACATGGTATGCCGGTGCAAGCCCCTACATTATCGATAACGAGGTCGTGGTTAAAGACAAGGCACATCTGACCATTGAACCCGGTACGGTGATCAAATCAAAGGATTCGCCCCTGGTTATAGAGGGATGTCTCCTCGCTGTAGGCAACAGGGAACACTTCATACTGTTTCAGGGTACAGATGATGTAAAATGGGAAGGCATCATCTTTGACAATGTGCAGGAAAAAGATAATGTTATTAAATTTGCCAGGATAAAGAATGCCCGAACCGGGGTAGTATGCCGGGCGTCTTCACCTGTTGTAGAGGATTGTGAATTGACGGCGTGCATTGACGGGATAAAGATAGTGGGTGCCTTTTCAAAGCCGTCCATTACAAGAAACATGATACATAAAAATGAATCAGTCGGTATAGTCATCGATGATGGATCAGAACCGAAGATAACGTTCAATAAGATACGTGATAATGAAAAAAGCGGAGTGAAAATTACCAATGCAGAGCCAATTGTTCAAAACAATTCAATAATCCAGAACAATGGTTCGGGAATTACGGTTCACACCAGCAACGCATCAATTACAGAAAACAATATTTATGACAACACTCCCTTTAACATGATGGGCATCATGGAAGGAGAGCCTATTAAGGCACGGAACAACTGGTGGGGTACAACCGATGGTCTTGAGATATTGTCAAAAATCAGGGGAAAGGTTGATGTTCGTACCGTATTAAATAATGAATACCCGGGAGGAACTTCCCTGGAACTTCCCATTCTGGATTCTGAGCTGGGAGGAACGATACAGTCGGATTCATATCTGACACTTTCAAACAGTCCGTACAATATTGCCCGGGATCTTATTATAGACGGTGGTTTTTCGCTTTATATCGAACCGGGAGTAACGATTACCTACGATCAGAATAAATCAATCATTGCAAACGATGGGGCTGTTATTGCCAGAGGAACGGAAGAGAGGCCAATTGTGTTTACCGCGTCGGGAACATCGCCGTCACCGGGTTTTTATTCTAAGGCGGTACGATTTCAGAAGAATACCAAGGCAAACAGTTTCTTCACGTACTGCATTGTGAAGTATGCGAAGATCGCCTTCGATGTCGAGTTTGGAAGTCCTGAAATATCGTACTGTTACATTGCAAAAAATGCCCAGAGTGGAGTTTATTGCTCAAACTCTGCCTCACCGAAAATTTCCTATAGTACATTCGCTCACAACCTCGGCCAGGGTGCCGTACAATGTGTCGGCGTGTCAAACCCGGTCATTCATCATAATAATTTTACGGACAATCCCATCGCCGTCCAGCCATTATCTTCTATTCATATCGATGCTCGCAATAACTGGTGGGGGTCTGATCCGCCGGATGAGGGCCTCATATTCGGGACGAATATTACCATAGATCCCTGGTTAAAGGCGCCGGAGACAAAGGCATTTACCCGGAAAGAGTAACGATGGAGAGAAGGGCGTTTTTACAATTACTGATCAAGGGATTTGTAGTTTCTTCTTTTACGGGAATGTATCCCGCCGTGTCATGGGGGAAAACGGCCTTTGATTACTCAATTGAGGGCCAGAATTTTATTCAGAAGGGTGCCTATGAGAAAGCGATTGAATCATTACAGAAGGCGATCGAAATAGACCCCGAAAGCGACTGGGCATATGGACTTCTGGGTCGTTCATATCGAAGTCTCAATAAAGAAGCCGAGGCCGTGGAGGCTTTCAGGAAAGCATTAAGGCTCAATCCGGAAGATGTTTATTCACGGATGATGATCGAGATGATGACGCAGAAGCCGATTCCCGGGCTGAAAAAGAAAGAACAGCCCCTTTCGCCTCTGGAAATAGCGGCAAAAGACGAAGAAAGGAGGATGCTCAAGTTCCTTCAGTCTGATGAGGGTCTGACATATCAGGTAAAACGTGTTGTTATTGATGCAGGTCACGGGGGGTTTGATTCAGGAGCCGTCGGTTACAATGGTTTACAGGAAAAAGATGTGACCCTTGACCTGGCACGGATGCTCCATCAGAGATTAGCTTACCACGGTAAGATCAAGTCATTTCTCACCAGGACAGCCGATTATTACATTCCTCTTTCCGATCGCACTGCCGTTGCCAACCAGTATCAGGCCGACCTTTTCGTCAGTATCCATGTTAATGCGAGTAAGAATAGAGATGCCAGTGGATCTGAAACATACTACTGTTCCGAGAAGGCATCAAACAAAGAAGCGGCCAGAGTCGCATCGTTTGAAAATGCAGTTTTAAAATATGATAAACCCTTTAAAAGAAAGAGTGATTATATCGATATAGAAGAAATACTCTTTCAATTCGAACAGAGACTCAACTGGAATGAAAGCGGCACGTATGCCGCAAAATTTCAGAAGCGTTTTGAGCAAAGACTCCCTCTGCAGGGTCGTGGTGTTAATTCTGCTAATTTCTTTGTATTGCGTCGGGCGAAAATGCCGTCGATTTTATTAGAAGTCGGTTTTATATCCAATCCCAGCGATGAGGTTAAACTACGGCAAAAGGCCTTTCGTGAAAAGGTCGCGGATTCAATATTCTGGGGACTCTTATGAAAACAAATGTGAAATATCGGCACGTGACCATGACGTTCATTAAGGGATACCGGCTACCGTTAAGAGGATTTGTTATATCCCTGGCATTATTTTTTCTTTTTCTTTTCGGTATCGGAACGGTTTATTGTGCAGATATCAACGATATCATCTTCCGGGGAGCCGATTATCATTATAAGGGAAAATTGGATGAGGCTATTATACAATTCCAGACGGCAGTTCGCCTTGAACCCAATAACGAATACGCCCACAATCAACTGGGGATCCTATATGCAAAAAAGGAACGATATACTGATGCTTTCAGTGAATTTACTACGGTTGTGCACATTGACCAACATAATACGTTCGCCCTTTTGTGGCTTGGTATTCTTCATTTGCAAAAGGGTGATCTTGATAATGCGTTCAGAATGTTTCGTGAAATTATCTCGATCGATCCGAACAACGCCGACGCATATTATTTTATCGGATCCATATATAATTTCAGGCACAATACACGGAAGGCCATAGAGTATCTCAAAAAAGCCCGGGATGCTGATTCGGCGGAACCGGATACACATTACCGACTCGGACGGGCATTTCACAATGTAGATATGATACACAATGCCTACCTTGAATATTACCGGGCGTTGCAGTTAAAGCCCACCTATACCAAGGCTATCAATGAAATCGGTTGGATATACTATAATCAGGGGAGGTATAAGGAAGCTGTTACCGAATGGCAAAAGACATTGAAAATCAACCCGAAAGATCGCAATGCCACCTCAAATCTGGCGAAGGCGTATAATGAAATCGCAATTTACGCCCTTTCAAAAGGGGACAAGCAAGGTGCTGTTGCATACTGGAGGGCAACATTATCGATTATGCCGAATAATAAAGCGGCCGAGTACTATATAAAAAAATATGGTAAATGACGTCGTTAAATGCTAAGTTTCCATTATTACAAAATAGATTATTGCAAGGATGCCCGCAGTTTGTTATTGTACGAGCAAAATATGACAAAAAATATATTTAGTTGATTGAGGAATAGTTTTCAACAGAATAAGGAGGACAACATGAAGAAAAGATTTATTGTTGTGATGGCGATTGTTATCAGTATGTTTTTTCTTACGGGCTTAACGGGGGTTTATGCACAACAAGGGAATCAGGGACAATATGTTCAGAATATCGGTGCTTCCGGCAGTGTTAACTGGACATCGGGACTTCTCACAGCGGTCGGTATCGGAGCACCTCCTGAAAGATTTTATGGTAAGCCGCAAGCCCGCCCCATGGCGATGAGAGCGGCACAGGTTGATGCATATCGCAAATTGCTTGAGGTGGCCAATGGTGTCCGTGTTGATGCGACGACAATGGTTAGGGATTATGCCGTTGAAAGTGATGTCGTAAGGACGCAGGTTGAAGGAATTGTTCGAGGGGCACAAATCGTTAAGAGCGACTATCTTTCTGACGGGACAGTTGAGGTGACAGTCCAGATGCCCCTTGCCGGGGCAAGCGGGAGCCTTGGTCAGGCTATTTATCCGCAAATGTCAGAATTGGGAGCATTTCCCCCCGCACCTCCTGTGGGATATCCGACAGCCCCGCCGGTTCCGGCAACTCCCGGTGTTGAAACTCCGGCTCCACCTGCAGCACCTGTTGCACCTGTTGTACCTGCTGCGCCGGCAACATCGGCTGTTTATACCGGTCTTGTTATAGATGCCCGCGGCATTCAGGCGCGACCGGCTATGTCACCAAAGATTGTTGATGAAAATGGTGAAGAGGTTTACGGATCAATGTATGTAGACAGGGAATATGCCGTACAACAGGGTATGGCCGGTTATGCCAGAGATCTGACGGCGGCACAGACGAATTCAAGGGTAACAAATACTCCCTATACCGTTAAGGGGCTGAAGGCCGAAGGACCTGGTAAATCAAATATTGTTATCAGTACTGCCGATGCGACTCACCTGAAATCGGCTGCAGAAAACCTGACATTTATGAAAAAATGTCGTGTCATGATTGTCTTGGATTGATGTGATAAGAGCGTTTCCTTATAATGATATAATTATGTTTGGATAAGAGAAGATTCTCCATTGAAAATTCGAACATGGTAGTATGTTTAAAATTAAGTATCTATCAGGTTGATTTCATCCCGGTTGTTCTTTGATGTGATTCCGTTTTGAGATAAAAGAATGACTATGGATAACGGCCGGGCATGTGATGTGGACCAGTGATAAACAATACTGCGAATTATGACGGGGCGAATTGATTGTATCAATTCGCCCCGTGACGTGTCGGCATGGAAAGTATTCATAATAATTTGATTTCAGTTGCCGTAAGCGCGAAAAGCAGTACGAAGGGGGGGTGCATGAAAAGATCGGTTTTCATAGCGATGTGTGTTTCATTGTTGATTGTTGTTTCCATGGCAGGTTGTGCGCCGAAGGTGAAATCGAGGATATTGATGCCCGCAGAGGTCAATCTCAAGGGGTATAAGAATGTAGCCGTCATCGATTTCGAAGGCAAGGGAAACGCAGGGCAAAACGTGTCTCGCTGGTTGGAAGCCGCATTGCTCAACGCGAAGGTTGGCGGTGCCCCGTACTTTAAAGTCGTCACGCGGTCGCAGTTAACGAAGGTTCTCAAGGAACAGGAAATACAGATGACCGGTCTGACCGATCCGGCAACATCAAAGCAAGTCGGAAAAATTCTGGGGGTGGATGCCATAATATCGGGAACAATAGACGGCTATGATATCGACGACGGTTCTTACACGGAAGAGAGACAGAAATCATATAGATCCGGTGGAAAAACGTATACGAAGACGTATTATGTTAACTGTACCGAAAGAAGGGCGTATGTCAGTTTTACGGTCAATTTCATAGGTGTTGAGACCGGTAATATTGAGATCAGTGAACCCGTAAGTTTTCAAAGAAGAGCACATGCCTGTGGCGGAGCAAGGAACACACAACTGCCTCCCCAGAGTCAAATGTTGAAAGATTGTGCTCAGGTATCCATTGAACGGTTCGTTAAGAAAATAACACCGCATTATGTCTGGCAAGAGCTGAAACTTAAGACAAAGGACGATTCTCCCGGTCTATCTTTTCTGTCGAAAGGGAGTAAAGAAGACAAAGCGAGACAAAAGCAGGTCAATGGATATATAAAGGATGCCTGTGAATATGCAAAACAGGGCGATTGGGACAATGCCTTGCGGATGTTTCATAAAGCGGTAGAGTTGAAACCCGAATCCCCTGCTGTAAATTATGATCTCGGTGTTGTGTATGAAACAACGGGCGAACTAGAAAAGGCTCGAGAATACTATGAAAAGGCAGCAAGTCTCAAGGCCGACAGTGATTATATCAAGGCATGTTCACACATAGAGACCAGGATCAAAAAACGAGACGAAGTAAAGAAGCAAATGAGATGAATACATGTATCATAGAAAAGTTGAGCCGCAGTTCCCTGAGTGAGGATGCTGCGGTTTTCAATATCTACTGGAACTGCCATTTTTTATAGTAACCCCCATCTCTCGGCATCCAGCGCCAGATCCGTTTTGAAAGGAGGACCTGCTGTGCGGCGACCAATCGTAGTTATGGACGAAGAGTTGTCCGGCAAAATAGCGGCAGGGGAAGTCGTGGAAAGACCTGCCTCGATCGTGAAAGAACTTATTGAAAATTCTCTCGATGCAGGGGCAACGGATATTCTTATTGAACTTGAAAATGGAGGAAAACATTCAATACGGGTGAACGATAACGGCGAGGGTATGGAACGTGAGGATGCAATACTGGCTTTTGAACGATATGCAACGAGCAAAATCCGTACGTTTGACGATATGTACACCATACACTCATTCGGATTTCGGGGAGAAGCACTTCCCAGCATTGCTTCCATAGCGAAATGTGAAATTCTGACGAGAACCCGGGAATCCCCATCGGGGACACGAATACTCCTCGAACGGGGAGTGATTACAGAAGTAATTGAAGCAGGCTGTCCCGTCGGTACGTCACTCCATGTCAGAGATATTTTTTATTCCACACCGGCACGAAAAAAGTTCCTCAAAAAAGATTCTACCGAACAGGCCCATTGTATAGATGCGATTGTCAGGTTGGCCTTTGCTCATCCTCACGTGAGGATGCGGCTCGTTACACCGAAACGGGAAGTGTTGGATGTGCCCGGAACGGACAACCTGAATGAACGAATTTCGATTATCCTTGGCGAAGATCTTACGAAAAATTTCATACCTGTAGAAAAACATGATGGTAATATTCGAATTGAAGGCTTTGTCTCGAAACCGGTGTTTACCCGATCAAATACAAAGGGGATATTCTACTATGTTAACGGCCGCTTTATAAGAGACAGCCTTCTGAACAATGCCATCATGACGCCCTATCGGAGAGTCATTGAGGCGAGACGATATCCGTCGGCTGTGATCTTTATCACGGTGCCGCCGGAGGACGTCGATGTAAATGTTCATCCCACAAAAATGGAGGTACGCTTCAGTAATCCCTGGAGTATACATTCTGCTGTGGTGAAAGCCCTTACGTCATCACTGGCCGACGTTGCACTTTCGTCAGACATGTCTCATTTTTATCCATCGGGAACGGTCAAAACCTTATTACCTGAATACAGGCAGAGAGTGCGGGAATCTCTCAAGAGATATACCGTAATGTCAGGCTCAAAAACGTCTTTCTCCGGGCATCAACACGGAGTACACCGTGGTGACGGTACGGAACAAATACAGGACTATTTCATGCAAGATACATCGAGCGGCCAGGCTGTAACGTTCTCATCTCTCCGCTATTTAGATCAGATTGCCGGCACGTACCTTCTCTTTTCTGCACCTGATGGTGCGATCCTTGTGGATCAACATGCAGCCCATGAACGGGTCCTCTTCGAACAGATGAAGAGTACCTGCAGGGAAAAGGGAGGAGAAAAGCAGACCTTATTGATCCCTGAGGTCATAAGCTTGACTCCCGCCGATTATATCGTTGTAAAAGATCATTGTGCGTTTTTAAATGATATCGGTTTTGAGATCGAAGGCTATAGCGGAAATACCGTTATTGTCAGATCGGTTCCCACAATTCTGTCCGATGTTGACCTGAAGTTACTGATACCCGCTATTATCGAAGAAGTTGAAAAAACCGGGAGATCGACAGGCATTCAGGAAGTACGGGATAAAATATTAACGCGTGTGGCCTGTCAATGTGCCGTGAAGGCACATCATAAACTGACTCGAGTTGAGGTTGAAGGTTTATGTAGAGACCTTGATGCAATACCCTTTGCTTCAACGTGTCCCCATGGCAGGCCTATCTTCATCAAGTTCGACACCCGGGATTTGGAGAAGATGTTCAGGAGAAAATAATGATACGGTAAAGGGAATTCAGCTGATTATGTAACACAAGTATTCGGATATTTAGTTATTATCATTCTATGAGAAAGAACGAACGTAAGCCCCGTCTCATCATTATTTTAGGTCCCACCGGTGTCGGCAAGACTGAAATGGCGATCAAACTTGCCGGTCTTTTCAAAGGAGAAGTCATTAGCGCCGATTCGATGCAGGTATACCGATACATGGATATCGGAACGGCAAAACCAACCCGCGACGAGAGACAAACCATACGGCACCATCTTATCGATGTGGTAAACCCTGATGAGGAATTTAATGCGGCCATATTTAATGAAAAATCAGCCATAATTATTGAGAGACTGTACAACGCCGGCACAAATATATTCCTCGTGGGAGGCACCGGTCTATATATAAAAACACTTCTCGGAGGATTATTTGACGGACCCGGTGCCGATAAGGCGTTGCGAGATTCCTACACAGATGACGTGAAGGAGCACGGGATCGGATACCTCTATGCCCGGCTGAAATACCGTGATGCAATTGCAGCTCAAAGAATCCATCCTCATGACCGTGTCAGGATAGTCAGAGCTCTCGAAGTTATTGAATCGTCAGGAGAATCTATTGTAACGAAACAGGAAGAACACCGGTTTGGAAACAATCGTTACAAATTCCTTAAAATTGGCCTCAATCTGGATAGGAGATTGCTATACGACAGAATTGACAAAAGGACTGCAAAAATGATAGCAGACGGTCTTGTTGAAGAGGTGAAAAGCCTGCTGAAAATGGGTTTCAGTGGATTACTGAAGCCCATGCAATCCATGTGTTACAAACACATCCATGACTATATACGGGGAACACACGTTCTCGAAGAAGCAGTGCGATTGGTAAAGCGCGATACGAGACGCTACGCAAAGAGACAGATGACCTGGTTCAGAAGAGACAACGATATTGTATGGCATCATCCTCACGATATTAAGGCGATAATAGATGAGATTGAGAATTTTCTGGATGTCTGATATGTTGATATACATACTAACTGAAATTACTTGACTTCGACTGTTTATACATATATTTATGTGAAACAGTCATTTAGTATGAAGTCTCAAAACTGTCATGTCATTGTGTTTTTACGCAAAACCATTTTTGCTCATGAGGAAAGGAGGAAGGGATGAAGTATCGTAAACATATAACATTGTTGGTAATACTAATGATAGGTGCTTTTCTTTTATCCTGTGGTCCAAAGGAAAGAAAAGCAGCGAGTCAGTTAGATACTCCTGAACACCACACGTATACGGGTATAAAATTGATGAATCAGGGGAAGTACGGTGATGCTCAACGCGAATTCGACTTGGCCCTTCAATTGGACAACAAATACTCGAAAGCATACGTCGGATTGGGATTGGTAAAAGCATTCCAGGAAGACTTTAAAAGTGCCTTCAAAATGATGAAAAAAGCAAAAGGTTATGCGAAATCCGATCAGGAAAAAGTATTTTATCATGTCGGTAAATTGAGACTGTATACGATGGCACGGGAAGGCGAAGATTGGATTGAAGATGCAGAAGATGAATTTGAGGATGCAATCGATATTGATCCGAAATCATCGGCCGCCTATTATTTTATGGGTATTGGATACAAACTGGCATTGGAATTCGGAAAATCAGCCAATATGTTTACCAAAGTCCTTGAACTGGATGATGAATATGTTGCAGACGCGGATAAGCAGTGGAAACTGGTTCAAAAGATACAGAGAGCCATGCCGGGTACCATTACCGGTAAGAAGATTGCCCTTGTGGAGAGTATAACCAGGGCGGATATCGCAGCACTGTTCATGGAAGAGCTCAAAATAGATGTTCTGTATAAAAAACGAGGTGTTAAGACGTATGATACGGAATTCAAAGATCCCGAAAAATTCAAGGCAAAAAAGGAAAAACCGCCGATTACCGCGACCGATATCAGCGAGCACGTATTACGGAACGATATTGAAGGAATTCTGAGGATTGGCGTTCGCGGTCTTGAAGTCGATTCGACGGGAGCATTTCATCCCGACGATCTTATCAACAGAGCCGCATACGCCATGATGATTGAAGATATATTAATCAAGGTCACCGGAGATAACAGCCTTGCAACAAAATTCATAGGTTCGGCATCACCTTTCCCGGATTTGAGAAGTGACCTTCCTTATTTTAATGCTGTGATGGTTGTGACGTCCCGGGGGATCATGGAAGCGAAGGAGTTTGCATCAGGTGAATTTACACCCCTCAGTTCTGTATCGGGCGCCGATGCGTTACTCATCATTCGTAAATTGAAAGAAGAGCTCCGTTTTTTCTAAAAACGTAAAATGACCGACAATAATAAGGCTAAGGTGAAAGGGACCTTAGCCTTATGTATATAAACTTTCATTTAGACAATGGGGGCTTAATGAAACACGAGGAATTTAGTAAGGGATATGACCCTGCGGATATAGAGGAAAAGTGGTATCAATATTCACTTGATCAGGGCTTCTTCAGGGCTGATGATACGAGTGACAAGCAACCGTACTCCATCGTAATCCCACCTCCCAATGTGACGGGAATGCTCCATATGGGGCATGCCCTGAATAATACGCTCCAGGACATCATGATCCGGTTTAAACGGATGCAGGGGTACAATACCCTCTGGATGCCCGGAACCGATCATGCCGGGATTGCAACACAAAATGTCGTCGAGCAGGAACTTGCCAAGGGGGGCATAACACGACACGATCTTGGCAGGGATGATTTTATTGCAAAGGTATGGGAGTGGAAGGGAAAATACGGAGGGATTATCCTGGATCAGCTGCAGAAATTGGGTTGTTCCTGTGACTGGTCGCGGGAGCGTTTTACTATGGACGAAGGTCTCTCCCGGGCAGTAAGAGAGGTATTTGTCAGATTATACCATGATGATCTCATTTACCAGGGAAATTATATCGTTAACTGGTGCCCGAGATGTCATACGGCCATCTCCGATCTCGAAGTCGAATATACGGAAGAAAATGGCGGCCTGTGGTATATAGAGTACCCCTTTGCAGAAGGTGAAGGAAGTGTTGTCGTTGCCACAACCCGTCCCGAAACAATGCTCGGTGACACGGCGGTTGCCGTTAATCCCGATGATGAGCGGTATAAAGATTTGGTCGGGAAAGAAGTCATTCTCCCGCTGGTCAACAAAAAAATACCGATTATCGCCGATGATTACGTTGCCAAGGAATTCGGTTCCGGAGCGGTAAAAATAACGCCGTCCTGTGACCCGAATGACTTCGAAATGGCTCAGCGACACGATATTGAAATCGTAATCATCATGGATGGAAGTGCCATCATAAATGAAAATGGCGGTATTTATCAGGGTCAGGATCGCTTTACCTGCCGAAAGAATGTCATTGAAGACCTGAAAAAACAGGGCTATCTTATTAAAGAAGAGCCCTATACACATAATGTGGGAAGCTGCTATCGATGTAAGACTATTATTGAACCTGCTGTTTCCAAACAGTGGTTTGTTAACATAAAACCGCTGGCCAGAGCAGCAATTTCCGCGGTGGTAAAAGGAAAGACAAAAATTGTTCCGCCCATGTGGGAGGGAACTTATTTTGACTGGATGGATAATATACGTGATTGGTGTATTTCCAGACAAATATGGTGGGGCCACAGAATTCCCGTATGGTATTGTGACGACTGTGGTAAGATGATTGTGACGACTGAAGAACCGACAGAGTGTGACGGATGCGAAGGCTCGTCATTACGGCAGGAAGAGGATGTTTTAGACACATGGTTCAGTTCCGCCCTCTGGCCTTTTTCAACGCTTGGATGGCCGGATAACACGGAGGCACTGCAAACGTTTTATCCCACGTCTCTTCTCGTCACGGGATTTGACATACTCTTTTTCTGGGTGGCAAGAATGATGATGATGGGCATCTACATTATGAAAGATGTTCCTTTTGAAAATGTATACCTCCATGCCCTTGTGAGAGATGAACACGGGGATAAAATGAGTAAATCGAAGGGGAACATCATTGATCCTCTTGAAATGATAGACAAATATGGTGCCGATGCGTTTCGATTTACTCTGGCGGCATTCACGGCCCAGGGCAGGGATGTGAAGATGTCTGCGGACCGCATCCAGGGGTATCGATTTTTTGTCAACAAGATATGGAATGCAGCACGGTTCTGTTTCATGAATCTCAGGGATTATCCGGAAACGGATTTCAGTCTCAAAGAAGAAGACTATTCGGTCTGCGATCGCTGGATCAAGGACCGACTAAACGAGACTGTTGCAGATATGATACAGTTCCTCGATGAGTATCGTTTTAATGAAGCAGCCGGGAAAATTTATCATTTTATCTGGCATGAGTTCTGTGACTGGTATCTGGAACTGATAAAGCCGGTGCTTTACGGGACCGATTCTCCAGCCGGCAGACGTGCAGCCCAGCATACCCTGGTGACAGTATTGAAGGCTATTGTACAACTCCTCCATCCCTTCATGCCATTTGTAACGGAGGAAATATGGTCAAAGCTGACGGAAAACGAGGGTTCTATCGTGGTGAGTCAGTATCCATCGTTTGACGATCGCTTCTCTGACGAAGAAGCTGTCGGACAGATGAACACCATTATCGATGTGATCAGCCGTATCAGAAATATCCGTGGAGAAATGAATATTCCCCCGTCCAAGAAATTGAAAGTGCTCCTTTCCGTTCCCGACGAAAGTCAAAAGGATGTGCTGACCAACGGTAAGGATTACATTGTTGACATGGCGAACCTTCAGGAATTATCAATTGAAGGTGAAGTAACGGAAGAACCGAAAGGCGTTGCAACCGGTATTGCAGGTTCAACAAAGGTTTATGTATATCTTGAAGGAATGATAGACATCGGAGCAGAGATAGCCAGACTCGAGAAAGAAATGGCCAAAATGACGAAAGACCTTGCCTTTGTCTCTAAAAAACTTGCCAATCAGGAATTCAGAGAAAAAGCATCGGAGATGGTGATTGAAAAAGAGATCTTGAAATCCAAAGAGTTGAAAGAGAAGAATGCCATACTGGAAAATGCCTTAAGCAGACTTCATAATCTTGAGGGATAGGATAAGTGATACCACGCATTCGTTTAAG
The DNA here is from genome assembly GCA_016935565.1 of Deltaproteobacteria bacterium. Lineage (GTDB taxonomy): Bacteria > Desulfobacterota > Syntrophia > Syntrophales > UBA6807 > JAFGQS01. The sequence continues at coordinate 23,110 of JAFGQS010000124.1, forward strand.
GAGACTTATACGGGAAGCCCTTGAGGAAGATATTGGATCGGGAGATGTGACCACACTCGCTGTTCTTACCGGTGATGAAACAGGAACGGCTGAAGCGAATGCGAAAGAGGACATCATTGTCGCCGGCATCGGTATCTTCCGGGAAGTCTTTCTCCATTCCGATAACGATATACAGTTTGTTCCCGAACGAAAAGACGGTCAGTCAGTCAATAAATCGGGGATTATTGCACATATATCCGGAAAATTAGCCAGTATTCTCAGTGCCGAAAGAGTAGCACTGAACATTTTCCAGAGGATGTGCGGTATAGCGACATTGACCAAAAAGTATGTGGATGCAATCAGCGGAACAAAGGCAAAGATTCTGGATACAAGAAAGACCATGCCGGGTCTGCGGGCGTTTGACAAATATGCAGTCAAGATAGGCGGCGGCTATAATCATAGAATGGGCCTCTATGGAGGTGTATTGATAAAAGATAATCATATAAGTGCAGCAGGTGGTATCGTAAATGCGGTGACTCGAGCTCTGAATAACATTCCACCCGCCCTGAAAATTGAAGTAGAGGTTAAGAATTTGACGGAAGTTGAAGAAGCGCTATCTGCCGGAGCTGACATTATAATGCTCGATAATATGAATACGGATGACATGAAACAGGCTGTTTCTCTGATCGATGGTAAAGCGTTGATCGAAGCGTCAGGTGGTGTAACCCTTTCGAATGTAAGGGATTTTGCAGAAACGGGCGTTGATTTCATTTCGATAGGAGCAATTACCCATTCGGCACCGGCGGCTGATATATCACTGAATATTGTGTCGAGATAGATGAATAATACGGCGTATGGACTATCGAATATAAGCGAGGATGATTTATCCGGTATTGTTGCAGGAGGCACGATAGGCAAAGAAATATTTTTCTTGCGAGAAGTTGATTCTACCAATATTTACGCATCGAAGCTTGCTCAGGATGGAATGCCCGAAGGTGTCGTTGTTATTGCCGATTGTCAGAAAAAGGGAAAAGGCCGTCTGAACAGAGTCTGGCAATCACCCCCCGGAAAAAACATTTACACATCAATCATTTTAAGACCCTCCATAACACCTCACTTCGCACCACAGTTGACGCTGACTGCAGGAGTTGCCGTGGCTGAACTGATTTCTCAGTATTGCCCGGGGTCCGTTATGCTCAAATGGCCCAACGATGTGCAGATTAACATGAGGAAAGTATGCGGAATCCTGACAGAAATGAGAATAAAGCGTGGAAAGATTGATTTTATCATTGTCGGGATGGGGATAAATATCAATATGAGGAAGGAAGATTTTCAGGAGGAATTTCGAGAATCATCAACCTCATTGCAAGAAGAGACGGGAAATGTCATATCTCGCATAGATTTTGCAAATAAAATATATCGTACCTTTGGAAAATGGTACGAAACATACATAGATAAGGGTTTTGTCCCGATACGAGAATCGTGGCTTGGATACTCGGGAATTCTCAATAAGAACATTTCAGTGCATTATAAAAATGAAGTGCACCAAGGGAGGGTAATCGGGATTGATGAATACGGAGCACTGCTCCTTTTCGACGAAGAAAATGAGACAAAACGAATACTCGCGGGAGATGTTTCTTTGATTGGAGAACAATAATGCTATTGGCAATTGACGTAGGAAATTCAAACACCGTTATCGGTTTATATGATGGAAATAAACTGTTACATGATTGGCGGATTAGAACCGATGTTGATCATACCATTGATGAATACGCCATGTTGATCTTGAACCTTTTGCGGACGGCCAACATCAGACTGGAGTCTGTAAGAGCCGTGAACGGTATAATCATTTCCTGTGTCGCTCCGCCCGTGCTGAACATCCTGGAACCACTGTGCGAAAAATATTTCAAGATGAAACCCCTTATTGTGGGTCCCGGGATCAAAACTGGTATGCCTATTTATTATGATAATCCCAGAGAGGTAGGTGCCGATCGTATTGTCAATGCCGTAGCTGCCCGAGAGAAATATAAAGATGATCTGATCATTGTCGATTTCGGAACGGCGACAACCTTTGATTATGTGACACGGAATGGAGATTATATGGGTGGCTGTATAGCCCCTGGAATCGTTATATCATCGGAAGCACTCTTTGAGAAGGCATCAAAACTTCCCCGGGTTGAATTCAGTAAGCCTAAAACGATTATTGCCAAAGATACGGTGAGCAGTATGCAGGCGGGTATCATGTATGGTTATGCCGGTCTTGTCGATGGTATCGTCGAAAGAATAATGAAAGAAGCACAATCGAACCCCACAGTTATTGCGACAGGAGGACTGGCAAGAATTGTAGCGCCGGAGACAAAATCAATTGACATTGTTGATGATATGCTTACCCTCGAAGGTCTCAGAATCATCTATTTGCGGAACACATAAAACCGGTTATCAGTTAATATCGTTAATTCAATAGTAACCAGATAGAACAGAAGAAGATAGTATATCCTTCCACACTAATGTGTTTGTAGCGTAACACATTGTACCATAAAAATCCGATTTTATCCGGGGGATAGGGACTTATGGAACGGAAACAAGGATCAATACGAAAGTCGGGATTTACTCTGATTGAATTAACAATAGTTCTGATAATTATCGGTATTGTCATTTCAATTATAGCGACAGTGTTACCCTCTCTCATTGAATCAGGGAAAATAAAAAAGACACAAGCTGTCCTCGAGACAGTGGATTATGCCATACAGGGATATTTAACGGCGAATGGTCGGCTGCCCTTTGCCGACAGCGGTACCGACGGCCAGGGAGATTCAGGCACCTATTTCGGCAATCTTCCCTTTCGTGATCTCGGTCTTTCTTCCGGCGACGATGTATGGGGCAATCGAATAAAATATGGAGTTTATTCGGATCTGACGACGACAACCACCACCACATTATGTACCGTTCTCAATAACGTCGGCACGGCACCGTTTGACTCTGCGAAACTTTACATCACACAAGGCGGCACACAGACAAACCAGGCATATGTGATCGTCAGCGGTGGGCTGAAGGATCGTGACGGTTCAAATGGCTTCTTTGACGGGCTCAACGGAGACGATAATGCAGAATTTGATGATCCTGACCAGGTCATAACAACAGCATACGATGATTTAATGAGGACGGTCTCATGTACGATACTTATCGGCAGGAATTGCACAGGTGGTGGCGGCGGCGGTGGCGGGGGTGTAACCGAAAATTGCAGCAACGGCATCGATGATGACGGAGATATATTAGTAGATTGTGAAGATCCGGATTGCGCATCAGACCCTCAATGTCTGGCATCACCCAACGTGACGATCGTCCAGAGCACCATACCCAATACAAGAATAGGGGGAAACCTCTCTCATGCATTTCATGCGACAGGGGGTGATTCGTCGCCGGATTATTACTGGTATCTGGAATCAGTACCCCCGGAATTGTCAGGCAAGATCAGTATTAATCTCTGGTCGGGAACACTGACAGGGACCCCCGATCTATGCCATACAGGATCTCCCTACACGATTGCCGTTAAAGCCTGTGACCGGACAGATACCGATAACTTTGACCAGAAGAATTTCGATATCAACATTATTACCGGTACCCTTACCATCAATCCGACATCGGCGAGTCTGCCCGATCCCGACTTTACCGTCGACGCCTCCACGTTCTCACATGAATTTACCGTTTCCGGCGACTATGTGGGGCCCTTTGAAGAATTAACGGCGTGGTCTCTTAATTGGACGGGCAGTAATCCCGGTGGGTTTCAGATTGATCCTCTCGGTGGTACGAAGGCAAAGTTCTGGAAAAGCGGCAGTACGAATGCGGGGGATTATACCTTCACCATTACTGCAACGGATGACAATTGTCCTGCCAATAACGTTACCAGCGGTCCTTACACCTTAAGAGTTACCGCGGGAGGTATCGGTGCACCCTATACGGCGAATCTCTCAGCAGAATGGCGTCTCGATGAATGCAGCTGGAACGGTACCGCGGGGGAAGTAATAGATTCGGGGAATGAGGCTCTCCACGGAACGGCCATGAATGGGGCAACGACAGTCGGCAGCGGTAAGAACTGCCGGGCCGGATATTTTGATGGTGTCAACAGTTATGTCGTGGTGGAAGACAATGCAGAATTGCAGAAAACAGGGGCACTCACCCTGGCACTCTGGGTAAAAGTTCATGGCAATGCATCCGACTGGGTTCGACTTTCCGGTAAGGGAAATTCGACAAACCGCAATTACGGCCTGTGGCTTGCTACCAACGGCACCATACTTTTCCAGATCTATTCGGACGGTGGTTTCGGGAACGCTCAGACCTCGGTAACCGTGAACGACGGCAAATGGCATCACGTAGTCGGTGTGTATGATCATTCGACCATGAAGGTATATATCGACAACCAGGAACGGGCATCGATCAGTTATTCAGAAAATCCCCGCACCTCTACCGATCCGTTTACCATGGGATATGCCGGTTTTCATACCTATCTCAATGGACAGCTGGATGAAGTCATGCTCTTTCACAAGGCACTGACGCCGGAGGAGGTTCAGGAAATATATGAAATAACCCGTTCCTCCTGTTCGGGAAGTTGTTATACCACTCCCTTAGCGGAGTACCGGATGGAAAACTATCCCTGGAACGGAACTGCCGGCGAAGTGGTAGACTCGGGAACGGGTACAAGTCACGGCGTGGCTGCAAGCCACGGTACCGGAACCCGCCCGATACAGACGACTCCTTCGGCCGGTAAAGTCTGCCGGTCGGCCGTATTTACCCGCGTAGACGATAACAATGGCGGATACCTTGATCTGGGAGATCCCACAGACGGCGATCTCGACCCGGGAACAAATCCATGGACGCTTTCTGCCTGGATACAATGGGACGGCTCATCAGGTGATAACATCATATATAACAAGGAAAATCTCTATGAAGCCAGGGTCAGCAACGGATCTCTCACCTACGCCTGGCAGCCTCACTGGTCATGGGACGGAGGAAGTGCCTTTTCCATAGCGGCCGACACGTGGACATACATGACGTCAGTCTATGACGGTCATCAGCAGATTCTCTACAAAGACGGGGTGCAGGTGTACACACGATCCCAAACGGGTGCTATCGGCAGCAATTCGAGCAAACTGCTCATCGGTGCTCGCGGTAACACATCACCCCAGTATTTCTTCGGCGGTATGATAGATGAGGTAAGGATGTACGATCGCGCCCTGGCGGAAAATGAAATCAAGACGGATATGGAAGCAACCAGGGATTGTACAGCCGATACCGTCGTCATTACCAGCACGTCTCTTCCCGGGGCAACGGTAGGACAGAGTAATTACTCGAGCAGTCCCGAACCATCGGCAGAAGGGGGAACACCGCCATACGTCTGGGAGCTTGTGTCACAGGGAAGCGGCCTGAATCTCACCATGCCCAATGTTGCGACCGGTGTCGTTGAAGGTTCCACCAACGTCTGTGCCGGCGTGTACGATGTAACACTTCGCGTCACGGACAACAATGACAGGGTTGACGAAGCAACGCTGCCGCTTACCGTATCAAATGGGGCATTGAATGTATCCGGTCTGTCGTCAACACTCCATTGCACCGATCCAACCTGTTCCTGGAATTTCTCCGTTACCGGTCCTATCCTCGGACAGCTCGAAAACTGGATTATGACGTTTCAAGGTACCGACCCGGGTGGATTCGAGGTTGTTACGACCGGGTTCAATACGGCGACACTTCGCAAAAACGGTTCGTCAACGGCCGGGACGGGATATAAATTCAAACTCTATGCCCGGGACAGCACCTGTACCGGTAATGAACTCGACACGGGACCGTCGTATGACTACACGTTGAATATCGATGCTGCGGCAACGGGTACACCTTATTATGCCGGACTCCAGGCGGAATGGCGGATGGATGAATGCTCGTGGGACGGAACC